>NZ_LIUF01000001.1:681666-1022500 GCF_001280425.1 Haloarcula rubripromontorii | reverse complement strand
CAATTAAACCGCAGGCTCCTCCGGTTGTGGTGCTCCCCCGCCAATTCCTTTAAGTTTCATCCTTGCAGACGTACTTCCCAGGCGGCTCGCTTCTCGGCTTCCCTAGGGCGCAGCGCAGGCTCGTAGCCTACGGCACACCTAGCGAGCATCGTTTACAGCTAGGACTACCCGGGTATCTAATCCGGTTCGAGACCCTAGCTTTCGTCCCTCACCGTCGGGTCCGTCTTCCTGAGGTGGTTTCCCCATTGGTGGTCCGTCCAGGATTACAGGATTTCACTCCTACCCCGGACGTACCCCTCAGGTCTTCCGGCCCCAAGCCGGACAGTTTCCGCTGGACGCCGACGCGTTGAGCGCGTCGATTTCCCAACGGACTTGTCCGGCCGGCTACGGACGCTTTAGGCCCAATAATATCGGCCATCACTTGGACTGCCGGTATTACCGCGGCGGCTGGCACCGGTCTTGCCCAGTCCTTGTTCCTGTACCACCTTACGGTACAGAAAAGCGAGGGCTATATGCCCTCACACTCGGAGTCCCCCTATCGCACTGTCGTGCAGTGTAAAGGTTTCGCGCCTGCTGCGCCCCGTAGGGCCCGGTATCTTGTCTCAGATACCGTCTCCGGGTTCTTGCTCTCACAACCCGTACCGATTATCGGCATGGTGGGCCGTTACCCCACCATCTACCTAATCGGCCGCAGCCACATCCTACAGCGCCGGAACGTTTCTCACTCTCGGCACTCCAGCGTGAGAGTGATATCCGCTATTGGCCTCAGTTTCCCGAGGTTATCGCGGTCTGTAGGGTAGTTTGGCCACGTGTTACTGAGCTATATGCCACGGGTCTAAGCCCGTGCGACTAGCATGGCTAAATCGGACTCCGATAGCAATGGCCTCCGGCAGGATCAACCGGAATGTATCCCGGCACAATGCCGGGGGGTTAGGCGGGATCACACCCAGATAATGGGTGTGGTCGCTATCGAAGGGTGTTCGAGGACACCCGTCGACCGAGTGTCACCGAACTATCAGGGCTAACATCAGATTCCATCTTGACGGCGGACCGCAGGGGTGGAATCCTCATTTCTTCGGACCTGATTGTTAGCTCGAAGCCATCATAAAGGCTTCGAGTTTCGTTGGCGAGTCGACCCCGCCTGGTCCGTGTCGGCAGGGGTTTGATGTCCCCGACCGAACGTCGTTCGCATTCATTCCGAGTGCCCTGTTACACTTAAGGGCATCGGATCGGGCTCGCATCGAACCGCACGACGCGAGCGACCTTCGCGTTCATTCCGAACGCCCTGTTACACTTAAGGGCGTCGGAACGAGTTCGTTCGTTCGGGGGTCATCGCCCCTGACCGCGTTCGCATTTCATTCCGATGGGTGAGCCACACTTAACCCCGTCGAAGGAAGTCGCCTGCGAGAGGCAATTACACGGGTGTGAGAGCCCCACACGTGTACAAACGGAGAGTATGGGTCATGGAACAGCTAGCTGTAATAGCTAGGAGGCCTGTTCGCGCGCGTGAACGCGCGGGCAGAATCATGTCTCTCAGAAGGCCAACGAAAATGTCGTGGATTCGACCTAGATCTCGTCTAGGTGTTCGACGCCCTGCTTCGAGACGTTCCCTTTCGTAATATCACCGGGCATCCAGTCGGGTTTGTCGTCAGGAGCCTCCTCGACCCATGCCCACGCCTCGTAGATGTGGACTTTGTGGGTCCCCTTCTCCCGTAGTCGTATCTCCTCAGGGTCAGCCTGATCTTCACCGTCGGCCGGTTCGAGTCGACGTGCTGCCTTCAGTGCAGCCTGCCGAGGCGTTCCGCCCGAGAAGACGCTCGATTCGTCACCGTCTTCGCGCAGTGCGAAGTTGCGCTTGTCACTGTCGGGTGCCATGGATTTCACCGCTCCATGCCAATTCAGCACATGGCAGAACATAAATATACCCCCCAATCCGCCCTCCGTCGGGGGATGCTTTTATACACTGAGACCGTCGCGTGCCACTTCGACCGCCTAAACCGGCCAATGCAAGCCGAATATTCGGACTGAAATCGTCACGCGCGTACAGAATCGCCAGCCAGCGACCGGCGGCACGGTAGACTTAAGTGTATCCTGCGGTGAAGTGCGGAGTAGGATAGCGCGATGGTGCGAAAGAAGAAGCTCAGCCCGAGTGGCGCCAAAGATGAGGACGGCGAGTACCACAACGTACATATCAACATTCACGAGGACGAGCTAGCCGTCGCCGGGATGGAGATCGGCGACGAGGTGTTCGTTCGCGTCCGCGATAACAAGATTATTATCCAGAAAGCCGACCCGGAAGAGGTCGAGCACGACTTCTGAGGCACCATCGACGGTAACACAGTACCACCGGGCTAAGCCAAGCCGTCGGCTGATGCCCGATACCGAGAACACAACGCCGTTCTTCGAGGGAACCCGAACACCAACACAATGAGACCCTACGATATCGCGAAACCACTCTTGTTTTCGCTGCCAGCAGAAACCGCCAATCGGAGCGTCCACCGACTGTTAGAGACAGTCAACGGAACCCGGGTCGCCGACGCAATGGCAGACCGCTACACCGTCGCTGACGACCGACTCACAGTGGAGGCGTTCGGCCACACGTTCGACAACCCCGTCGGCGTCGCCGCCGGCTTCGACAAGAATGCCACCATCCCCGGAGCGTTGGCCTCACTCGGTTTCGGCTTCGCCGAAGTCGGCGGCGTCACGGCCGAGCCACAGGTCGGGAACGCCCGCCCGCGGATGTTCCGGCTCAGAGAGGACGAGGCGATCATCAACCGGATGGGGCTAAACAACGACGGGGCCATCGTCATCGGCGAGCGGTTGAAGAACGTCAACGCTCCGTTCCCAGTCGGCGTCAACATCGCCAAGACGGAACACGTCGGGACGAACGCGGCCCCCGACGACTACCGGACCACGTACGAACACGTCGCCGAGGGCGGGGACTTCTTCGTCGTCAACGTCTCCTGTCCCAACTCGGAGGGGTTCGAAGAGCTCCAGAACCGCGACGCGATGGAGGCCATCCTCGGCGAGCTACAAGACGCGGGCGCGGCCCCCCTGCTCGTGAAGCTCTCGCCGGACCTCCCTGAACCGGCAGTAGAGGACGCACTGGACTTGGTGGCTGAACTCGGCCTCGATGGCGTCGTCGCGACGAATACGACGACGGAACGGCCAGCTAGCCTGCGGTCGCCAAACGCGGTCGAGACGGGCGGCCTCTCCGGGAAGCCAATCGAGAACACGGCCACGGAGATGGTCCGCTTCGTCGCCGAGCGCGTCGACGTGCCCGTCGTCGGCGTCGGCGGCGTCTCGACGGCGGAGGGTGCGTACCGGAAGATCCGCGCCGGGGCCTCGCTCGTCCAGCTGTACACCGGTCTGGTCTACCGCGGTCCGTCTATCGCCCGGGAAATTAATTCGGGACTGCTTGATTTGCTCGCCGAAGACGGCTTCGACTCGGTCGAGGACGCCGTCGGTGCGGACCTGTAGCGAAGAAGCAGAACCGTTCGTACGACGCTTGCTCGCGTTATTCGAGCGCGTCCAGTCGGAACTCGAAGGCCGCCACCGGCAGTTCCAGGTCGTGTTCGACGAGTACCTTCGGGTGAATCTCACCGACGACGCCGACCGACTCCCCGTCGAGGACGACCTCGGCGGCGCGGCCGCCGATGAACGACGGATGCGTGGTCGGGGGCGTTTCGAGGTCCTTGTCGAACGCTTCGGCCAGCGCCTGCAGACGGGCCTTCGCGTCCTCGTAGGAGGCATCTGTACGTGCAAGCGCGGCGGCGACGGTGCGGTGTTCGGCGACACCGGTGTTCTCCGAGTCGTCGAGCCCGGCGGCCAGCCCGATCTCAGCGAGGTCCTGCGGGTAGCTCCGGTGGGTGTTGTTTTCGAGCACCATCATGATAGAGGGGAGCGCCCACGTCCGGAGGATGGTGTAGTCCTCGCTGTAGGGCTCCTGGATGGTGACCGGGTCAGCCTGGCCGACGGCGTCGGCGGCCTGCTCGCGGTTACCACCGCTCGCCTGTTCGTCGGTCCGTGGGACCGACAACCCCATCCGCTCGAAGTTCTCGACCTCGTTTATCATGTGGAAGTTCAGCAGGTCCTCGAAGCCCAGGCCGACCAGGGCGTTGCGGGCGGCGTCCTCCAGCCTGGACCGCTCGTGGCGGCCGCCGACCGTCGACACGTCGGGATAGGTCGGTTCGAGGCTGTTGAACCCGAGCGCCCGGCCGATGTCGTCGATGACGTCCTGCGGGTGGATGACGTCGACGCGGTAGGGCGGAATCTCTACCTCGTAGGCCGTGCCGTCGTCGGTTTCGGTCTCGGTGGCGTCGAGGCCGGCGCGCTCGGCGTAGTCGACGACCTCGCGGCTGTCGAGCGAGACGCCGAGGATGGACTCGATGCGGTCGTGCGTGACCGTCTTCGCCCGCACCGAGAAGTCCGGACGCTCCAGGGTCTTGCCAGCGTACTCGCCGGGCGCGTCGTCGGCGTAGGACACGTCGACCTTCTCGACCTGCCCGCCGCGGGCGGCGAGGGCGTAGCAGACGATGTTGCACATGTGGTCGATGGTCCACTGGTCGGTCCCGGTCATCTCGATGAACAGGTCCCGGGAGTCGACGCTGACCTCGGTCCGGCGGCCGTTGATGACCGGCGGGAACGAGAACAGCCCGATGGCGTCGTAGATGGCCGGCACGCGGTCGAAGTCGGCCACGAGGTCGCCGTATGTCTGGCCGGTCTCGTGAGAAGCCATGACCTCACTGGGGGTCATCTCTGCATCGGCGTCCAGCGGGACGAACGTCGCCTCGTCGGGATCGGCGCTGGTGTAGGTGATGGACTTGCCCGTCTCGTCCGTGACCGAATCGCCTTTCAGCATCGTGAGGTCGTGAACCCCAATCGCGCCTTTCGCCCGCTTGCGCCCCATCGTCGCGTGGAGCTTCTCCTGCAGTTGGATGAGCGATTCCAGCGCGGCCTCGTCCATGTCCAGGCCGCGGACGACGGCGCCGGTGACGTAGGGGCGTTCATCGGGCTGGTCCTCGACCTCGATGGTCCAATCGGCGCTGTTCGTGTTGGGAATCTCGACCCCACGGTCGTCGCCGTAGTGGTAGCGCAGCGACCGTGCGACCCCCTCGACGGAGAGGCGGTCCAGTCTATCGGGCGCGAACTCCAGTTGGAACTCGTCGTCCTCGGTCCAACCCTCGAATTCGAGGCCAAGGTTGAACAGGTCCGATTTGAGTTCGTCGTCGTCTTTCTCGTCGTGGCCGGTCAGATACCGCAGTTCGTCGGGGTCGACATCAACGACCGGCATCAGCGCATCACCTCCGTCTCCCGCAGCAGTTCAAGGTCACACAGCGTCCCGTGCACGTCGCGGATGTCCTCGAAGCCGTACATGAGCATGAGTAGTCGTTCGAGCGAGAGGCCCCACGCCATCACGTCGCAGTCGACGCCCAGCGGCGTGAGCACCTCGTCGCGGAAGATACCGGAGTTGCCGACCTCGACGACCTCGCCGGTCTCGGGGTGGGTGCCAAACAGTTCGAAGCTCGGCTCCGTGTAGGGGTTGTAGTGGGGCTTGAACTCCAGGTCGGTGATGCCGAACTGCTCGTAGAACTCCGTGAACGTCCCCATCAGGTCCCGCACGGAGAGGTCCTCGGCCATCACCCACCCCTCTATCTGGAAGAACTCAAGCAGGTGCGTCGGGTCGAGCGTGTCGTTGCGGTACACCTTCTCGACGCTGAAGTAGCGTTCGGGCGGGTCCAGCTCTCCGACCTGATGGCCCGAGAGATAGCGCATCGACAGCGAGGTGGTATGGCCCCGCAGGTCCATCCCGCGGGCGATATCCTCGGTCCATGGCGAGTGATACCCCTCGCCGTCGGGGCCGACGCCCTCTTTATGCGCTGAGCGGACCCGTTCGACGAGGTCCGCCGGGAGCTCGCCGATTTCCTCGGGCTGTTCCAGCGCGAACTGGTCCCAGTGGGTCCGGGCCGGGTGGTCCTGTGGCATGAACAGGCAGTCGTTGATCCAGAACTGGGCGTCAGCGTGGGGGCCTTCCATCTCGGAGAAGCCCATGCCGACGAGCGTGTCCTTCACGCGGTTGGCCGTCTGGCGGAGAATATGCTCCTTGCCGTGGCTCACGTCCTCGGCGTCGGCCGCGACGTTGTACTCGGTGAACGCAACGTCCTCCCACTCGCCGCTGGTAAGCAGCTCCGGGGTGAGCTGGTCGACCGTCTCGGCGGCGTCGACGCCCTCCATCAGCGCGGTGACGCCGTCGTCGGTGAGTTGGACCGAGCGGACGGTCTCCTCGCGCACATCGATGAGACCGCGCCGTTCGAGTTGGTCGAGTGCGTCCGCGTCGGCGTCTTCGACGTGGCCGTCTGCGACGGCCTCCAGCGCCAGCATCTCGGGGTCAGATCCGGGGGCAGCGTCAGGATTAGCCGTGATCTCGCCGCTGTCGATCTCACCGTAGGCCTTGCGGGCGTAGTTCGAGAGTGCGATATCGACCGCGCCGCCTTCGAGACCGGACGCGCCGATGACCTGCCCCATCTGGACTGGGCCGTCGGCCGCGCCGGCGTCGATAGCGGCCTCGTAGAGGTCCTGTTCGGGCAGGCTCTCGCGGACGTACGTCTCGCCCTCCTCGGTGAGTTCGTAATGTTCCAGCGTCTCCTCGGCGACGGACACCAGTCCGTCGGCTTCGAGTTCGAACGCCGCTCTGGTGGCTGCTTCTGGCTTGAGGTCAGCCTCCGCAGCCACGTCATCGATACGCCTGTCATCCTGTGCGTCGGCGGCCTGCAGGACGGCCACCTGTGCCTGTGGTCGTTTCATACGGGTGTCTCGGTCTTGTGGTGATAACCGCGGGTCGCTCAGTTAACGGTTCTCACTTCCTGCTCGCGGTTTCGTCCGACCACGCCTCTCGACGCTGTCAGAGTCCACACGCGGTCAGGCAGTGCAGAAGAAGCCGAACCCCTGTCTGTCGGATGGCTGGCGAACGACGCCGGCACGATGGGATTCGGGTGCCATGTCTGAGCGGTTGTGACTGGCAGATATAAACGTTATGCGTGTGCCCGTCTCGACACGAAACAGGCTGTGGCGGCCCGGGACTCAGTCCGCGCTTGTCGGCGCGCGGTCGGAGTCGAGGTCGATGTCGAGTTCGTCGAGCCTGTCTTCCCACTCTGCACGTTTCTCCTGATGCTCTTCGAGGAACTGTTCCATCAGTTCGGCAGCCTGTTCCTTGCAGCCGCCACAGAGACGTTCGCCGCCGACACACTCGTCGTATACTTCTTTGGCGAATTCGTCGTCGTCGCCCGAGAGCAGATACGCGTACAGTTCATACACCGGACACTCGTCGGCTTTCCCGCCCTTCTCGCGCTGTTCCTCGGCTGTGGAGCGGCCGCCAGTGGTCGCCGATTTGACCTTGTCGTAGCCGTCCTCCGGGTCGTCAAGCAGCGAGATGTGGGAGGCCGGAATCGACGAGGACATTTTCCCGCCGGTGAGTCCAGTCATAAACCGGTGGTAGATGGACGACGGCGGCTGGAAGCCGTAGCCGCCGGTGTCGAGTTCGACCTGCCGGGCCAGTTCCTCGGCCTCTGCGTGGTCGAGGTCGAAGGTGTCGATGTGCTCGTCGTACACTCGCTTCTCGCCGTCGATGGCCTCGATGAGTGCCTCGAAGGCCCCCTCAGTGGCGTTACGGTCGAGGAACCGAACCCGCGGTCGGAGCGGTTCCTTCCCGGCCTCGTCGAGTTTCGCGACGACGGAATCGCGAGCGTCGGCGGGCGCTGGCTGGTGGTCGCGCAGCCAGTTGGCAGCCTCGCCACACCGCGGTCGGTCGGCGTCCTCGGCGTAGTCCTCACGGGCGTCGTAGGCCTGTCGGAGCAGTGTCCGCTCGACTCCGTCGGCCTCGAAACTGGCGAACGCCTCCGTCACGCCGAAAAACCGCATCCGGGCGGCGAGGTCCCGCGCCAGCCGCATGTGCGGGTCCTGGTCCGGGCCGACGGGGATGACCGTCGGCTTGGGCCCGTCCAGTTGCGGATAGAGGATGTCAGCCATCTGCGTGACGACTGACTGCATATGGGAAATGTCGGTCTCGCCGTCGAAGTCGTAGATGGCCTGCAGCTCCGAGAAGTTCGCCTCGGCCCCGAGTTCAAAGGCGAGGTCCTGCACCTCACGGTTGTCGGACTGGCGGTACAGCGTCCCCTCGTCTGGGTCAAAGCCCAGTGCAAGCAGCGAGAGGACGTAGTCCGTCGCGTGCTCGTCGATTTCGTCCCACGACAGCCCGCGGGCGCTGTGGGCTTCGAGGTCGGCGATGAGCGCGTGTGCGTCCCCGCCCTGCTGTTGATGCCAGATGATCTCGTCGAAGACGAGCTTGTGGCCGATGTGTGGGTCGCCGGTCGGCATGAACCCCGACAGCGCGGCGAAGGGGTCGTCGTTGCGCATGGCTTCGGCGACCGGTCGGTAGTCTCGGTGGCCGAAGATGACGCCCCGGCGCATCAGGTAGTGCGGATTGGGGACTTCGGGAAGCACCTCGTCGAACTCCTCGATGCCGAACTGCTCGAACAGCTTGCGGTAGTCGGCGATCGTCGAGGAGCCCCACGGGTCGAGCGTCGCTTCGTCGGCCCCTTCGGCCTCGGTGCCGCCGTCCGGTAGCACTGGGTCGTCGCCGGAGGGGGCGTCAGGCTCCCGCCACGCTCCGCCCGACTGGCGGCGGTCCTCGTCGGGCGATGCGTCGTCGTGGTGGGAGTCGTCCGTTGTCATAGCTGTGGTCGGCTCGCGGTGAGCCACGTTACAGGTGTTTTGGTCCCGGTCGGCGCAAAAAGGGTTCGTTTCCGTGCGCCGACGGACCGACGAGCAGACACCCACTGACCGACCGCGACACCCGGCCGGCTCAGGGCGTCAGTCGCTCGACGGCGATCCACTCGATATCGCCATCACCGCCGTCCGTCGTGAGTGCGAACACCATTGTCTTCCGGACGCCGTGAGCCAGACGCACGTCCAGCGCGAGGTCCCGCGGCTCGAACCGGTGGTCGGCCGGCAGCACACGCACCAGTAGCTCCGAGTGCCCGAGGTTCGCCGCACTTTCGACATCGGCGTAGGTCCGGAAGTCCGCGCCGAACTTGAAGCCGGTCTTCGGCGCGACGCCGCTCGCTCGCAGGGCCGCATAGACAGCTAGTCGACGGTCAAAACGGTCTCCCTCGACCTCGCGGCCGCGCTCGACGACGGCCTCGGCCCCGCCATCGACCGTGAGCAGTCCCGCCTGTGCGAGATACGCGGCTTCAACGAGGGAGAGCTGCACTGCGCCGTCATCGCCGAGTTGCTGGCCGTAGAACGCCTGCTCGTACAGCTCCGCCGGCGGTACCCAGCACACCACCCGCTCTCCGAGCAGTTCCCCTTCCGTTGCCGGGACGACAGCGTCGCTGGTTCCTTCAACGTCGCGCCGGTCGGTGTCGAGGTAGGTGACCTCGCTCTCCTCGTCGACGACCGCCAGCACGCAGTCGCCTAGGGCCGCGGCGTCGACGGCGTCGCGCTCGCCGACGACCCGGACGCGGTAGGCCACCTCGTTGTCCCACGGGCCTTTCCCGCGAGGGTAGACTACGAAGTCCGTACTTGCGGCGTCGTCGACCCACCCTTCACGGGCTGGCGTGAGGTAGAAGCCGCGGTCACGGAGGTCCTTGTAGACGGCGAACTCGACCTCGGAGACGGCCGCCGATCCGAGGAACGCCCGGAAGTCCATGCCGTCGATGCTCTCGATATCCCCGCGGTAGAGGAGGTGTGCGGCCTCCACCGGGGCCAGGTCGATGTCGCCGTTACGGACCTTGCCGTAGCCGCGCGAGTCATAGAACCGCTCGCGCGCCTCGTAGCCGGCCCGCACGACATCACCGTCGAGCGTTAGTTCCATGCTCTGACGTGGCCCCCGCGGCGACAAAGCCCCTGCGGGTCCGAACCGGTAGCGAAGTTGGACGAGTGCGGAGGGTCAGTATTCACTCCCGTTGTGCGCAAGAACTGTCCAGACACCGCGTGCCGCCAGCGGTTTCGAACAGCGGCAGGCCGCAGTCACAGTTACCGACGACGACGCCGGACGGCATGGAGAAACCGGTGTCACAGTCAGGGTAGTGCTCACAGCCGGCGAGCAGGCCGCCGCGGCGGAGAATCAGCAAGTCGCCGTCACAGTGAGGACATCCCCACTCGCGGTCGAAGGCCGCGGTGACAGCGTCGTCCAGTGAGTCACACTCTCGGTCGAGACACAGTTCGAATGCCCGCCCGCGTTCCACCCGAAGCGTCGGGAGTCCGCAGTCGTCACAGCGGCCGCCGGTGACTGCAGCGTCGCTTGGAATCCCGTATGCAGCGTCACAGCCGGTACAGGTGACCTCGCTACGGGCGCGAACCAGCGTCCCAGCGCAGTCGGGACAGTCGCGCACCGGAACGCCGGCGTTCGAGGCCGGATAGCGGCCACTGCCGTGTTCCTCGTGGGTGACCACCCGGAGGAGTTCGTCGCCGTCGCGGGCGGTCACCGCTCCGTTATCGATAGTGACGCTTTCTGCGCGTGTGAGCCACGCGACCGGTTGATACCCTTCGGCGTCGTGAACAAGAACGGTGTTGTCCGGTTTGACGACGACGAGTACGTCGCCGCGCTGCTCTCGCTCGCGCGGTCCCTCGAAAACGGTCGTACATTCACCAGCGATCACACGGGTTCCGTCGTGCATGGACTCACCTGTCCGGGTTTCGGTATTTAAATCCTCAGTCGGTGGGCGGGATTTCGTAGCACGGTCGTGCCGCCCGAGTCACAACAGCCAAAGCCGTCGCCGAGTGACACCAAGGCAATGAGTGAACCGCCTGCTGCGGTCTGTTTCGATATGGACGGCGTGCTCGTCCAGTCCGAAGACCACTGGGTCCGTGCCCAGCGCGAGGATATCCTGCCGACGGCCGCACCGAACGACGACATCCCGCTGGCCGCGATTACCGGCCGGAACTACCGAGAGGTGTATCCGGACCTGAACGCAGAGTACGACCTCGAAATCAGCCGCGAGGTTTTCGAGGGGCTGTTCGAGGAGCACGGCGAGCGGATCTACGCCAACGAGGCGACGTTCCTCGATGGGGCACACGCACTGCTCGACGACCTGCGAGACGCCGGCGTGGCACTGGCGCTGACGACCTCCGCACCGTGGGCCTGGATCGACGTGGCCGACGAGCGCTTCGACCTCCTCTCGAAGTTCGATGTCGCCATCAGCGCAAATGACATCGACGGCCCCGGTAAGCCGGAGCCAGACATCTACGAGCAGGGCGCGGCAGAACTGGGCGTTGCGCCCGAGGACTGCTGGGCCGTCGAGGATTCCACCGCGGGCGCACGCGCTGCCGTCGCCGCCGGAATGACGACCGTCGGGTTCCGCGGCGACGGCGACGAGACGGATCTGTCGATGGTCCACGAGATCGCAGACGACGCCGCGTCGCTGCGACAGGTGCTTTTAGCGGGTGTGTAACAGCCACGAGTCTGTGTGGCGGTGGAAAATGGCGCAGAAGTTCAAGAGCCACAGAACGGTGTGCAGGAAATGCAAGCGTGGAGGAGAAAGACCCGGCCAGGTCAGGCAGAGTCACCGTATCCGCGACCCGCGAGGAGGCCGAAGATGTTGAGGGCAACGACACCCACGAAGATGAGGAAGCTCTGACTGTCCAGTCCGCCCAGCAGTAGCGGCGGATATGCCAGCGGCGTAACGATAGCCAGCCAGAACGCGATGAATTGCAGGGGACGAACGAGCGATCGGAGGGCGACGCTACTGGGGGCGGCTTCCATCGGGGAGCGGAAGGGCGATGCACTGGACATTGTGGGGCTTCCTCAGTTCTTCGTAAGAACCCATACCCCAATATAAACGCCAGACCCTTGGGGAGAATTCGTGCTCTTTTCGGAATGTTAACCGGATTTCAGCACCTTTCAGCGATATTTCACAGGGCGCTATAACGCTTCGAGAAATGTTTATAAATTTTATCGAGCGCTCTGAGAGTGTTTCAGAACAGCGGTCGAAACAGCGGTTACCGAACAAGAACTGACCGAGTTTCGGTGATCGTCGGGAGCGGCAACGCGGGGAACGCGACCTCGACGGTAAAGGTGAGTTCGTCCGCGTCCGCGCCGAAGACGGCAACCGGAAGCGTCGCTTCACCGAGATACGACGGCTTGGCGGTCATCTCGCGGCCGTTGACCGTGACCCGCAGGCCCGCGCGGGCACTGCCGCCGGTGTTCCTGACCGTCACCTCCCGCATGTCGTTGTCGCCGGGCGCAATCGTCTCCGGGAACTCGCCCCAGTCGATGGAGACAACGGGGAGGTCCCGGGCGTTGGCCAGCACCTGCTCGGCAACCCCCTCCGAGAGGCCGGCACGGACGAGGCCGTCTTCGCCGGCTTCGACCACGTCGGCGGGCGAGGACAGGCCCGCGGCGGCGAGCGTGCCCGCGCGGCCGCTGCCGACGCCGTCGATGGCCGTCAGCCCCACCGCGTCGGCGCTGATGCCGTGTTCGACGCGGGCTTCGACGCGACAGGCAAGGTTCGCGTAGCGGGCCGGCCCGAGCGTGTCGACGAACTCCCGCATCGCCGCCAGCAGGCGGAGCGCGTTCTGGCGGATGACCCACGCGTCGCTTTTGAGTTCGGTCGGCGTCGTCCCGGTCATGCCCGACCGGAGAATGGCCAGCACCTTGCGCTGGCCGGCGTCAAGGCTCTCGTCGACGCTGTCCCCCAGCACCGCGTGGACCGCGTCTTCCTCGTCGGAGCGGGCGCTGACGCTGTCGAACTCGGTCGCGCCGGCCACCGCGGTCAGCAGGTCGTCGGCGTCGACGGAGACAGCGGAATCCGGGTCGGCGGCGTCTTGGCATCGCTCGGCGACGTCCGCGAACCGGCGTGCGGTCGACAGTCGGAGGTAGAACTTCGAGGCCAGCTGGCCCAGCCGCGTCGGCTCGACGTTGAGACCGTCCTGTTCGACGAACCCCTCCGAGACGAGCGCGGAGAGGGTGTCGCTGACACGCTGGCGGAGGTCGCTGCCGGCGTCGTACTCGTCGGGCGCGGACTGCGAGCGGGCGTAGTAGAACGTCGTGGCGAGCCAGTCCATCACGTCGTCCACGTCGCCGATGGTCCCGAGCGCGATTTCGGCGTTGAGGTGGGCGTCGAGTTCGGCCGCCAGCCGGGACTCGATTTCCTTGCCGTCACGGAGGAGGCGGCGGTACTTGTCGGCGTCCGAGCGGTCACAGACGACCCAGGCGTAGCCCATGTCGTCGTAGCCGGGCCGGCCCGCGCGGCCGAGCATCTGGAGTACGTCGAGCGGACTCATGTCGACCTCGCCTTCGAGCGGGTCGTGAAGCTTCGTGTCGCGGATGACGACACAGCGGGCGGGGAGGTTCACGCCCCACGCGAGCGTGGAGGTCGAAAAGAGCAGTTGTATCTTGCCCTCCTTGAACCACTGCTCGACGCGGTTCTTGTCCTCGCGTGCGAGACCGGCGTGGTGAAAGCCGACGCCGTCCAGCACGGACTGGCGGAGCGTGTCGTTCGAGAGGTCCGCGGCGTCGTTGTGGAAATCGTAGTCCCCGCGTGCGCCCATTGGAATATCTCGCTCGACAATTTCGTCGCGGGCCTTCTTCGCGGCCTGGACGGTATCCTGCCGCGAGGAGACGAACACGAGCGCCTGGCCCTCCTCGCGGATGTGTGGCTCGGCGAGGTCCAGCGCCCGGTAGAGCCGCCGGTACTTGTCGGCGAAGGCGTTCTCGCCGTGGGAGTAGGTCTTCACGTCGGCGTTGAGTGGGACCGGTCGATACTTTTCACCGAAGGCGAAGGTAGTCTCATCGGGGGCGTCCAGCCAGTCAGCCACGTCGTCGATGTTCGGCATCGTCGCCGACAGCGCGACCACGCGCGGGTCACAGAGCCGGCGGAGCCGCGAGACGGTGACTTCGAGCACCGCCCCCCGCCGGTCCGAATCCAGCAGGTGGACCTCGTCGATGACACAGCAGTCCACGTCCGTGATGAAAGAATAGCGACTCGTCTCGTGTTTCCGGGTGGCCGAGTCGGCCTTCTCCGGCGTCATCACGAGGATGTCGGCCCGCTCGGCGCGACGGGGGTTCAGGTCCCGCTCGCCGGTGACGACGTAGACGGAGTAGCCCAGCTCCTCGAACCGCTCCCACTCACTTTCCTTCTCGTTTGTGAGCGCACGTAGCGGCGCGAGAAAGAGCGCGGTCCCGTCCTCGGCGAGCGTCTTGCAGATGGCCAGTTCCGCCAGCGCGGTCTTCCCGCTGGCCGTCGGCGCGCTGACGACGACGTTGTCGTCGCGGTTCAGCAGGGCCGGCAGGGCCGCCGACTGCATCCGGTTGAACTCCTCGAAGGGGAAGGCGTCGGCGAACTCGGGGAGCACCTCCGCGACCGCCACAGTCGGCTCGCTGTCGGTTCGGGATGACACGTCACAGTCGCAGTTCCGCGACGGCAAAGGCGTTTCTATGGGGGAACGGAAGTGTGAGAGATGAAGGCATAGTTCCGGAGCCATTGCGTAGCTGCTCGCTGTGAGCGCCCCACACGCCTGCCCAAAAATTAACCCGGCCGGCTGACAGTGCGCAAGCGTGCCTCTTAGCGACCCCGAAGACTACTACGACGAGAACGACGAGATCGAGTGGGACCGGCTGGCAGCCACGCTGCACGGACAGCTAGAGTGGACGGGGACCGTCGAACAGCTCGAAGCGAACCTCCCCGACACGGGACACGTCCTCGACGTGGGCGGCGGCGCTGGTCGGTACGCCGTCTGGCTGGCCGAACAGGGGTACGATGTCACGCTTGTCGATCCCAGCGAGGGTCAGCGGGCTATCGCACGGGAGAAAATCGCCGGGCACGGGCACGAGGAGCGGGTGACCGTCAGGGCGGGTGACGTACGTGACCTCGGGTTCGACCGGGACGTATTCGACGCGACGCTGTGTCTGGGTGGACCGCTCTCGCACGTACTCAACGCCGACGAACGCGTGGCCGCCGTGCAGGAACTCAAGCGGGTGACAAAATCTGGGGGGCCAGTGTTTGCATCCGTTATGGGGCGGCTCAATTGGCTGGTGCTCTCGCTGGTCCGCGGGTCTGACCACCTCGTCGATGCGGCCGAACTGGCCGAAACGGGCGATTACGACCGTTCGTTCGTGGCGCAACTCGGTCACGACGCGGCGTTCACCGAGACCCATTTTTTCCGTGCCGACGAGTTCGAGGCGCTGTTAGAGGCGGGCGGAGCAACCGTCGAGACGCTGGTCGGACTGGAGGGGCTGGCGTCAGTGCTTGCCGCTGCCCCGCTCCGGGGGACCGCCGACGAGCTGTCGGCACACCAACGGGCCGGCGTCCGAGCGCTCGTAGACGAACTCCGGACGGACCGAACTGTCGCAGACATGTCCGCACACATGCTTGCCGTCTGTCGGGCGTGAGTCCGCACCGCGAACGAGGGAGTGAGCGCTCGGAAGTACGCGGCCGGCCACCGTTTCGATCTGGTCGCCGGACCAGCCGATTGCCATCCACACGCCATACGGGAGACCGCGTGAGCCCCGCACGTTTTTGACCCGGCGAATCTAACTCCGGGTAATGAGTCGTTCGCGCAAGCCTGACTGGCTGAAGATGCGGCCACCGTCGGGCGAGCGGTTCACTGATATCAAGCAGACGCTCCGGGATCGGAACCTCAACACGGTCTGTGAGGAAGCTAACTGCCCCAACCTCGGGGAGTGCTGGAGCGGGCGAGACGGACCGGGGACGGCCACGTTCATGCTGATGGGCGACCGCTGTTCGCGGGGCTGTAACTTCTGTGACGTGGAGACGGGCGGGATGGACCCGCTGGACCCAGACGAGCCACAGCAGGTAGCCGACGCCGTCGCGGAGATCGGGCTGGACTACGTGGTACTGACGAGTGTCGACCGCGACGACCTGCCCGATCAGGGCGCGGGCCACTTCGCCGAGACGATCCAAGCTATCAAAGAACGTGACCCGTCAATCCTCGTCGAGTGTCTCATTCCCGATTTTCAGGGTGAGACGGACCTCGTCCGGAAGATTATCGACGCCGACCCGGACGTTATCGCCCACAACATCGAGACGGTCGACCGCCTCCAGTGGCCGGTCCGGGACCGCCGGGCAGGCTACGAGCAGTCGCTCTCGGTGCTTCAGCAGGTCGACCGTGAAAGCGACTGCTACAGCAAGACTAGCCTGATGCTGGGCGTCGGCGAGTACGCCCACGAGGTGTACCAGACGCTGTCAGACCTCCGGCAGGCCGGCGTCGACGTAGTGACGTTCGGCCAGTACCTCCAGCCCTCCCGTTCACATCTTGAGGTTTCGGAGTACGTCCATCCCGACGCCTTCGACACCTGGCAGCGGGTCGCCGAGGAGGAGTTCGACTTCCTGTACTGCGCCTCGGGACCGATGGTTCGGTCGTCATACCGGGCGGGCGAACTGTTCGTGGAAAGCGTCTTGCGCGAGGGTCGGAGTGCCGACGATGCGCGGGCGGAAGTTCGTGGGAACAACTGATACATCCGAGTTATCGGTGATAAATTTGGCAGAATTAAAGACAGCTTAGAACCGCTGAAATTGCTATACAGCCAGTAATACCTACGTCGGATACATTTTTCAGCGCCGCGAAAGCTCTAAACGTAGTGCGAGTGAACAGTCGGCGTATGCCACTTCGAGGGAGGCGGTTTCTATGAGTGTCCTCCAGCGCGACCCAGCGGACAAGGTACAGATTCTCGATGAAGACGGAACAGTAGTTGACGGCGCAACCGTCCCGGACCTCTCGGACGACGAGCTGATTGAAATGTACCGGTATCTCAAACTCGGCCGGCACTTCGACCAGCGGGCAGTGAGTTTGCAACGGCAGGGCCGGATGGGGACGTACCCTCCGATGTCGGGACAGGAGGCCTCACAGGTCGGCAGCGCCTTCGCGCTGCGAGACGGCGACTGGGCCTTCCCGAGCTACCGAGAACATCTCGCGATGTACGTCAAGGGATGGCCCCTGTCGGACGATCTGTTGTACTGGATGGGGTCTGAGTCGGGTAATTCGCCGCCGGAAGACGTGCAGGCGTTTTCGTTTGCAGTCCCAATCGCGACGCAGATTCCGCACGCGACCGGGGCCGCGTGGGCATCGAAACTCAAGGGCGATGATACCGCTGTCCTCGTGTACTTCGGGGACGGTGCGACCTCCGAGGGCGACTTCCACGAAGGCCTGAACTTCGCGGGCGTGTTCGACGTGCCAGCGGTGTTTTTCTGTAACAACAATCAGTGGGCGATTTCGGTGCCGCGGGAGCGCCAGACCGCCAGCGAGACGCTCGCCCAGAAGGCCAACGCCTACGGCTTCGACGGTGTGCAGGTCGACGGCATGGACCCGCTGGCGGTGTATCAGGTGACCCGCGAGGCCGTCGACAAGGCACACGACCCGCCCGAGGACGGACTCCGGCCGACGATGATCGAGGCGGTGCAGTACCGCTTTGGCGCACACACGACTGCCGACGACCCGTCAGTGTACCGCGACGACAGCGAGGTCGAGCGCTGGAAGCAGAAAGACCCCATCCCGCGGATGGAGGCGTTCCTCCGGGATCGGGGCCTGCTCGACGACGAGCGGGTCGACGCTATCGACGAATCAGTTCAGGATGAGGTGGCCACAGCCATCGACGAGGCCGAGGCGACCGAGCGACCGAAACCGGAGGAGATGTTCGCGGACGTGTACGCGGAGATGCCACAGCGACTCGAACAGCAACTGGACTACCTCGAAGAACTGCGCGAGCGACACGGCGACGAGGTGCTACTGGAATGAGTACACAGGACGCAGCGACACAGAGTTTGACGCTCGTACAGGCCGTTCGTGACGGCCTCTACGGCGAGATGGAACGGAACGAAGACGTGGTCGTGATGGGGGAAGACGTCGGGAAGAACGGCGGCGTCTTCCGGGCGACACAGGGCCTTCATGAGGAGTTCGGTGACGACCGAGTCATCGACACGCCGCTCGCGGAGGCCGGTATCGTCGGGACGGCCATCGGCATGGCCGCCTACGGGCTCCGGCCGGTGCCGGAGATGCAGTTCTCCGGGTTCATGTACCCCGCATTCGACCAGATTGTCAGCCACGCCGCCCGGCTTCGAAACAGAAGCCGCGGCCGATACAACTGCCCGCTTACTGTTCGCGCACCGTACGGCGGCGGCATCCGCGCGCCGGAACACCACTCCGAATCCAAAGAGGCGTTCTACGTTCACGAGGCGGGACTGAAGGTGGTCGTCCCGTCGACGCCGAAGGAGACGAAGGGGCTGCTGACGGCGGCCATCCGGGACCCGGACCCTGTCATCTTCCTCGAACCGAAGCTCATCTATCGGTCGTTCCGCGAGGAGGTCCCCGACGACCCATACACGGTCGAGTTGGGTGAGGCGAAGACCCGCCGTGAGGGAAGCGACGTGTCCGTGTTCACCTGGGGCGCGATGACCCGGCCGACGGTCGAAGCCGCCGAGGAACTGGCTGAAGAGAGCATCGACGCCGAAGTGATCGACCTGCGAACGCTGTCGCCGATGGACACCGACGCCATCGTCGAGTCGTTCAAGAAGACCGGGCGAGCGGCCGTCGTTCACGAGGCCCCCAAGACCGGCGGGCTGGCCGGCGAAATCATCGCCACCATTCAGGAGGAAGTCCTGCTGTATCAGGAGGCCCCTGTGACCCGGGTGACCGGCTTCGACGTGCCGTACCCGCTGTACGCGCTGGAGGACTACTACCTCCCCGAACCCGCCCGCATCAAAGACGGTATCAGAGAGGCAGTGGAGTTCTGACGCATGTTCGAGTTTAATCTCCCGGACCTCGGGGAAGGGGTCGCAGAGGGTGAGGTGCTGACCTGGCACGTCTCGCCGGGCGACGCCGTCACCGAGGATCAGGTCCTCGCGGAGGTGGAAACCGACAAGGCCGCTGTCGACGTGCCGTCGCCAGTCAACGGCGTCGTACGGGAGCTACACGCCGAAGTCGGCGAGATGGTACAGACCGGCGAGGTGCTCGTCACTATCGAGGAAGCGGGCGACGGCGAATCGGCTGACGCGGCGGCTGGGGACACTGACGAGGCTGAATCGGCGGGAGCCGACACAGCGCAGGCCGATAGCGATGCGGGCGAAGCCACAGCGGCCGACACAGCGGACCAGTCTGATGCAAGCACAAGCACGGCCGACGGTCGCGTGTTCGCCTCGCCGAGCGTGCGACGACTCGCCCGTGAGAAGGGGGTCGATATCACAGCCGTTGACGGGAGCGGGCCGGGCGGCCGCGTCACCGAGGGAGATGTCGAGGCGGCCACGGCGTCGGCCGGCGAGACGGCTGACAGTGACGACGGTCCTACGTCGGTCGTTTCGAAGGCGTCCGACGACGGGGACAGCCCGACTGCAGTAGTTTCGCAGGTCGACGATGCGAGCGACACAGACGACGGGGCTGCTGTCAAGTCTGTCCCCGGGGACGGACAGGCGGCCGCCAGTCGCGAGCAGACGCTGGCGACGCCGGCCACCAGAAAGGCCGCCCGGGAACTCGACGTGAACATCGACGCCGTTCCGACCGACCAGACGCGGGACGGCCAGCCCTACGTCGACGAATCGGCCGTTCGGACGTACGCGGAGGCCCAGCAGGCCGCACAGGCAGCCGATGCCGAAGCCGTCAGCGCCGAAGGTGGCGCGGCGGGAGCGGCAGCCGAGGCGGGCGGCACTGGGGCCGAATCGACGGCCGTCGAGACAAGTGACGGCCAGCGCCGCGAACCGTACCGTGGCGTCCGTCGGTCTATCGGCGAGCAGATGGCGCGCTCCCGCCGAGAGGTTCCCCACGCGACCCACCACGATCAGGTAGTCGTGTCCGGTCTCGTCGAGGCCCGTGAGCGGCTCGAGCCGCTCGCCGAGGAGCGCGATGTCACGCTGACGTACACGCCCTTTGTGGTGAAATGCGTCGCCGCGGCGCTGGACCAGCACCCGGTGCTCAACACGGCGCTGGATACTGAAAACGATGAAATCGTCTACAGAGACGCCCACAACATCGGCGTGGCGACAGCGACCGATCACGGGCTTGTCGTCCCAGTCGTCAACGACGTTGACGGGAAGGGGCTAGTCGAACTCGCCGGCGAGATCAACGACCTCGTCGGGCGGGCACGCGAGCGGGACATCGAGCGGTCGGAGATGCAGGGCGGGACGTTCACCGTCACGAACTTCGGCGTCATCGGCGGCGAGTACGCCAGCCCGATCATCAACGTCCCGGAGACGGCGATTCTCGGAATCGGGGCACTCAAAGAGCGGCCGGTGGCCGAAGACGGTGAGGTCGTCGCGAAACCCACGCTCCCGCTCTCGCTGGCAATCGACCACCGTGTCATCGACGGCGCCGACGCCGCGCGCTTCGTCAACACGCTCAAGGAGTATCTGGCGGACCCGACGCGACTCCTGCTGGAGTGACTGCCCGGGTTCGCAACCGAAAACCAGACCCATCACTGGAACGACAGGGCTCGTGATGCCCGCCACGAGAGACAGCTGGATCTGGTACGGATTAGCCGCGCTGTTCGTGCTGGTCCCGGGATGCGTCGCACTCTCCCGAGTGGGGATGGCGCTGGTCGTTTCGTCGGGGTCAGTCAGTGACGGAAATCTCGGGACGTTTCTCGGTGCGTTTGCCCTGACCGTCCTCGCCAGTTGGGCGGGCGTGCTGTTCAGCCTGCTTCTCACGGTCGGCCTCTTTCTCGACAGTCGACAGCTCCGGCAGACGGACAGCGACTGGGCCCCGACATCGCTGTATGCGCTCGCCGGCATCGTTCACGCTGTCGGAACAACACTGCTCGCGGCGTTTGTGGTGTCGGTGCCGGTCATCGGGTACTACCTGTATCGGCGGCAGAGGCGAGACACGACAACAAGGTGAAGGGCGATAGCTTTTCACGGACCCGGACGAGGCACCGCTATGGTCGTCGGAGATGTCACGACGGGAACGGAACTGCTTGTTATCGGCGGCGGTCCGGGCGGCTACGTCGCCGCGATCAGGGGCGCGCAACTGGGACTGGACACGACGCTCGTCGAGCGGGACGCCTACGGCGGGACCTGTCTGAACCACGGCTGTATCCCCTCGAAAGCACTCATCTCAGCCTCGGACGTTGCCCACGATGCCCAGCAGGCCGAGGAGATGGGCGTGTTCGCGGACCCGGCCGTCGACATGGCCGGGATGACTGAGTGGAAAGACGGCGTCGTCACACGGCTGACACGGGGCGTCGAATCGCTGTGTCAGAGCGCCGGCGTTAATCTGATCGAGGGAACCGCCGAGTTCGTCGACGACGGAACGGTCCGGGTCGCCCACGGCGGCGAGGGGCAGGGCTCGGAATCGCTGTCGTTCGAACACGCCATCGTTGCGACGGGAAGCCGACCGATGGCGGTCCCGGGCTTCGAGTTCGACGGCGAGCATATCCTCTCTTCGAAGGATGCGCTCGCACTCGAATCGGTCCCCGAGAAGCTGCTGGTCGTCGGCGCGGGCTACATCGGCATGGAGCTCTCGACGGTGTTCGCGAAACTGGGCGCAGAGGTGACCGTCGTGGAAATGCTCGATGGCGTGTTGCCGGGCTACGAGGACGACATCGCGGCGGTCGTCCGCGACCGCGCCGAGGAACTGGGGATCGATTTCAACTTCGGCGAGGCGGCTGACGACTGGGCAGAGACAGACGAGGGCATTCGCGTCCAGACGGTCACCGAAGACGACGCGATCACCGAGTACAACGCCGAGAAGTGTCTTGTCGCGGTCGGACGCGAGCCGGTCACGGAGACGCTCGCGCTGGAGAACATCGACCTCCAGACAGACGAGAACGGCGTCATTCCGACCGACGACCAGTGCCGAACGGCGTTCGAGTCGGTGTTCGCAGTCGGCGACGTGGCCGGCGAGCCGATGCTCGCACACAAGGCAATGGCAGAGGGAGAGGTCGCTGCGAGAGCCGCCGCCGGCGAACCGGCCGCGTTCGACCACCAGGCGATTCCCGCCGCGGTGTTTACCGACCCCGAAATCGCCACCGTCGGTATGACTGAGTCGGAGGCCGAGGTGGCGGGCTTTGAGCCGGTCATCGGACAGATGCCGATACGGGCCAACGGCCGTGCACTCACCGTCAACGAGAAAGAAGGCTTCGTCCGCGTCGTCGCCGACGCCGACGAGGAGTTCCTGCTCGGGGCACAGATTGTCGGTCCGGAGGCGTCGGAACTCATCGCGGAACTCGGGTTAGGCATCGAAATGGGCGCGCGACTTGAGGACATCGCTGGGACGATCCACACGCACCCGACACTCTCCGAAGCGGTCCACGAGGCGGCCGCGGCGGCACGCGGCGAGGCGGTCCACACGCACTGAGACCGTTCTGGACGGGCCATCGAAGGCCAATTCAAACACAACTCTGTCGGGGTTTACCGACAGGAAGTCTGAATGTTGCGCCGTGCAAAAGGGTTATATGGTGGATTGAGTAAACTGTCGGTGAATAGGAACCGGTAAGATATGTCTACTGATTCACAACCCGACGATACCATCGCCCAAGCGATCATCTCGGGGTCGACGTATGAACGACTCCGCTACGAACGCCACTCGTATCTCAGACAGACTGTCCCGCGGACGCTTGCGCTCCAGAGCGCCCTGCTTGGCGCGCTGGCGCTGTTACTGCCGATTTACGGGCTGTATCCGGACAGCACCGCGGCGTTTTTGCCGTCGGTTGACCCCGGCGTCGCCTCGCCGAAAGTGCTGTTGCTCGGGGTGTTCGGCGGGTTCCTGCAGTTGTTCGGTGCGACGTTGCTCGTCGGGTCAGTCCTCTACCGCGTCCGGCTCGCCCCACTGACCGAACGACAGGCGCACGCGGCGCTCAACGCCGAGGACTTCGCCCGCTACGTCGGTCTTGGAACCGGCGGCCTGGCTATCGTGCTCTCGCTTTGCCTGTTCGCCGTGGGCCTGGGCGGCGGCGAGATGGTGTCGTCGTACATCGCGGCGATGGGTCGGAACCCGTTCGTCGACTCCAGGTTCGGCATCTCAGTCGCGGGCGTCTCGCTGTTCGCCTTCGTCGCCAGTGTCGCGGTCTTTTACGCCTCGCGGTATCTCCTCGTTCACCTCGCGCTGTTCCACCGTAGCGGCGAGTGAGCGCTCGACGTGGGGTTCGACACCGGTTGCAGTGACGAGCTGAGCCGGCGGGGCTGTTTTCAGGCGTGCGGACGACCGTGCCCATATGGTTGCAAACGAGAGTGACACCTTCGATATCGGTGGTGAGCTCACGGTCCACCGGCTCGGATTCGGCGCGATGCGGCTCACCGGTGAGGGTATCATCGGCGAGTCGGACGACGAGGCACACGCTCACACTGTACTGGAGCGGGCGGTCGAACTTGGCGTCGACTTCATCGACACGGCGGACTCCTACGGCCCGGGCGTCTCCGAGCGACTCATCGGCGAGGCGCTCGATACCGAACGTGCGGACCTCGTCATCGCGACGAAGGGGGGCCTGCTCCGGAACACCGACGCCGACTGGCTGGCCCACGGCGACCCGGACTATCTGCGCAACGCCCAGTTGTGCTCGCGGGACCGCCTGCGGATGGACCCTATCGACCTGTATCAGTACCACCGACCGGACCCCGACACGCCGTTCGAAGACTCGATTCACGCGCTCGCCGAGATGAAAGACGAGGGGCTGATTCGCCACGTCGGCGTCTCGAACGTCTCCGTCGAGCAACTGGACCGGGCGCGCGACATCGTCGACATCGCGACGGTTCAGAACCAGTACAACGTCGCCCACCGCGACGACGAGGACGTGCTGGAAGCCTGTGAGAACGACGGTATCGGGTTTATTCCGTGGTTCCCACTCGGCGCTGGCGACCTCGGCGATGTCGACGGCATCGAGGCGATAGCACAGCGCCACGACGCCACCCCCTACCAGATTGCGCTGGCGTGGCTGCTGGAGCACTCGGACGTGACGCTGCCGATTCCTGGCACGAGCAATCTCGACCACCTCGAACAGAACGTGGCCGCAAGCGCCATCGACCTCACTGACGAAGAGCTGGCGCAGTTGTCCTGACCAACGGGAGACTGCGGCGGGACAGCGATTGCCGATGACCACCGTTCTTTTGGTTCCTACCGCTGTACCCCGGGTATGACCACTGTTACCCTGGGTCCTGAGGGGACCTACTCCCACCGTGCCGCACAGGCAGTCACCGACGACGACATCGACTTCTCCGAGTCGGTAACCGCCATCGTCGAGGCCGTCGCCAGCGGCGATGCCGAGCGCGGTGTCGTCCCGGTCGAGAACAGCATCGAAGGCTCCGTCACAGAATCACTCGATGCCTTCGCGGAGTACGACATCGCCGTCGTCGAGGAAATCATCACGCCCATCCGTCACGCCCTGCTCGCACAGGACGACTCGTTCTCGTTGGTGGCCAGCCACGCCCAGGCGCTGGCCCAGTGCCGCGGCTGGCTCGACGAGCACTACCCCGGCGTCAATGTCGAGGCCGTCGCGTCGACCGCCCGCGGCGTCGAACGCGCCCGGGGCGACGCAGACATCGCCGCTATTGGCCACCCGGAAAACGCAACCAACGGCACTGAACTGAACGTACTCGCCGAGGACATTCAGGACCGGTCCTCGAACGCGACCCGCTTCGTCGTCGTCGCCCCGAAAAGCGAGCGTAGCGAGGCCGGCGGCAAGAGTTCCTTCATTGTCTATCCCGACGTCGACTACCCCGGCCTGTTGCTCGAACTACTGGAGCCGTTCGCCGACCGCGATATCAACCTCACCCGCGTCGAGTCCCGGCCAAGCGGCGAGCGGCTGGGCGACTACGTCTTCCACATCGACATCTCGGCCGGTCTCTACGAGCAGCGCACGCAGGATGCCCTCGCCGACATCGAGGCCATCGCCGAGAAGGGCTGGGTCCGCCGGCTCGGGTCCTACGACTCCAAGACGGTCGTCAACTGAGCCACCGGTCAGCCACCAGCCCCGCTTCAAGGGTTAAGTCCCGGGGCTGTGTACCCCCACATATGTCTGATCGCGATCCGTTCAGCGAGATCGAGCGCGCGTTCGATATGCTCGGCGAGCAGTTCGGCGTCGACATGGGCGCTGTCCCGGTCGACGTTCTCGACGAGGGCGACGCCTTCGTCGTCAGTGCGGACCTCCCCGGCTTCGACAGTGCGGACATCGAGGTCCAACTCGTCGAAGACCGGAAGCTCACCATCAGCGCCACGGCGAGTCAGGAACGGGAATCGACTGACGGACAGTATGTCCAGCGCGAGCGCCGCCAGCAGTCGCTGAGCCGGTCGGTTCACCTCCCCGAAGCCGTCGACGACGAGGAGACCACTGCGAGCTACGACAACGGCGTCCTCACGGTACGGTTGGCGAAGGTCGTCCACAGCGAGGACGACGAGGGAACGGATATCCCCGTAAACTGACGATGGTGCTCGAACCCGGCACGGACGTGCCCACCATCAGAGCGACGAACCAGCACGGCGACGCGGTCCAGCCAGGCTTCGAGGCCCCGACGGTGCTGTACTTCTATCCGGCCGACGACACCCCCGGCTGCACGACGGAAGCAACTCAGTTCGAGGCGCTCGCGGAGCGGTTCGTGGACGCCGGCGTCGAGCTGTACGGCGTCTCGACCGACGGCGTCGAGAGCCACCGCGAGTTCGCCGCGGCGAACGACCTCAGTTTCGACCTGCTCGCCGACCCCGAGGGACGGCTCTGCGAGGCCTTCGACGTGCCGCGGGTCGACGGGCGGAGCCAGCGGACGACGTACGTCATCGCGAAGGAACGCGTGGTTGCCGTCTACGAGCGGGTCGGCCCCGACGGCCACGCGGCGAGCGTCTTCGAAGACCTCGTCGATACCGGGCTGGTCAGGGCCGAGTAAGCCGCGGCAGGCGGAAATCGGACGGCCGCAGGCTACTCTTCGATGTCGATGGCCGGGCGGCCGGGGCCGGCTTTGCCGACGAGGTCGGGGTCCGCCTCCTCGGGACCCTGAACGACCACGTCAGCGCCGAACTCCCGTTCGACGAGCCACGCGGCCCGTTCGAGGGCCGCCCGTTCGCGCTCGGGCGGCAGTTGCTCGTCAAGCGACTGCGCACGACCGGCCAGTTCCTTGGCGAAGTCCGCGGCCGCCTCGCCCTGCTCGCGCAGTTCCTCGTCTTGCATGACCGTTCCGACGACGTTGCCGTCGGCGTTCCGGGCGAGGTCGAGCACGCGGTGTTTCCACGCCGGCGCGACGGCGAGCGTGATGGTCTGTGGGTCCTCGATACCGACCGTCTCGACGATATCGCGGATGTCCTCGCGGGTGTTCTCGACCAGTTGCCGCTCCGTCTCGTAGTCAGCGGGGGCGTCAGCCGCCGGCCACTCGGCCTCGGCGATGAGGTCGTCGTGGCCCAGTTCCGCCCACATCTCCTCGGCAGCGTGAGGGGCGACCGGGGCGAGCAGCTTCGCCGCCGTCGCCAGCCCGCGCTCGAAGGTGTCGGCGTCGGGAGTGGTCGCCTCCTGGTATCGGCGCAGCAGCGACACCAGTTCCCGCACGGCCTGGAGCGCGTGGTTGAACCGGAAGTCCTCGAACTCCGCCGTGGCGTTCGCGGCGGTGGCGTCGATTTCCCGGGCGACGTAGTCAGATATCTCGTCGGCATCACCGGTGTCAACCTCACCCTCGGCGTACTCCGAAACCAGCGTGTAGACGTTCTGGAGGAAACTGTGGGCGGACTGGACGCCCTCGGGGCTCCAGGCGAACTCCTTCTCGGGCTGGGCGGCCTCCATGATGAACAGTCGGGCCGTGTCGGCCCCGTACTCCTCGATGATGCGCTGTGGCGAGACGCCGTTGCCGAGGCTCTTGGACATCTTGTTGCCGTCCTCGCCCAGCACCATCCCCTGGTTCGTGAGGTTCGTGAAGGGCTCGCGGACGCCGTCGACCATGTCGAGGTCGTCGAGCACTTTCGTGAAGAAGCGGGCGTACAGCAGGTGCATCACGGCGTGTTCGATGCCGCCGACGTACTGGTCGACCGGCATCCAGTCGCTCGCGCGGTCGGCGTCGAACGGGGCGTCGTCCATCTCCGGGGCGGTATACCGAAGGAAGTACCACGACGAGTCGACGAAGGTGTCCATCGTGTCCGTCTCCCGCACCGCGTCGGCCCCACAGTCGGGGCAGTCGACGTGCTTCCACTCCTCGGCGGCGTCCAGCGGGTTCCCGGTGGTGTGGACGAACTCCGGCAGTTCGACGGGGAGGTCCTCGTCGGGGACCTCGACGTAGCCGCAGTCGTCGCAGTGAATCATCGGGATGGGCGTGCCCCAGTAGCGCTGCCGGGAGATGCCCCAGTCCCGGAGGTTGTACTCGGTGCGGTGTTCGCCGTCGAACTCGTCGACGAAGCGGTCGCGGGCCTCCTCGCTCGTGAGGCCGTCGAACTCGCCGCTGTTGACGAGCAGCCCGTCCTCGGGATACGCCGCCTCCTGCACGTCGACGTCCTCGGGGTCGACGTCGGCGTCCTCGGTCGGTTCGACGACCTGCACGATGTCGATGTCGTGGTGCGTGGCGAACTCGTGGTCGCGCTCGTCGTGGGCGGGCACAGCGTACAGCGCGCCGGTCCCCACGTCGGTCAGCACGTAGTCGGCGACGTAGACGGGAATCTCCTCACCGGTGGCGGGGTTCGTCGCGTACTCGCCGGTGAACACGCCGGAGGTCACGTCGAGGTCGTCTTCGTCGGCGTCCTCGGCCATCTCGATGTACTCGGCGACCTCGTCGTTGTTCTCGGCGATTTCCTGTGCGACGGGGTGGCCGGGGGCCAGCGAGAAGAATGTCGCCCCGTGGATGGTGTCGAGCCGGGTGGTGAAGATGTCGACCGCACCGTAGTCGCCGACATCGAAGGCGACGCTCGCGCCCTCCTGTTTGCCGATCCAGTTGCGCTGCATCTCCCGGACGTTGTTCGGCCAGCCGTCGAGGTCGTCGAGTGCCGTCAGCAGTTCCTCGGCGTAGTCGGTGATGGTGAAGAACCACTGGTCCATCTCGCGGGCCTCGATGGGGGTGTCACACCGCCAGCAGAGTTCCGCCTCGCCCTCGACCTGCTCGTCCGCGAGGACGGTCTCACAGGAGGGACACCAGTTCAGTTCGGCGGCCTGGCGCTCGACTAAGCCTTCCTCGCGGAACTGCTTGAACAGCCACTGGTTCCACTGGTAGTACTCGGGTTCGCAGGTCGCCAGTTCGCGCTCCCAGTCGTAGCCAAAGCCCATCTCCGTGAGTTGCTCGCGCATCGACTCGATGCACTGCATCGTCCAGTCCCGGGGGTTGGTGTCCCGCTCCTCGGCGGCGTTCTCGGCGGGCAGGCCAAAGGAGTCCCACCCCATCGGGTGGAGGACGCTCTCGCCGCGCATCCGCTCGAAGCGGGCGTAGGCGTCCGTGATAGTGTAGTTCCGGACGTGGCCCATATGGAGGCTGCCGGAGGTGTAGGGGAACATCGCCAGGACGTACTCCGGGTCGGTCTCGTCGTCGTCGATCCGGAACACGTCGGCCTCGTCCCACGTGCGCTGCCACCGGGGCTCGATCTCCGTGTGATCGAACCCCCGCTCGCGTTCCTCACCGGTCGTGGTCATGATATCGGAACATCCGGCAGCGACCGTGCTATACCTTTCCCTTCGAGGGGCTACTGGGGTCCGGCGTGCGAGCGCCCGGGCGAACAGGCGTGACTCCGGGGAGCCAGTGTACTACAGAACGGGAGCGTCGCCGCAAATCGACAAACCGCCCGCTATGCCTGACAATCGACGTTTCCGATATCGAACCGAGCGCCGCCCGACTCGCTCTCTGACATGGATATCGTCCAGCCGTGGTCCGCGGCGACCCGGCGGGCGACGTAGAGTCCGAACCCGGTGTTCTCTGCGACAGCGGTGTGACCTGCGTCGAACACGCGTTCCGGCGGGTCGACATCGATACCCGGACCGTCATCGGCGACGAAGAAACCGTCAGCCGTCGTGCCGACGGTGACAGTGACCGACGGACCAGCGTGTTCGAGCGCGTTCTGGAACAGTATCTGGAGCAGTAGCCCGGCGGACTCCTGATCGGCGACAATACGGGTGTCCCCGTCGAAGGTCAGGCACGCCTGCCCGTCAGCGAGCGTGTCCCATACTTCCCGGCTGAGACGGGAGAGCCACATGTGTTTTCGCTTCGGGATCTGTTCGATCTCGTCGTGCTGAATCTGGCCATTCGGGTCGCTTGTGGAGAGCTCAACTACGGTATCGATAATCGCAGAGATCTGGGAAAGTGACTCCTCGATGTCGGCGGTCGAATCGTCACAATCAGCCAGTTCTTCGAGTCGGCCGTAGGCGATCTGGAGTTCGTTTCGGAGTTCGTGAGACGCCACAAGTGCGACTTTCACCATCCGTTCGTTCTGGCGGCGAAACGCGTGCTCGCGGAGCTTTCGCTCAGTGATATTCTGAGTGTGGCCGACGATTCCCCGAACGTCTCCAGTGGAATCGTACCACGGCATCTTGCGAGTGCGGACGTACGACGCGTCGAGGTCGAGGAACTCCTCCACTTCGATCTGATCTATTTCCTCCTCGATGACGTCCATTTCATCACGCAGGGCCGCTTTCGCGTGTTCATCATCGAGTTCCGGGACTTCGACATCAGTGAGGCCGAGACGGTCTGTCGGCTCGTTGAACCCCCGTCCCATCAGGACGTGTCGGGCCTGCTCGTCTTTCGCGTACAGGTGGTCCGGCAGCTCGTTGAACAGGGAGAGTAACAGTGTCTCCATTGGGGAGGGGAGGCGTCCGGCAACAGTCGGCGGCTCAGCGTCGAGACTGTCTCGGACGGCCTCGGCGATGGCGTCTTCGAGATGTGTCGACGACTCGATGGCCCTCA
Organism: Haloarcula rubripromontorii; assembly: GCF_001280425.1. Taxonomy (NCBI): domain Archaea; kingdom Methanobacteriati; phylum Methanobacteriota; class Halobacteria; order Halobacteriales; family Haloarculaceae; genus Haloarcula; species Haloarcula rubripromontorii. The sequence continues at coordinate 992,720 of NZ_LIUF01000001.1, read as the reverse complement.
CGTCGAGATTATCTGGGACCGCCGCCGGGTCCTCGCCGGCGATGATCACCGGCAGGTCGGGAAACAGCTTCCTGACGCCGTACGCGATGTCGGTTCCGGACTGGCCATCGACTGTTTCGGGCAGAACAAGCGCGTGGAACGCCGAACGGGTGAGCGTGTCAAAGAGGGCTGTGAGGTCCGCCAGATACGTGATCGAAGCCGCCGTCTCAGCGAGAGCGGATTCGAGAGCGGGTGTATCCACTCTGTCAGTTGTGACGACTAGAACGGATTTGCTACCCATGGTGCGTTCCCAGTGAACAGACTATTGCGTGTGGTAGACTGTCACTGTTTCGGGTGTTTCGAAGGCCAGACGCCACCCGCAACAGCCAGTTCAGCGATATCGCCGGACTGTCGAACCGAGAGAGCGGCTCCCCACACAAGATTTTTGCCGGACTCCGCGGGTGTCCAACACGTATGGTACACTGCCCTGACTGTGAGACCTCGCTCGAAACGGCCGACGACATCGAGTTCGTCGAAGTGGACTCGGCGACCGGCTTCATCAAGGCCTCCAAGCGCTCCTACACCGCCAACTGCGCGGCCTGTGGCGTCACTATCGGTAGCGGCGTCGCCGGCGCGAAGTCCAACGGGGGTGCGGCCTGATGGTCCACTGCCCCGAGTGCGACGCGGAGATGACCGACCGGGACGACGTGGAGTTCCTCGACATGGACTCGACGACCGGCTTCTTCAAGGCCTCCAAGCGGTTCTACCTCGTGGCCTGTGGCAACTGCGGGGCCGCCATCGGCAGCGGCGTCGCCGGCGCGATGTAGCCGCCGGGGCCTAGGCTTATACACGTCTCACTGAAAGAGACAGTATGGCCGACTCATCTGCCGACGAGATGGACGACAGCGGACGATTGCCGACGGCGCTCCGGTCGGTCACGCCGGGGTCGCGGAGCCGCCCCAACGAGGGCATGGACATGATCGGCTGGGGCATGCTCGCCGGCCTGCTCGTCTTGCTGGTCCCGCTCCTGCCGTTTATCGTCATCGTCTGGGGCATCTCGAAGGTCACGGACGCCCTCACACCCTCGTAATCAGGTCGCGTCGGTGTCGACCAGCGGGAACGCCGTCCCGTCGCCATCGTCGCTCGCGTTCTCGTAGACGACGTGTGCGGCCGCGACATCCTGAATAGCCAGCCCCGTCGAGTCAAACAGCGTGATGCCGTCGTCGTCGGTCCGCCCGGAGAGCGTGCCCGCGACGATGGCCCCGAGTTCCCCGTGGAGGTCGGCGGCGGTCAGGACGCCCTCGCCCCACGGGACGTTAATTTCGCCGGAGTGGGTACACTGCTCGTAGTTGTCGATGACGAGTTTCGCGTCGAGCAGCGTGCGTTCGTCGTGTTCCTGCTTGCCGGCGGCGTCGGCCCCGATGGCGTTGATATGGGTGTGCTCGCCGAGCCACGCCCGCTCGACGATGGGCGACTCGACGGGCGTAATCGTCGACAGCACGTCACAGCCGGCGGCCTCCTTGATGGTGCCCGCCCGCACGTCGAACCGATCGGCGAAGGCGTCGACGAACGCCTGCTGTTTCTCCGCGTTCTGGTCGGCGACGACCACCGTCTCGATGTCCCGGACCGACGAGATGGCCGCCAGTTGCGTGTACGCCTGCGTGCCGGCCCCGACCAGTCCGAGCGAGTCCGCGTCGGCGACGGCGAGGTGGTCCGTGGCGACGGCGGCCGCCGCCCCGGTCCGCAGGCGCGTCAGGACAGTCCCGTCCATCACGGCCAGCGGGAACGCCGTCTCGGGGTCCGAGTAGATGAGCGTCCCGAGGACGGTCGGCAGGTCGTGGTCGCGGGGGTTGTCCAGATGGACGTTGACCCACTTGACCGCGGCGGCGTCCCACGAGGCCGCGTTGACGTAGGCCGGCATCGACCTGAAATCGCCGTTGTACTGCGGCAGGTCGATGTAGGACTTGGCCGGCATGATGGTGTTGTCTCTGGCATCGGCGGCGAAGGCCGCGGCAACCGCGTCGATGACTGCCGGCATCGTCGCGTGGTCCTCAACCGCGTCCGCGCCGAGAAGCAGCGTCTGCATACGAAATATTGGTACTCGGTAGCACTTATACCTCCGCCGTCACAGGGGTTATATTACCACGCGACCAGGCATCGGTATGCGTCGCGGGGTGGCGATTGCCGCGGTCTGTCTCTGCCTGCTGAGCGCCGGGTGTACCGGTCTGTTCGGGGACGACACGGCCCACAGGGAGACGGTGACGCCAGCCCCAGTCCCGACTGCAGACGCACCGACGAGTCCGGTTCAGCGTGCCCCGGGCGTCGTCGGCGACCGCGTCGTCGACGCTACCGCGCTCGGCCGCGCCCACGTCAGCGCACTCTCGAACACCTCCTATCGAGTCCACCACACCAGAACCGTCATGAACGGCAGCGGCTTGCAAAAGCGCGTCCGGACCCGTGCCAGTATCAGCGCAGGCTACGAGTCGTATACCGCCACTCGAACGATATCTGGACAGAGTGTGACACCGCGTGCGGTCCACAGCACCTGGCGGGACGGCCGTGCGCTCAGGCGGACAACCGTCAACGGGTCGACATCGACAGAGGTGGTCGCGGACAGCCGTGGTATCGGTGGCCCGCCGCGCTCACCGCGGGCCGCACTGTTCTTTGAACCCACATTCAATGCGCGTCTCAGAGCGTTGTTTTCCGCCACCAACATCACATCTATCCGCCCTGGCGACGAAGTCATCAAGCAGCTGTACGGCGTTTCGTTGTACCGCATCAAGGGAACCGGGTCGGCCGACAGCAGCGCAGTTGCCACCCGCCCCGTCGACCGTGTAAGCAATGTCTCCCTCTCGGCGACCGTGACGCCAAACGGCATCGTTCGGAGCTACGCGCTCCAGTACACGGCCGTCAGCGGAACGGATACCCGCAGAGTGACAGAGATTCTCCGCTACAGCGACCTCGGGACGACGGACGTGGTGTTCGAAGACCGACACCATGGAAACCGAACAACACGACCCGACTGATGCGCGGGACGGCTGGATGCCGTCACGGTAGCGTCAAAACGGAGAGGGCCCCCACCCGCTGTCACCAGTCCGTCCCACCAAACGGACCGGGACAGTCGATACTTCGCAGAGAGCCACCTAACTGTTCCTCCAGTTTCACATCTCGATATCAGCGGTCTCACAGCGGCGTCACCACCGTGCGAGGGTGAAGTACAATCGGTACACTGTCGTCTACAGGCGGTTAGAAAGCGACGTCCGCACAGCGAGGCTGTGTCGGCGTTCGTTCAGAAAAGCCGCTTCTGCTCAGCTGCGGTGTTCGCGTGTCGCTACGCTCCCGCTCGCAATCTGAGGTTCCTTCGGAACCTCGCTTACATCATGCCGCCCATACCGCCGCCCATGCCGCCCATACCGCCAGGGGCGCCACCGGGGCCGCCGGGGCCGTCTTCGTCGCCGCCAGAGGTCGAAAGCTCGCCAGCAGCGATGATGTCGTCGATCTTGAGGACCAGGTTCGCGGCCTCTGCAGCCGAGGAAATCGCCTGTCGCTTGGCGTGGGCTGGCTCGACGACGCCGGTATCGAGCGTGTTCTCGACGTCACCGGAGAAGACGTTCAGGCCGGCGCTGACGTCGCCGTCCTCGTGAGCGGCACGCAGGTCGACCAGCGTGTCGATGCTGTCGAGACCCGCGTTCTCAGCGAGGGTGCGCGGGATGATCTCCAGCGCGTCGGCGAAGGACTCGATAGCGAGCTGCTCGCGGCCTTCGATGCCGTCAGCGTAATCGCGGAGCCGGCGAGCGACTTCGACTTCGGGCGCGCCGCCGCCACCGAGAACGCTGCCGTTGGCAACGGTGGACGCGACGACGTCGAGTGCGTCCGTGACGCCACGTTCGAGTTCGTCGACGACGTGGTCGGTCGAGCCACGGAGCAGCAGGGTGACGCCGTGGGCCTCGTCGCCGCTGCCCTCGACGTAGAACAGGCCTTCGGCGTCGTCTCGGGTGACGGAGCCGTGACCCAGATCTTCCGCGGTCGCGGAGTCGAGGTCCGAGACGATGCGAGCGCCGAGGACTTCCTTGAGGAACTCGATGTCGGACTTCTTGGCGCGGCGGACGGCCAGAATACCCTTCTCGGCGAGGTAGTGCTGGGCCATGTCGTCGATGCCCTTCTGACAGAAGACGACGTCGGCACCGGTGTCTGCGATCTGGTCGACCATCTGCTTGAGCTGCTCCTCTTCCTTGTCGAGGAAGTTCTGGAGCTGGCTCGGGTCGTCGACGGAGAGCTGGGCGTCAACTTCGGTCTCGTCGAGTTCGATGGCCGTGTCGACGAGCAGGACGTCGGCGTCGTCGACTTCGGTCGGCATCTCCTCGTGGACCGGGTCCTTGTCGATGACTGCGCCTTCGAGGAGCTCGGAGTTGCCGGCGGAGCTGCCGGTCTGGGTCTCGATGTTGAGGTATTCGAGGTCGGCGACGACGGAACCGTCATCGGCCTCGACGGTCACGGCGTTGACCGCGTCGACGATAAGCTGGGCGAGCAGTTCCTTGTTGAGCTCCGCGCCCTTGCCCGTCATCGAGGTTTCGGCGACCTTCTTCAGGAGTTCCTCGTCGTCGGGGTCGACGTCCGTGGCAATGTCCGCGAGTTCGTCCTTGGCCTGCGTGGCGGCCATGTTGAAGCCCTTGATGATCGCCGTCGGGTGGATGTCCTGTTCGAGGAGGTCCTCGGCGTTCTTGAGGAGTTCGCCTGCGATGGCGACGGCGGAGGTGGTGCCGTCACCGGCCTCGTCTTCCTGTGTCTCGGCAACCTCGACGATCATCGAGGCTGTCGGGTTGTCGATGTCCATCTCCGAGAGGATGGTGACACCGTCGTTCGTGACGGTCACGTCACCCATCGAGGAGACGAGCATCTTGTCCATCCCCTTCGGGCCGAGCGTCGAGCGTACTGACTCGGCGACCGCGCGAGCGGCCGAGATGTTATGTTCCTGTGCAGACTTGTCCTTCATCCGCTGGGAGTCCTCTCCCAGGATGATCATCGGCTGGCCCTGCATCTGGCGTTGGCTCATAATCAAGCGAAGATTGCATGTGGTTCTATATAAAAGCAGGGGTTATGGAATGCTCGCCGGCTGCCCGCCAACACGACTGGAACAGGTGAAATCACCCGACAGAGGTGGCACTGTCCGCCAACAGTGGTAGCTGTTGGCACGCCCCATCAGAACGGTGGCGGGCTGTTTATATATTCAGTCGACGGGTTCCGTCCAGTGGACCGTGACCGACCCAACGACGAATGCGTCCTTCGAGTCAGTGTCCCGCCGGAACTGAATCGTGTTCTCGCCGCGGTGCAGTCGCTCGGGCGCAATCGTGTCCATCCAGAGCTGCCACCCATCGCCCGGCGCGATGTCGAACCCCGATAGCGCCTCGCCGTTGACCACGATTTCGTGGTCGAAATCCTCGACGTCGTAGACCTGCATCTGCACGTACGGGTCCGCCGGTGACGGGGTAGGGATGTCGAAGGAAACCGGATCGGTCGCATCACCGGTGTATTCAGCCCAGGGAACGTCGAGCGAGTCCGCAGACGGACCGAGGTGTTGCTGGAACTGACAGAGCGCGTAGTTGGCGCGACGTGACATACGAGCAACGTCTCCCGGCCGGTATAAAAATCAGTGGCCGGGTCGGCGGTGCCGGGCGGTCACGGTACGGCGGAGAGCGGAGCGCCTATGGGGGGTCGGCTGTTGCCAACGGGTATGGACGCTGCGCTTGGCCCGCCCGAGCAGATGGCCGAGCTGGAGGAGGACCTGACGCCGATGATGGCACAGTACTACGAGCTGTGCCGGCAGTACGACGACGCCCTGGTCCTCTTTCAGGTCGGGGACTTCTACGAGGCCTTCTGTGCGGCCGCGAAACGGGTCGCCCGGCTGTGTGAGATTACGCTGACCCAGCGCGAGGACTCGACCGGCGAGTACCCGATGGCCGGCATCCCCATCGACAACGCCGAGTCCTACGTCGAGACGCTGCTGGACGCGGGCTACCGGGTCGCCGTCGCCGATCAGGTCGAGGACCCCGACGAGGTCAGCGGCGTCGTCGAACGGGCGGTCACGCGAATCGTCACGCCGGGGACGCTGACCGAGAGCGAGCTACTCGGCGGGGCGGACAACAACTACGTCGCCGCTCTGACCGAAGGCGAGCGGTACGGGCTGGCCCTGCTGGATATCTCGACCGGCGACTGCTACGCCACGAGCGTCGGTTCGGCGGCCGCCGTCGCCGACGAACTCAGCCGGTTCGGCCCCGCCGAGGCAATCGTCGGGCCGGACGTCGACGTGGACCGGGACGCCGTCTTCGGCCCGGCCTGTCTGGTGACCCGCTACGACGCCGACGCCTTCGGCCGGGAGCGCGCCGAGGACCGCGTGGCCCAGTACTTCGGCCCACCGGAGCGCCTGCTTGCCAGTAACGCGGAAATCCGTGCCTGTGGCGGTCTGCTGGCCTACGCGGAGTACACCCGCGGCAGCAGCGGCGCGGTCGGTCCCGACGGCGAACCGGTCGACGCGGACGTGGACCCCGCCGGCACGCTCGACTACCTCAATCACCTCACGCGGTACGACCCGCGAGAGTACATGTTGCTTGACGCGGTGGCTGTCGAGAGCCTCGAACTGTTCGAGCGGCGCTCCGTACGAGGCCACGAGAACCGCACGCTCGTGGACACGGTCGACGAGACGGCGTGTGCGCTGGGCCGGCGGAAGCTGACCGATTGGCTCCGCCGGCCGCTGCTCGACGCCGACCGCATCGAAGCCCGCCACGGCGCGGTCGCAGAACTTCAGCGCGACCCCGCCACCAGAGAAGCGCTGTCTGACCTCCTCGCGGAGGTCTACGACCTCGAGCGGCTCATTTCACGCGTCTCTCGGGGTCGGGCGAACGCCCGTGACCTCCGGTCGCTGGCCGCCACGCTATCGGTCGTACCGGACATCCGAGACCACCTTGCCGACGCTGATGCTCGCCTGCTCGCGGACCTGCATGCGACGCTTGACCCGCTGACCGAGACCCGCGAGGAAATCGAGGCGGCAATTCGCCCGGACCCGCCACAGCAGGTGACCGAAGGCGGCGTCATCCGCGAGGGCTACGACGAGGAACTGGACCGACTGCGCTCGACCGAACAGTCCGGCAAGGAGTGGATAGACGAACTAGAAGCGAGCGAACGCGAGCGCACCGGCATCGACTCGCTGAAGGTCGGCCACAACTCCGTCCACGGCTACTACATCGAGGTGACGAACGCGAATCTCGATTCCGTTCCCGAGGACTACCAGCGCCGCCAGACGCTGAAAAACAGCGAGCGCTACTACACGCCAGAACTCAAGGAGCGCGAAGAGGAGATTCTGCGCGCCGAGAACGCGGCCGACGACCTGGAGTACGACCTGTTCTGTGCGGTCCGGGACGAGGTGGCAGGCGAGGCCGAGCGCGTGCAGGCACTTGCCGACCGTCTCGCCCGGCTCGATGTACTGGTCTCCTTCGCCGAGGTCGCGGCGCAGTACGACTACTGTCGGCCGGCCGTCGGCGGCGACGGCATCGACATCACCGCCGGCCGCCACCCCGTCGTCGAGCGCACCGAGGACGCCTTCGTCCCCAACGACACGCATCTCGGAAGCGGACCAGTGACAACGAGCGGGGACGGCAGCGACGCGGAAGTGCCCGCACAGGACCCATTCCTCGCCGTCGTCACAGGCCCGAACATGAGCGGGAAGTCGACGTACATGCGTCAGGTCGCGCTGATTTGCCTGCTCGCACAGGCCGGCAGTTTCGTCCCCGCGAAGGCTGCCGACCTGCCGATTCTCGACCGGGTGTTCACTCGCGTCGGTGCCAGCGACGACATCGCCGGCGGCCGCTCGACGTTCATGATCGAGATGACCGAGCTGGCGACGATTCTCGACGCGGCGACCGCCGACTCGCTGGTCCTGCTGGACGAGGTCGGCCGCGGCACGTCGACGGCCGACGGACTGGCTATCGCCCGCGCCGTCACCGAGTATCTCCACGACGAGGTCGGTTCGCACACGCTGTTTGCGACCCACCACCACGACCTGACGGCCGTCGCCGCCGACCTGCCCGGCGCGACCAACCGCCACTTCGAGACCAGCCGCGAGGACGGCGACGTCCGCTTCGACCACGAACTCGCGCCCGGCCCCGCGGCGGCCTCCTACGGCGTCGAGGTGGCGAGCATGGCCGGCGTGCCTGAATCTGTCGTCGAGCGGTCACGGGGCCTTCTGGCGGAGGCCGAAGCGGCCGATGCGGGTGTCGAAGGGTCGAGTGGGACAGAGGCCAAGACAACGGGTGACTCCGATACGGATGCCGCCCCCACGGCGACGACTGGAGCGACGGAGAACGGAACAGCGGCGGCGTCGGCCGATGAGGGTCCAGCAGACGATTACAGACAAGAGATGCTTCGAGCGAACGGAGCCGCCGAGGGTGAGTTACCAGAGTCAGTGGCACAGCAGTTAGCGTCGCTGGATGTCGCGACGATGACGCCGATAGAGGCGATGAACGCGCTCGCGGACTTGCAGGACCGACTCCAATAACAGCGCCGGTCAGCTATCACCGTCAGCAACCAGGTCGTCGTGCGGGCAGGCAAACATAGTCGCAACGAGTTTCTGCTCAGCGGCTCGCAGATGCTTGTGAAGCGTTGGCTCCGAAACATCGAGAAGCGAAGCGAGGTCCGCAGCCGTCGCTTCGCGGGGCCAGCTGTAGTACCCTGCTTCGTGGGCCGTCACGAGAGCCTCCCGCTGGCGGTCGGTCAGTGATTCGGTGTGAGACGCGTAGTTCTGGAAGCCGAACAGCGGGGCGATGGACTCGTGCTGTTTTTTCGCTGTGAGTTCGGCCTCGGAATGGGCTGTCAGGAACGATTCGATAACCGCAGCCGTCTCAGTCTGCCGTGGAACATCAGCTACGACAGTCCCCTGCCCATCGACACTCCGGGCGGTCCGTGGTACCGCCCCAGCGTCCACAAGCGAGACAACGGGGCAGTTGTCCTGTACGTCGATTTCGACGAGACCACCGTCCCCAGTACGCTCAAGAACCCGCGCCTCGCTACGAGTGTCGTCATCGATTCGCTCGACAAGCCGCTCAGGGCGTGTGTCTTCGACGGAAAAAAACTCCGCGTACGTGTTGTCCGTCTGTGGCAGACATTTCTCGAGAACCACTGAACACGACTCGGCTGCAGACACCGATACAAAAGGATACGACCCATCAGACAGGGCAAATTCCACACGGGTTACCGTCCGGCCGTTACCAGACTGTTGGGACATATATAAGTGCAGTCGGTATACCGTGAAGAATGTTGGCATGGGTCATGGTTCGGCGTTTACTATGCTAGCCATACTGAACTTTACAGCTACAGAGTGAATCCAGCACGAGGGTAGAGAACCGTGTCTGGAACATCACCAACCGTTATCGAAGTTCACGGCACTGACCAGTCTATCGTCACGGCAGTCGTTCGCGCTGTCGCGACCGCGGAGAGGCGGCCGGTCAAGACGCTCCCGCCGCTGGCCGACAGTATCAATCCAGATGCACTGACGACGTGTATCGCAGATTCGGACACTACCGGCCACGTGGCGTTCGACTACAGCGGCCACCGCGTGGTCGTCGACACTGATGGAACGGTCACCGTAGACGGATAGGGTCGTCATCCGACCGTGTGGTGACTGCGGCAGTCGGTGCGGGCACAGGACACACAACGCCGTAAAAACGGAAGATAGCGGCTATGGGGGCTCCAGCGAAACGAACTCCAGACCGTTCTCGGCAAGCAACTGCCGCGCCCGGTCCGTCACGGAGGGGGCGACGAGAATCCCCCGGACCTCGGTGTCGGCGTGTAAATCGCGTCCCAGAGCATCGACGTACCGACCAAGCTGGCCGACGGCGTCGGGACCCACACGGCGGCGTTTGAGTTCGAGTATCGTCGTCCGACCGTCGGCGTCTTCGCCGTAAATGTCGACTGCTCCGGCGGGGGTCTCGCGTTCGGTCGCCAGCGGCGTAAACCCTGACTCGACCAGCGCCGGCTCGTCGAGGATGCGGTCTTTCAGGTCGGCTTCCGTCCCGGTGAGTGTGAGGTCTTTGGAGTCCGTCACGTCGAAGGCGGCGGCGTGGGCGACTGTCTCGAAGGCGACCTCCAGCGACTCCTCGGGGGTCGACCGCGTGGAGCGGACGACCAGCGAACCGTCATCGACGCTGATGCTGTGTTCACAGCCCGGCGGCTGCCAGTTCACCGGCTGTTGGCCCTCGTCGGTGTGGACCAGTGCGGCCCCGTCGGGCTTGAGCATCACGTGGCGGTCGCCAAGTCCCAGCGAACTGGCCGCTCTCCCCTCGTACTCGACCGTACAGGTGCCGACGAGCGTCACTAGCGCGCCGCGGTCGGTGGCACGCGACGCGAGGTCCAGCGCGCCGGCGGGTTCGGGGTAAGTCAGCGTCTCGACGGCGGTCACGGATGGCGGTTAGCGGTCCCCGCGTAAAAAGGACGCGTCGTCGGGGCAGTGGACGGACGAAGCACGGTCGCGGAGCGACACGAGCAGGGTACGCCGGACGGTCGCCGGGTCACAGCCTCCGCTGTCGAGGGCGCGACAGGCCTTGTTCTTCCGATCGACCCACCACGTCCGGAACGACTCAGGGTCGGCAGTACGGGCGAGGACGATGTCATCGAGGGCCGACAGTGTCGGGTCGAGCCAGCAGACGGCGTAGGTCCGGACCGAGCGGTCGAGTACGACGAACTGCTCGTAGGTGGCATCGATGGCACTGAGGGCAGCCGACGCGGTCAGGCCGGTCCCGAACGGTCGAGACTGAGCGATGGGGTCGGCGTCGACGCCCCAGTGTGCGATGCGACAGTCGTAGCGGCCGTCGGGGCGAGCGACGGCGACGAGCGTTCGACGGCCCATCAGGGACCACCGAGCGTGTCAACGGGCATGCGTACCCCTGGCTGCGTGGTCCTATTTGAACGCTGGCCCACAGGACACCCCGATGCCTGCTCGGTACAGGAGACGGTTCCCGACCCGCCGAAATCGTCGACCATTGGTAACTCGGCACAACCCTCAAGTAGTACGTTCACGTACCGTTACATATGATGGTGAGCGAGTGGCTCTACGGCGCAATCGCGCTTCTCGTGGGGCTCCACGTCCTGACCATGCTGTACGCGTACCGGCACCGGGGTGACCCAGCCGGGGCGACTGGGCAGGGCGAGACCGAAGGGCGCCGTGGCAGCGCCACCGACGACAGCACTGAATCCATCGACTGTCCCCATTGCGGGGCGAGGAACGAGCAGGACTATCAGTTCTGCCGGCAGTGCGTCGCCGACCTGACGAGCGGAAGCCCGCAGCGCCAGCCGACGGACCGAAGCCAGCCGTACTGAGAGCGTTGCAAGGCCTAGAGTCGAAACGACCAGTTTGAGCGTTGCTATCGGCCGAAGGATTTATCTCTACAACGACATACGTGAATATACTGTCACGAACGGGGGTGAACTGTGGAAACTGTTATTGACGTACGTTCCGCGGGTCGACCAGCGGTATTCGACCAGGCGAACACCGACGGGCTGTTCGGGTGCAAGCGCCGCCTGCAACAGCCGCTGGGGCAGTATCTACAGGGGGCAGAGACGCCGCGCTATCTCGCATACAACGACCGGTCCGGTGTCGTCGCTACCCGGGGGAACAGCGAGTCGCTCGCGCCGGCCGGCGACTACCGCGCGTATCTCCTCGCCACAACCGTTCGAGTCCTGTTCGTCGTCGGCGACGACGACCGCGACCGGACCATCTCGCTTCCCCACGAAGACATCGTTGCCGTACGCTGTACGTCGGGACTCCGCACGTCGACGCTCGAAATCGTCACCGTCGACGAAGACCGCTGGGCGTTCGAATGTAAGGGCGACCTGACGCCAGTTCAGTCGTTCGTCGACGAAGCCACACAGGTCTGGACGCGCACGCTCACCGAGCTTGATCGGGCAGAGTCCCAAGTCGAGGCCGCTGTGACCGCACTCGAGGCAACTGAGTTCGAGACAGCAGCCACGCATATCACGGCCGCGCAGGAAGCGCTCGACAACGGACAAAAGCGAGTCGAAGCCCTGGATACGGGAGCGAGAGCGGCCATCGATGGACGCCTCCAGTCGACGCAGGCACGGATCGACACCTGTCAGCGCCGACGCCACGTCAGCGCGGGCGATGAGCACCGCGACACGGCCCGCCGCGCATGGGAGAACAGGTCGTACGAACGGGCTGCGGACGCGTACGCACAGGCCAAGGTCGAGTACGAGCGAGCGCTGGCTGTACCGGCATCGGAGCCGCCCACAGAAGCGATCACGGACGCTCGAAACGCAGTCGAAGCGGAGTACACCGAACTCCTGTCAGCCCCAGTCGACGCGGCGCAGGTAGCTGCAAGCGCAGCCAGAGCGGCGGCAGACCCAGCAGAGCGAGCGAGACATTTGGAGGACGCTCTCGACCGCTACCGGACAGCGTACGAACTGGACTGGGGCCGTGACCGCCGCTTCGACGGCGACCGAGCGTCACTCCGAGAGGCGCTCGCGGACATCGCCGTCAAACTGGTCGATGCACATCGTGAGGCGGGGCAACAGGCGCTCCGGGAAACTGGTGAGTCAAAGCGAGCGGCAGCCGGGACCGCGTGTGACAGCGCAGCGGCACACTTCGAGCGCGCACGCGAAGTTGCCGCCGAGCTCGTGGCTGACAGACGCGAGCCGGCGGCGGGCGAACTGGCCCCTGTGTCCGAACAGGGCGTCAGCGTCGAGGCGGAGCCGAAAGGTCGGTAATTGTTTATCACCGGGAGGCCGGGTATCGGTATGCGCTTTGGGATTATTTCAACGGCGGGAATCGCACGCAAGGACGTGATTCCGGGTATCCAGAAGTCTGACCACACGGTCGCGGCCATCAGCTCCAGAACCCATGCCCGTGCCAGCGAGGTAGCCGACGACTTCGATATCGACAGTGCCTTCGGCGATTACGGGACGATGTTCGCCGAGGCGGACATCGATGCGGTGTACAACCCGCTTCCGAACGCGCTCCACGCCAAGTGGAGCCAGCGGGCGGCCGACCACGGGCTCGACGTGCTCTGTGAGAAGCCACTGACCGTCGACACCGCTGAAGCAGTGGACCTCTTCGACTACTGTGCCGAGCAGGGCGTCACGCTGATGGAAGCGTTCATGTATCAGTTCCACCCGCGGACCCGGCGGGCCAGGGAGATCGTCGAAACCGAGCTGGGCGAGGTACACACCGTCGACGCATCGTTCAAATTCTCGCTCACAGACCCAGACGACATCCGTCTGGACCCGGAGCTGGCCGGTGGGAGCCTGATGGACGTGGGCTGTTACGCCGTCAGCGCGGTCCGGGGCTTCCTCGGCGAGCCAGACCGAGCGTTTGCGCATGCCCGGGACTCCCAGAACAGTGGCGTTGACACGAACCTCAGCGGCATCCTGTCGTACGACGACGGGCGTGTCGCCTCGATTTCCTGTGGGTTCGACGGGCCGAGACGGGAGTACTACCGAGTCGAAACCGACGATGGCTGGCTCGAAGCGCCGAACTGCTTCGGCCCGGACCACGACGAGTCAGTCTCGCTGACCTACAGCGTCGATGGCCGCGAGGTCACGGAGACGTTCGATCCGGTCGACCACTACCGGTTGCAGGTTGAGGCGTTCGCTGACGCCGTGGAGAGCGGGGAGACACCACCCATCGACCGGGCCGAGACACTGGGGAATATGCGCGCCATAGATGCGCTGGCCAGAAGCGCGGACACAGGCGAACCAGTCCACGTCGCCAGTCCCGAGTGAAAGACGACCGGGTGTGTACCGCAATGCGACGAGCGCGAAACGGTTTTGACTGCCGCGGGTGAGACACGTACTGTGACACCCCCAACAGCGACACTCCCGAGTGGCGACGAACTGCCGATGGTCGGCGTCGGGACGTGGGACATCGACGGCGACACCGTCCAGCAGTCAGTTCGGGCCGGACTCGACGCGGGCTACGGCCACGTGGACACGGCCGAAGGGTACAAGAACGAGGGCGAAATCGGCGAGGCCCTCGCCGACTACGACCGCGAGGACGTGTTCCTCACATCCAAGGTGCTGCCAAAGCATCTCGACTACGAGTCGGTCATCGAGGCCTGTGAGGCGTCGCTGGACCGACTTGGGACTGACTACCTCGACCTGTATCTCGTCCACTGGCCCAACCCTGCGACCTCGATTCGGGAGACGATGGACGCGATGGCCACGCTCCACGACCAGGGGAAGATCCGTAACGTCGGCGTCTCGAACTTCAGCGCGTACCAGCTCGGGGCCGCCCAGCACGTCGCCGACGTGCCTATCGCTGTCAATCAGATCGAGTACCATCCCTGGAACACGCAGGACCAGGTGGTCGAGTTCTGCCGCGACACCGACACTGTCGTGGAGGCTGCCGCGCCACTGGGTCGAACGGACGTGTTCGCGGACGATGTCGTTCAGGACCTGGCAGAGAAATACGACAGGTCGCCGGCTCAGATCGTCCTGAAGTGGGCGGTCGAAAACGAGGTGGTCGTCCTGCCGAAGTCCTCCTCGCCCGAGCACGTCCGCCAGAACTGCGACCTGTTCGACTGGGACCTCGATGCCGCCGACCACGAGCGCATCGACGCCATCGAACGCGAGCAGGCAGTCTACGACACCGGCGTCTACGACTGGGACAACGACACCTACGGTATCTCGCAATAGGTTCCGATGGTCGAACCGCCCGCACTGGACCGCTGGGACGCCACGGCCGCGGCAAGTGTCGCCGTTTTGCTCGTCGTGGCATACGTTCTGATTCCCGACCCGACGATCCAGTACGGGACGTGGCTGCTCGTCTTTTGCATCTGGATGGCCTGGTTCGTCTTTTTCGGTGCCAAATGGTTATACGGCCCCTAGAGGGGTGCGTTGAAGCTTTTACTCGATTCCGTGTCAGCGGAGATTTATTTACTCCCGCTCTCTATACACGCTTGATGCCCCGTATCGAAGTCTCGGAAAACCTGTACCGGCAGATCGAGAGCGAGGCCAACAACGACGACTTCAACGACACGCTGTGGAAGATGGTCGGCTCCTATCGGCGGACGAACAACCCGGAAGCAGACCAGACGTAACACGTATCGCAGTTGTCGACCCGTAGCGGGACGATTCTGAGTGGCAACTGCTCCCGATAGCCGCTGTACCAGCGGGCGCTTCGACACCGGTTCCCCGTCACCGTGAGCGGCAATCACTGCCGTCGGTACGCACGTTTTTACGATTCGAACCGCTCCGTACTGGTAATGAGGCCACGAATCGCCCTGCTGAACGCAGCCCACGACGGCGACGACAACCGCCGGAACTTCCGGCGGGAACTCGACGCCGACCTCGTGGAATACGACGTGACCGAGCGCGAACTGCCCGACACCTTCGCGTTCGACGGCTGTCTGGTCACGGGCAGCCGCGCGTCCGTCTACTGGGACGAGCCATGGATCCGTGACCTCGAATCATGGGTCACGGACGCAGTCGACCGCGATATCGCGTTCCTGGGCGTCTGTTTCGGCCACCAGTTGCTCGCACATGCGCTCGGCGGCACCGTCGAACCGATGGACGAGTACGAGATCGGCTACCGAACGGTCGACCACGACGGCGAGAACGAACTGCTTGCTGGCGTCGACGAGTCGTTCACTGTCTTTACGACGCACTCGGACCGCGTCGCCGAGGTGCCACCGGGCGCGACCACGTTCGCCGAGAACGACTACGGCATCCACGGGTTCCGGAAGGAGAACGTCTTCTCGGTGCAGTTCCACCCCGAATACGACCCCGAGACGGCCGAGACAGTGACGAAGGGCAAGGACGACCAGCTCGCCGACGAGCGCATCGAAGCGGTACTGGACGGCGTCACCGAGGCGAACTATCGCGCCGCCTGCGAGGCCAAACAGCTGTTCGACAACTTCACCGAGTTCGCTGTGCGTCAGGCGGGTGACGTGACCGGCGCGACCACCGCTGCCGACGACTAACCGACCGGCTTCGCCGCAGCGGCGCTACGAGAACCGGCCGGTTTCTGCGTCACATTCCGCACAGCGTGTCACGAGCGCGTCGCGGTCGGGCGTCATCTCGACGTGGTTGTGCGTGCGACCGCCACACTCCTCGCAGTGTCGAAGCATATCCGTATCGCCCATTTCCTGTGGTGCGCCGAGCGCAAGCGCGACCACACGCTCCTCACCCTCGTTGTGGCCGCGTTGCCATTCACCGGGCGCAAATCGGATGGCCTCTCCGGCTTCGACGCGGACGTCGCCGTCCTCCGTTTCGAACGTCGCTGTGCCTGACTGGATTATGAACACCTCCTCCTGATCCGGGTGGCGGTGGTAGCCGAAGCCGAAGGATTCGCCGGGTGCCAGTTCGTAGTGATTCAACGCGATATTGTCGGTGCCGAGTGGACCAGCGAGCGCCCGCTTGACCGACGCCGGCCCCATCCGCGAGTCGACGGCGTCGATGCTGACTTTCTCCATAGTTGCCATGTACGGCGGACAGTCCTTAACGGTTAGTCGGAGTGGGTCACAGCGGAGACGCGGGGGACACACCACAGCAGAAGCAGCAAAACGGAGCGTCGGTCACTCGCGTCGGTCGATGTCGAGTTCCTCGTCGAGGTCTTCGAGCCAGTCGGCGTCTTCCAGTTCCGCCATCTGTTCACGGAAGTGCGTCTTGCAGACACCGACCTTGACGCCGTCGTTCTCGACGGCGATATCGGCTTCACGGTCGCAGTAGTGACACTGCATACATGAAGGGTAGTCCCGCACGACATTGAACCCTCGGGTTCCGTCTGCCGGTTGTCAGACACCGAGGGCTGTTTGGACCCGGTCCCAGGCGGTCGCGCCCAGACCGGTGTCACCCAGTGTCTCGCCGTGGGCGTCGCTGCCGCCGGTCGGAATCAGTCCGTGCCGCTCGATGGCGTCGTCGACGAGACCGTTGTCGACCGTTCGGCCGTAGGGATACCACCGTTCGACGGCATCGAGCGAGTCACATCGGGAGAGTGCGGCCGCGGTGTCAGGGTAGCGAAACGGATGAGCGAGGCCGACCAGCCCGCACGCATCCGAGAGTACCGCACAGCCGCGCTCAAAGGACGGGACCTCCCGGGCGACATAACAGGGGCAGTCGTCGCCGATGAGGTCGTCGAACGCGGACTGGAAGGAGTGATCCGACACCTCGGCGATAGCGCTGGCAATGTGCGGCCGACCGAGGCCGTCGCGGGGCTCGACGGGTAGCGAGACGCCCAGGCGGTCCTCGACACATTCGATGATGCGCGCGCCGCGCTCGCGGCGGTTCCGCTGGATGCGCGCACACTCGGCCCGGAGTTCGTCGGTGGGGTCGACGCCGTAGCCCAGCAGGTCCAGCCGCTGGGTCTCGGTTTCGACGCGGAGTTCGATACCGTGGAGCAGCGTCACACCGTCGCGCTCGGTGATGGGACCGTCGAGAGCAGGCTGGAGGCGGTCGTGGTCCGTAACGGCGACGACCTCGACGCCCGCTCGCCTCGCGGCGGCCGGAACCTCGTCCAGAGAGAGGGTGCCGTCGGAGCGAGTCGTGTGTACGTGCAAGTCAGCGACGACCATACCAGGTCCAGACGACCCAGCAGCAAGCCGCTTCTGATTAGGCCATGCGTCGTGACCACACGAAACGTGAGTTCCTTATACGCATTAAGGGATATTATGATTATCTATAGTGAAGGTTTATTAGGAACCATGAACTTTCGATAGATATGCGAATGTTAAGCAACGCGACGGACGCCTTCCAATCGTACGACTACCCGATTTCCGCGGAGGAAATTATCGAGAGCGACGGCGACATGGAACTGGAGCTGCCAAACGGCACCGAACGGCTGGGCGACGCACTCAGCCGGTCGGCCCCGGAAACCTTCGAAAGCGCGGAAGACGCCGAGTTCGCAGCGTTCTCGGGTGTGTCGAGCAAGGCCATCGGCCGGAAGGGCTACTCCGACCGCGACCCGATCTGCATGGGCGAAGACGGGCCGGACCAGGTCTCCTTCTAACGGCCCAGACCGACCTGCAGTCACCCCAGCTCTGGACGGATTTTCCGTCTCCTTCGGTTTTACACAGGCAAGCGGCGGCACTGTTCGGGCAGTCGCCGCACGCACCCTGGAACGGCTATCGGTCGAGAAAGTCCGGTTTGTCGACGGCGTCAGTACTGTCGATTGACTGCCTGTCCAGCAGTTCCGACGAATCGAGCGCCGACGGCAGGCCGTCGCGGCCGCCGGTCGGTACGTCCGCCTCGTCGATGTACGTCTTTTCGCCGTTGACCAGATCGGCCCAGACGGCGTCCCGGTCGGCGCTGGTCGCCTCCGCCGCTTCCTTCGCTTCGTTGCGACCTTCGTCGTACGCGAGTTCGACCATGCTCTTGTGGTACGCCGAGTTCATCTCGGCGTAGATGGCTTCGAGTTCGTCGCGGTTGAACTCCCCGAGGCGCTCGGCGACGCCGATAGCGTAGGCCCGGTCGGTGGCCTCGTCCTTGTCGAGAGTGTCCCAGTCGGTGCCGAACTCACGCTCGTAGCGGCTCATGTCTCCACTTTCCGATCAGGGTTGACCCGCAGTCCCGCGTCAGAAAAGGAGATTTCACGGATGTCACAGTCGATAGCTGTGCCCCGCATCTTGATAACCTGAACGCCGCGGGTCATGCTTCCGTTTTCGAGGAAGTTGTGGAAGAAGACAACACCGTGGGCGAGGTAGTGCTCGTCACTGTAGGACGACGGGTCCGTCATCTCGGAAATAAGAAGTGTCGTCGCGTCCGTCTGTTTCAGCGCGGAGAGAAAGCCCGTGATCTCGTCCTCGACGTCGTTCATGAAGTGCTGCAACAGCATCGTCGAGTCGATGACGACCCGCTGGATATCGTTCTGCCTGATGTATGCGACGAGTCGGTTCGTCAGGCCGCCTTCGCTGCCGAACTGCGTGATAGTTCGTTTCCCGCTCTCAGTAACGAGGTTGAGGAACTGGATGGCGTCAGACTGCATGGCCCGGTCGAAGCCGAAGTCGTAGCCGGCCATGTCCTGCATCAACTCCGACTTGGTTTCGTGCATCGTCACGTACAGGCACGTCTCACCCTCCTTGACGCCCTGTGTAATGAACTGTGAACAAAACGTTGTCTTCCCGCTGCCCGGCGGGCCGCTGACCACGTAGAGACGGTTCGGAAGTAAACCCCCCTCAATGAGTTCATCGAATCCGGGGACCCCACTAGAGAGACGCATATCAGCTATCTGAGTCCGTCTGGACATATGCTTTCACATTCTATTTTCACCGGTGATAACTCATTCGGCTGCGTCAGCGTTCGATAGCGCTGGGGTTGCTGTCGGCCAGTTCGAGCAGTCGCTCCGTGCCAGCCTCATCGAACCGCATCGGCCGCCGCCACCACGGCCCCTTCCCCGAGTCCGAGGACAGGTCGGTGACCAGTTCGTTGGCGTCGGTGCCGCCGCTCGGGGCCGACAGCGGGACCACTGTGTTGTACAGTTGTGACTCCTCGGCATTGCCGCGAATGAGAACGCGAGCGTCGAATGGATCCCGTTTCACGTGGGCGTTCGAGGCGAACTGGGCCTGCTCCTCGGGCGGGAGGTCGCGGTATGTCTCACCGGACACCGCATCACGTGCAAGTCGGAAGTGGCCGATGACGTGCGCTCCCCACTCCGGAGATGCCCAGGCCGGGCGCTCACCAGCCACCGATAGCGTCGCGTAAAAGAAGAGGTAGTCACCGGCCGACAGTTCGGAGAGCGGCCCCGCCTTCACGCCGTGTTCGTCCCCGTACGTGTAGCGTTCGCCGCCGGCTTCCGGGAACTCCGGATCGAAGTGAACCGGCTGGTCGGCCACCGCGGACACGTCGGTCCGCAGGTCGAGGTCGCCGTAGGTCGGCACCGGCTCGCTGGTCGGTTTCGATTCGGGGATCGGGATGTACTCGAAAGAGCCGTCGGGAAACAGCGGCCCCCGGAAGCCGGGTTCGTTCGTGTTGGCTCCGACGTTGATAGCGACACTTCGCATACGTGACCGTCGGCGGGCGCAACAAAAGGAGTGACGACGCGGTGCTGCGACTACTTCCGGTCCGGCGGCGAGAGGTCGCGCTGGAACTCGTCGAACTGCTCTAAGTCGTCGGGCAGGTCGTACGACAACTGCCGCTCGGCGCGGCGGTCGACGTTCGCCCCCTCAATCGGTGCTGCGACAGACTCCCAGCCATCCTTGACTGTCAGGGATTTCGCCGGCGTGCCGGCGGCGATGTGGTGGGCAGGGATGTCCTTCCCGGCGATAGACTTTGCTGCAAGGATGGCGTTTTCCCCGACCTTCACGCCGGCTCGGACCATCGAGTCGTAGGTCAGGCGCACGTCGTCTTCGATGATAGTGTGGTAGTTGTCGACGTGGGTCTGGTCGACGGCGTCGTGGTCGTGGCTGTAGACGTGGGTATCGTCAGAGATGGAGACGCGGTCGCCGATGGTGAGCTTCCCCCGGTCGTCCAGATGAACGTCGTCATGGACAACGACGTTGTCGCCGATCTCGATGTTGTGGCCGTAGGTAAAGGAGATGCCCTTGAAAAATCGACAGCCCTCACCACAGGATTCGAAGAGGTGGTCGGCGAGCATCCGGCGAAAGCGGAGGGCGAACTCGACGTTGTCCGCCATCGGCGTCGCGTCGAACTGCCGCCAGAGCCACTGGAGGTGCTTCGAGCGTTTGAATCGCTCCTCGTCTTTCTCGGCGTAGTACTCGCTCTCGAGGGTCGTGTTACAGGGGTCATAGCCCTGAAGCCGGACCCGCTCGGCCGGGGAGATATCCGCGCCGTCCTGCCAGCGCTCGTAGGCCTCCCGGTCGCCGTGGAGGTCGATAAGCACGTCAGTGACAACATCGCAGGTGTCCTCGTCACCGGAGAGGCGTTCGTCGACCTCGTCGATGAACGCCCTGAGCCCCTCTTCGGCGAGCGGTGGCAGCGACACGTGACGCTTCGTCATGTCGAGTACGTGGCTTCGCGGGCAGATAGGGGTTTCCGTTACCTGAAACCTACCCAGTAACATCTGTGTCACGACACCAAGTGGCACAGCGAGCAAGCCACAGTTAAGACGCCGCCGTTCCAGACGACGGCATGGTCAGGTCGGACTTCATCATGGAGATACGGCGCTATATTGTCAATCCCGCAGAGCGCCGACTGCGGGCGCCGTGGCGGGTCACCCTCTGGCTGTTTCTCGCCGGGTTCGGCCTTGTCCTCCTCTCTGGAGTGGTCGCAGTGGTGTCGTCAGTGGTGCGCATGACGCCGGCGGTCGCAGTTGCACGCCAGATCGCGCTCTTCGCTGCCGGCACCGTCATCGCGGTCGTGATCGGCTATCTGCTCGACCGGCGGACGCTCTCCGACTATGGGTTGGGGTTCGACCGCCAGTGGTGGCGCGACGCGGCTTTCGGCCTCGCGCTCGGGGCGGGGCTTCCCACGCTGGTTCTGCTCGTCGAGGTGGCCGTCGGGTTCGCCGAGGTTAGCGTCGCCCTCGCAACCGTCGACAGCGGACCGCTCCCGCTGACTGCGTTCGGACCACCGGTCGCCGTCCTCCTTCTGGGGGGGTTCTTCCTCGTCCAAGCAACTGCCGAGGAGGTGCTCGTCCGTGGGTATCTCCTGACAAACACGGCTGAGGGGCTCGCCGGGTGGGTCGGCAAGCGGGGCGCGATCATCGCGGCGACGGGGCTGACGGGCGCACTGTTCGGTGTCCTCCACTGGACGAACCCCAGCGCGTCGCTGCTCAGTGTGGCCAACATTACTCTCTACGGCCTCCTGCTCGGTGCGTGTTACGTCCTGACCGGGCGACTCGGGGTCGCGAGCGGCTTCCACGTCGCCTGGAACTACACGCTGGCACTGCTTGGCTTCCCAGTCAGCGGCCTCCGGATGGGCGTCGCCATGCTCTCGACGAGCGCAACCGGTCCCGCGCTCGTGACCGGCGGCGGGTTCGGCCCTGAAGGGGGGCTTATCGCCATTCCGCTGCTCGGCGTTGGCGGGGCCGCGCTGTACTGGTGGGTCCGCCGCGAGTACGGCGCGGTCGAAATCCTCGACGGCGTCGCGACCCCACAGCTCCGGGTTCGGACGCGGTCCGACACCGCAAACCAAGACGGCTAAGTGGACAGCGCCGCTACGTCAGATATGGAATACGCGACACTCGGAAACTCCGGCGTCGAGGTTTCGGAAGTCGGATTCGGTGCCTGGGTCGTCGGTACGGACTGGTGGGGCGACCGCACCCGGGACGATGCCATCGACATGGTCCAGCACGCGCTCGACCAAGACGTGACGTTCTTCGACACCGGCGACGTGTACGGCCACGGCGACAGCGAGGAGATCATCGGCGAGGCGCTGGCGGAACACCGCGACGAAGTCACCGTCTCGACGAAGATCGGCTACGACTTCTACAACAACCCACAGGCCGGTCACGGCGAACTCCCGAAGAAAGTCACGCCCGAGTGGGTCCACACCGCCGTCGACCGCTCACTCGACCGGCTCGGCATGGACCACGTCGAACTCCTGATGCTCCACAACGCCAACGTCGACGAGGTCAACGAGGACGTACTGGAAGCGCTGGACGAACTCCGCGAAGAAGGCAAAGTCGAGGCCATCGGCTGGGCGCTCGGTCCGTCAATCGGCTGGCTCGCAGAGGGCGACGCCGCGGTCGCCAACGAGTTCGACGCGCTCCAGACCGTCTTCAACCTCTTCGAGCAGACCCCCGGCCAGCACTTCATCGACACCATCCGCGAGCAGAACGCGGACACGTCGGTGCTGGCTCGCGTCCCCCACTCTTCAGGCCTGCTGAACGAGCAGGTGACTCCCGAGACGGAACTCGGCAAGGGCGACCACCGTTCCCACCGGCCTAGCGAGTGGTACGAGACCGGCTGGGAGAAGGTCGAAGAAATCCGCTTCTTGGAGCGGGACGGCGCGCGGACGATGGGACAGGCCGCAATCCAGTGGCTCCTCTACAACGACGAGGTGGCGTCGGTCACCCCGACGTTCCGGACAAACGCCGACATCGACGAGTGGGCCGGTGCGCCCGACACGCCGCCGCTGAGTGACGAGGAGTACGACCGCGTGCAGGACCTGTACCGGGACAACTTCGGCATCGACCGCGATGACGGGATGGACGCTCTGCGCTCGTCGGTCGGCGGTGCGGACCTCGAAGAGACGGGTATGAAGTCGGCGGGCGACTGATTTGACGCCGCGCACCTGATTTTCGCACCGTCCGAACACCGAGGAGTAGGCACTGAAATCTCCAGTCGACGGGTTACCCTCTGCAGACACCGACGACCTGGCAGCCGTCTACCGGTTCTTAGCTACTACCCCTCTGTTTCAATAGGAGATGTACCGCCGTCCTGCGGTTGGGGTGGCGAAGTTTCACATTCACCACGGTGCGTCTGACGGCCGCAAGACGCCAGACGGGAGTCGGTTCGAGATGAAACGAAGGGGTTCGGGTCGCGGGAGCAGTCCACATGCCAGTCCGGACGTGGCTGGCTCGACAGTCGCCAAAGAAAGCGGACCGGACCGCCGCGTCGGTGCCGCCGGTCGTGTTACTCGTTCAGCAGGCCGTCCTCTTCGACGCGCATGACACCCTCGCCGTCCGGGAGGTTCGGCGCGTCGACGAGTTTGACGATGCGCTTATTCCCTTTGGACTTGCGGAGGTACATCCGGAACGTCGAAGTGTGGCCGAGGATGTTGCCACCGATGGGCTGGGTCGGGTCGCCGAAGAAGGAGTCGGGGTTCGAGGCGACCTGGTTCGTGACGACGACGGCGGTGTTGTTGAGGTCGCCGACCCGCATGAGGTCGTGGAGGTGTTTGTTGAGCTTCTGCTGGCGGTCGGCGAGTTCGCCACGACCGACGTACTCAGCGCGGAAGTGAGCAGTCAGCGAGTCGACGGCGAGCAGGCGGACGGGGAACTCCTCGTCCTGGCTCTCGCTGGCGATTTCCTGTGCCTTCTCGGCGAGAAGGATCTGGTGATTGGAGTTGAACGCCTTCGCGACGTGAATCTTCTCCAGCACGGAGGAGACGAGGGCGTCGAGCTGGTCCTCGTCGGTGGGGTCGGCGTCGTCTGTTTCCTCAACGATGCCGTGGAGGACCAGCGTGTCGGCCAGAACCTCGTCGTCAAGACCTTTGACCATCTGTTCGATACGCTCGGGTCGGAACGTGTCCTCAGAGTCGACGAAGATAGCGCTGCCTTCCAGTCCACCGTGTTCGGCCGGGAGCTGGACGTTGACCGCGAGCTGGTGCGTTACCTGAGATTTACCGGCCCCGAACTCGCCGTACACCTCGGTGATGGACTGGGTCTCGACGCCGCCGCCGAGCAGGTCGTCGACCTCGTCGACGCCCCAGGAGAGCTTCCCGATCTGTTCGCGGCGTTCGAGTACCGTCGATCCAGTTTCGAACCCACCGATATCGGCCGCTTCACGGGCGGCCTGGATGATATCAGCTGCCGACGATTCGCCGATGTCAGCCGTGTTCGACAGTTCGCCGGGAGAGGCAACCGCGATTCCCTGGTAGGAGTCGTAGCCGTTGTCTTCGAGTTTCTCTGCTGTCGCCGGACCGACACCCGGCAGCTCTTCGAGGTCCTCACTTGCGGACATAGACGTGGCTTGTGCGTCCGGGGGTATAAAGCCTCGTTAACACCAGAGTGAAAGTGAAAGTGTGGGACTGCAGCGGCATGGTTCGGGACAGAATCGGGAGTTTTAGAAGTGAAGGGGAGTCGGAATGCGGCGGAAACGGGCTCAGGTCAGCCCCGTTCGACCAAGGTAGACGAACAGGAGCGCCCCGACGAGGATGAGGCCAGTCAGTGCCGTCTCGCTCGGCCGGACGTGGTCACCGACAGCGACGCCGCCGTCAGTCATGTCACTCCCAGGGGTGGTAGCCGGGGCGGTCGGGCCACAGTGGATACCAGTACTCTTTGTCGTCCTCGACGGTGATTTCGTCGCTGAGGTTGCTGTCCAGTTTGAACTCCGCAGACGTGTTGCGCTCGTGGCTGTCGTGAGGGTCCGGCGCGAACGGGTAGTACGCGCCCCGGCGGAAAGAGTACACCCAGTAGACGGTCTGGTCGTCGCGCGCATGCTCGAACGCGAACAGGGCAGCGAGCAGGCGCGAGCCGTAGCGTCGCTCAACGAGCGTGTCCGCGGCGAAGTGGATGGACGTGAGCAGGTCCTCGAAATCGTCGTCGTGCAGAACGACCCACTGGTAGCCGTGGTCGTCGGTCTCGAAGGTCGCCCGCGTCCCCGTCTCGACCATCCCGGCGTCGAGGATCGATTCGACCTCGTCGACGGCGTCCTGAAAGTCCGTGCTGTCCACGTCGGCGAAACACAGCGCCGCCTCGCCGGTCGACTCGTACCCCAGGTCGGCTTCCATCGTGATGTAGGCGGTACTCATCCCGAACAGGTCGTCCGGGTCGGCGTCCCGCGTCGCGTCGGCCTCGGCTTTCACCCCGAGGACGCTCTTGAGTCCGTCGAGCAGTCCCATATGCGAGCCCCTACGGGCCGGAGACCAAGGTGGTTTGTGTCTCGACCAGTCGGTGGTCTGTGTTCGGTGGCGCGTATTCGAACAGCCAGACGGCCAGCTAAAGTTACCGACTTTCGAGTTCGCGTTCGAGGTCCTGCAGGCGGTCGATGCGTTTCTCGGTCGAGGGGTGAGTGCTGGCCAGACGGCCGATCCACCCGACGTCAATCGGGATGATGAAAAACGCGTTCATCTCGGCCTGATCGCGCATGTCCTCCTTTGGCACCTTGTCCATCCGACCGTCGATTTTCATCAGTGCGTTCGCGAGGGCGGCAGGCTTGCCGGTGATCATCGCGCCGCCGCGGTCAGCGGCGTACTCGCGGTAGCGGCTGAGCGTCCGGATCAAGAGGAAGGAGATGACCCAGACGACCAGTGAAATGAGAATGGCGACGATGACCGGGACCTGCTGGCCGCCCCGTTCTCGGCCGCCGCTGAACAGCCAGCCCCACCGGACGATGAGGAAGGCAATCGTCGAGAGGAACGAGGCGATGGTCATCACCATCACGTCGCGGTTCTTGATGTGGGCCAGTTCGTGCGCGATGACGCCCTCCAGTTCGTCCTGGTCCAGCGTATTCATGATGCCCGTCGTCACGCAGACGGCCGAACTACTCTTCGACCGGCCGGTGGCGAAGGCGTTGGGCACCCGAGAGTCGGCGACGGCGACCTTCGGCTTCGGGAGGTCGGCCTGCTGGGCCAGGCGGTCGACGGTCCGGTGGAGTTCCGGATACTCCTCCGGTTCGACCGTCCGGGCACCCATCGAATACAGGGCTAGCTTGTCGCTGAAGAAGAACTGCGCGCCGAGGAACAGTCCCATGACGACCACGATAAGGGCGAGATTGCTGAAATACAGCGTGAGCGCTCCAAGGAAGACGATGTACAGCGCGAACAGCAGGAACATCGTCAGGGCCATCCGGCCACGGAGCCCCCAGTCTGTTTGCCACTCCATACTCCTTGATAGACGGTCGACACTCTAAAACCTCGCTATCGTGGGAAAGCGCCACACGGAACGGGCCCGTGGACCGTCAACGAGTCAGTTGTCCACACGCATTTACTCTCCGGGCAACAATCGGATACATGACCGACACAGTCGTCGTCACTGGTGGACGCGGGCGGTCCGGGCGCTGGATCTGCGATTACCTCGCCGGCGAGTATCACGTCGTCTGCGTGGACCTAGACCACCCCGGCTGGGAGATTCCGACGCGAGAGCATATAGATTTCAAAGCTGTCGACGTGACCCAGGGGGTGGAAGTTCGGGACCTCTGTAGCGAGGTCGATCCGGACGCCGTCGTCCACTGGGCTGCGTTGCCAGCGCCGGAGCGACACGCGGGCACGCGAGTGTTCGACACTAACATTTCGGCGACGTACAACGTCATCGACGCCGCAGGTCGCGCCGGCGCAGATGTCGTCTGGGCGTCCTCCGAGAGCGCATACGGGCTGGCCTTCGCCGATGAGACGCCGCTGCCGGCGTATCTCCCGATAGATGAATCCCATCCGACCGCACCGGAGGACCCGTACGGCACCTCGAAGGTCGCCGGCGAGGAGGTGGCGAAGATGGTCGTCCGGCGCGACGGCGTGGACGTGGCCTCGATACGGCCGTCGTGGATTCAGTATCCCGGCGAGTACAACTGCCGAGACGTGGCCGCGGGCGACCTCGCCGACGGTGCGGGTAACTGCTGGTCGTACGTCGACGTGCGCGACGTGGCGACAGCAGTCGGGGCCGCGCTGGACGCCGACCTCGGCGGCCACGAGGCGTTCAACGTCGCCGCCGCCGAGAACTACGTGGGCCGACCGACCGCCGACCTCGTAGCGGAACAGTGGGGTGAACTGCCAGCCGAGTGCGAACTGGACGGCGACCAGTCGGCGCTCTCGACGGCGAAGGCCCAGGGCCTGCTGGACTGGGCGCCGGAGCACCGCTGGCACGAGGCCGCCGAGGCCGACGTCGACACGCCGACGCTCACCGGCGAGTGAGTCGCAGAGGCGGAACACATTTCTTAAACGGTTCAGTCCAGTAGTGCGGGTAATGAGCCGGTCGGGAGAGTTCTGTCCACGCTGCGGTGACGAGATACCGGAGGGCACTGACGAGCGTCCGGAGCTTGCGGGTGCCGGCGGTCAGCGCAACTCCGAGCACGTCCTCTGTGACGCCTGCTACTTCGAGGAGTTCGACCTGGTGGACGCCCCCGACACAATCCAGGTGCGGGTCTGTTCACGGTGTGGCGCGGTCCACAAGGGGAACCGCTGGGTCGACATCGGCGCGGAGGACTACACCGACATCGCCGTCGAGCAGGTCAGCGAGGCCCTAGGAATTCACGTCGACGCCCAGTCAGTGGCCTGGCAGGTCGCCCCGGAGCAACTCGACAAGAACAACATCCGGATGCACGCGGAGTTCTCCGGCGTCATCCGGGGGACGCCGGTCACCGAGGAAGTCACCGTCCCCGTCCGCATCTCCCGGCAGACGTGCAAGCGCTGCGGGAAAATCGCCGGGGGCTCCTTCGCCAGCATCGTCCAAGTGCGGGCCGACGGCCGCGACCCGACCGACGAGGAGCGGGAGCGAGCCGAGGAGATAGCTCAAGAATACATCGCCGCCCGCGAGGAGACCGGCGACCGCAACGCGTTCATCACCGAGACCAAGACCGTCGACGACGGGCTGGACATGAAGATTTCGACCAACCAGATGGGGCTTGGCATCGCCAAGCGCATCACCGCCCAGCTGGGGGGCTCCTACTCCGATTCGCGGCGTCTCATCTCGGAAGACGAGGACGGCCAAGAGCTGTACCGGATGACCTACGCCGTCCGCCTGCCCCGCTACCGACAGGGCGAGGTCATCGACCCGGAGGACGGCGACGGGCCGGTCCTGGTCCGGTCGGTCCAGGGGAACCTCAAAGGCGTTCGGCTGGCGACCGGCGAGGACTACGAGGCCAGCTTCGAGGCGGGCGAAACGCCCGATGCCCGCCGGCTGGGGTTCCGCGAGGACGGTCAGCAAACGACGCTCGTCGCCGTCGAAGACGAGAACGCGGTGCAGGTCCTCGACCCCGAGACCTTCGAGAGCAAGACCGTCCCGCGGCCGGACTACCTCGACACCGACGCCGACGAAGTGCCGGTGCTGAAGAGCCACGCGGGGTTGCACATTCTCCCCGACACGGACGCCGATGAGTGACGACCCGAGCGAGGCGGCCGACCAGCGACTCGCCGCCGTCGTCGCCAAACCCCGCTCGCAGGTCGCCATCGAGTCCCTGCAGGCCGAAGGTGTCTACGACGACGCCAGGAGCGTCACCGAGTGGACCGCAGACAGCGTCGCCGTTCCGGTGACCGCCCCGCCACAGGAAACGCAGTTTCGGGAGATCGTCCGGCAGGTCGGCGAGCGCCGTCTCCGAACGCTCGACGACCACCTCCGGGAACGGGGCTGGACCGACGAGGAGATCGAACGGGCACCCGGCTCGTGGGCCGTGCTCGGCTCCGTCGTCCTGGTCGACATCGGCGACAGCCCCCGGCCGTCCGAGGTCGGCGAAGCGTTGCTGTCACTCCACGGCGAGGCCGAGACGGTGCTGGCACGCCACGGCATCTCCGGCGATCACCGTGAACCCAGCGTCGAAGTCATCGCCGGCGACGGCGACACGGAGACGGTCCACACCGAACACGGTACCCGGTACGCGATGGACCTCGCCGAGGTCATGTTCTCGCCCGGTAACAAGGCCGAGCGGGCGCGAATGGGTGACATCGTCGACCCCGACGAGCGCGTGCTGGACATGTTCGCCGGCATCGGCTACTTCACGCTCCCGATGGCCCGCGCCGGCGCACACGTCACCGCCGTCGAGCGCAACCCCACGGCGTTTCGCTTCCTCGTCGAGAACGTCAGGCTCAACGGCGTCGACGAGCGCGTGCATCCCTACCGGGCGGACTGCCGGGATGTGGTCCCGGGCTTCGCTGAGGAGGCGCGGGCCGACCGCGTGGTGATGGGGTACTACGAGGCCTCCGCGCCGCGCGCGGAGGACAGTCGGGCTCCGCCTGACGCTTCCTACGAGTACCTCGACAGCGCGCTCACGGCACTCGCGCCCGGCGGCGTCATCCATATGCACGAGGCGACGCCGAACCCGCTCGTGTTCGACCGCCCAATCGAGCGACTGGAGGCGGCCGCTGCCGAAGCCAACCGCGGCGTCGAGGTTCTGGACACCCGGCGCGTCAAGGAGTACAGCGAGGGCGTCGCCCACGTTGTCGTCGACGCACGGGTACAGTAAGCCACTACGACGAGGAACGAAGAGCAGCCCGGACTACGGTCGTAACGCCTAATTAGACGAGTAATCAAGAGTCTGCATGGATACACAGCAGATTATCGCCATCATCATGGTCGTCCTGATGGTCGGGTCGTCGGTGGTCTACGGGTTAGCCTTCGCCTTCTTTTAGTCCCACACGTCGGAGAGCGGGTGATTTCCGTCCCCGGACCGCGAGCGCGAGCGGTCGTGTCGGCGTTTCGTGCCCGAGCTGAGCGCCGACAGCGCCCGGTCCGGCGCGAACCGCGGCAGGTCGGGTTGTGAGAGGCGGTCGACCTGTGCGCGGAACCAGTCGGGCATGTCGTGGTCGGCCCGCTCGAAGAGGTCCAGCAGCGACGAGTCCGCGAGATACGTCGCGCCGTAGTCGTCGGGCGCGCGGACGACGCGGCCACAGGCCTGGATGACCGTCCGCAGTGCGGTCCGGTAGTACCAACCCCACTGGTCGTCTTCGAGCCGTCGGGCGACGCGGGAGTCGCGGGTGTTGGGATAGGGGGCCTTGCACAGCACCTGCCAGCGACAGAGGTCGCCTTCGAGGTCCAGCGCCTCCTCCATTTTCACCGAGAGGAACACGTCGGGGTTGTCGCTGCGCTTCCACGCCGCGAGCGCCCCGTCCCGGCCCTCCTTGTCGTGGGTGCGGACGCGCGCGCCGACGCCGAAGTCGTCGAGCAGCCCTTTCAGTTGCTCCTGAATGGCGTACGAGTGGCAGTGGACCAGCCCCTTCTCGTCGGGGTGGCGGGCCATGATGCGGACGACGGTGCGGGCGATGTCGGGTAGCGTGTCGTCGCGGTGCTCGAAGGTCATCTTCCCCTGGGCCACGTCGTACAGCGGCCGGTTCTCGACGGGGAACGTGTGGCCGACCTCCACGAGCGCGACGTTCTCGGGGTCGAGACCGACGTTCGCGCAGAACGCCTCCTTGTTGAGGATAGTCGCCGACAGCAGGGCGAAGCGGTTGCCCCGGTCCCAGACGGTGTGTTTGAGGTAGCGCTCGGGGTTCATCGGCTTGATAGTCACCGGGGCGTTCTCGCCGTCGGCCTGGTCGACGACCCAGGTCGTCGCGCTCTCGGTGTCGGTGTAGTCCTCGCGGAACCACCCGAGATCCTGCCGGAGCGTGTTCAGCGAGTCCCGTTCGGCCACCTCCTCGCCGGTCAGTTCCGTCTTCTGTCGTAGTTCCTTCACCCGGCGCTCGGCGAGGTGTTCGACCCGTTCGGTGAAGGCGACGGCCTCGTCCAGGCCGTCGATGTCGGGCACGTCGATGTCGGTCCACATGGGAATCGTGCCCGGCGAGAGGTCGATGGTGGCGTACATCTCGGCCCATTCGCCCAGCCCGTGGGCCTCGTCGATGACGACCACGTCGCGTTTCCCGAACACGTCGCTGCCGGCGGTCTGCATGAAATAGGCCAGCGTCATCGCGGCGATGCGCCGGTTCGAGGCGATGGCGCGGTCCGAGAAGTACGGACAGCGGTGCTTGACCTGGCAGTCGAACTTCCGTTCGCGCACGCACGGGGCCTGGTTCACCGGCGTGTCCGTCTCGCCGGGGAGGATGCAGTCGTAGTTGTTCTTCCCGCGGATGACACAGAGGTCCTCCAAGAGGGCGTCTTCGGCCACGTCGTCCAGCTGGGAGACCTGCGGCGTCGTGTAGTAGGCGTCGACGACCTGCTCGGGGGCCGCCTCGCCGGCAGTCCGGGCACACCCGGCGATGGCCCGGGCAAGGAGCGATTTGCCGCTGCCGGTCGGCGCGCGGACGAGGACCACGTCCTTGCCGCGCTCGAAGGCCGCACGGATGTCAGCCAGGGCCTGCTTCTGGTTGCCCCGGTAGGACGGGGCAGGGAACTCGTCGGTAATCCGCGCGGGGTACACGCGAGAAAGCAACGGACGAGGCGGCCTAAACCTTTCCTGTCGTCGGGTGGGCGTCGGCCAGCCGTCCGGTATTACTGGGATGAGTCGTGTTCACAGGCACACGGTCGTGGTACTGATACTCTCGGAACTCTTATACATATACCCCCTGTACGTATATTCGCAATGGCAAACGGTAAGGTTGATTTCTTCAACGACACAGGCGGTTACGGTTTCATCTCGACTGAGGACGCGGACGATGACGTTTTCTTCCACATGGAAGACGTTGGCGGCCCTGACCTCGAAGAAGGCGAGGAGATCGAATTCGACATCGAACAGGCCGACAAGGGCCCCCGCGCGACGAACGTCGTCCGCAACTAAGGCAGATTTCCGGTCGCTCGGCGACCGTATCTGACACTTGTTCTTATCGAAGCTCACTCGACGAGCAGCGCGTACAGCACGGCACAGAGCCCTGCAACGGTCACGAGACCCCTGACGAGTAACACGATCCCGGTTCCCGCGCCCGCCCAGTCAGTGACGGTGACGGCGGCGTAGACGCCGGCAGTTAGCGACGCAATGCCGACGGCGAGCCACTGCATCTTCGGTGCGTCGTTGCGCCGGTAGCCGCGGTAGGCCAGCGACGCGACGAACAGTCCGACGACGGCCGTCACGGCCCGCGAGAGTTCCGCGACGAGATCCGGTGCGAGCAAGTCGAGGACCACCGTCACGACGACCCACCCCTGTAAACGGTCCACAGGATCGTTCCGAGTCCCAGCAGTTCGCAGGCGCTCACGAGGAGCGACCGCCCGACGACGCCGACGCCGGTGGCCGTGGGCAGCGCGATTCGGAGGAGTTCCGGCACGGTCGTGAGCAGGAGCAGCCCGATGGCAAGCATCAGCATGCCGGTCCGGCCCGGCCCGCGACGGTAACCGCGGACGAGGACGACGGCGATGGCGGCCGAGAGCGCGACCGAGAGGAGCGAGAGCGCGACGACGGCTAGCGCGATTCCCGGCTCGGTTCCGCCCGTTCGTAACTGGAGTAGCGTCGCGAGCATCTCAGGACAGTCCCTCGAATAAGTCGGTGAACCGGTCCGCCGGGTCCTTCGAGGACCGCGTGACCGTTACGTCGTACGTGCCGTCGGCAAACGTCACGCTCACGTCCTCAACCGTCGCGACGTAGCGCTTGTAGTGGTGACCGTCGGGATCGACGGCCTGCCGTTCGGCGACGAGGCCGGCGTCCTCCAGTCGGTCAAGGCGGCGGTACGCCGTCGGGTCGGACATCTCACAGGCCGTACAGAGTTCGGAGACTGACATCGGTCCGGTGGTGAGTTCGGCGATGATGGCCCGCGCGTACTCGTCTTCGAGCAGCGCGAGCAACTCGTCGTCGCCGACCGCGTCCATGCTCGCTTCCAGCGTACGGGACGCAATAAAAACGGTCCACTGGCTTCCGACTCAGAAGCAGTGCCCGCGGGGACATGTCGGCTCCGGCAGACCGCCAGTGTATGCCACCGAAACAGCGAGACGGCCGGGAGAGCCAGAGCGTCGTCGAGCGGGTCGTCTCTCGTGTCCTCTGGCCGGTCTGGAACAGCGCAGACGGCAGGCTCAGAGCACCACTCCGCGCCGTGCTTCCGGCAGTGCTGTCGTTTCTCGCCCTCGCGGCGCTACAGACCGTCGTTCGAGCGCAGTTCACACATCCCATCCGAGAACCGGTCGAAGCGGCCGGAATCGGAGCGGTCCTCGTCGCCACCGTGTTCGTCAGCGCGCGTCTCCTCGACCGTCGACCCATCGACGAGTACGGCCTGTCACTCGACCGCCGCTGGTGGCGGTCGTTCGCCGTCGGCGGCGCGATAGCGACCGTCGTCAACGCCGGCGCGCTCGCCGTTGCTGTCGGCGCGGGCTGGGCCACGGTCGTCGGCGTCGCGGAGGGTGCGGGCGACCTCCCGTTTCTGCCGGCGATGGTCGTCGTCTTCACGTACGTCGCCCTCGCGTCGGCGTGGGAGGAGGTCGTCTTCCGGGGCGCAATGTTGAAGAACCTCGCCGAGGGGGCGGACGGTCCGGTCCCGCGCTGGGCGGCGGTCGGGGTCGCAGTACTCGCGAGTTCGCTCGTCTTCGCCTTCCTGCACGGGGGCAAGGTCGACCACCCGAGCCAGTACGGCTACTACCTGCTCGCCGGACTCGTCCTGAGCGGCGCGTACGTGCTCACCGGCGACCTCGCGCTCCCCATCGGCTTTCACGTCTGGTACAACTTCACTCAGAGCGCGGTGTTCGGTCTCGGTCACTCCCAGCAGACGCCCGAACTGCTCGCCGTCGAGACCGTCGGTCCCGCTCGCTGGGTCGGCGAGGAAGGAGTCGTCTACTCGCTCTTCGTCGTCGTCGGGGGCCTCCTGCTACTGGCGTACGCTCGCTGGCGCGACGGCCGTCTCAGAATCGACGAGCGCGTGACGCAGTGGACGCCGAGGTTCGAACGGGAGACGCGACGACGTTAGAGGGCGGCCACATCCGCCGCCGTTACTTCCCGGTCGTCGGGCAACTGGTCAATGCAGTCATAACAGAGGAAATGCTCCGTATCGTCGCCGAGTTCGAGAACGATGCCCTCGGTCGGGCGAGACTCCTGCGACCAGATATTGGCGATGCCGCCAGCTATCGAGACGCTCGTATCGCACCCGTCGCAGGCTCTAGAGGCCATTAAACCATATTTATGCACTGTGTATACTTCAAGGTAGCTGGCCCCTTCGACAGTTCAGTACGGTTAACTCTCGACATACTTTTATCATCTGATGGGTTCCGTCAAGGTAATGCAAATACTCGTAACAGGCGGTGCCGGGTTCATCGGCGGTCACCTAGCACAGCGGTTCGCCGCCGACAGCCACGATGTCGTCGTACTGGACAACCGCGACCCATTTTATGATCTTGATATCAAGCACCACAACGTCGAAGCGGGACGGGAAGCCGCCCGGAACAGCGGCGGGAGCTACGAGTTTATCGAGGGCGACGTCCGCGACGCGGAGCTGGTGACAGAGCTCGTCGCCGACGCGGACTACGTCTACCACCAGGCCGCTCAAGCCGGCGTCCGTCCAAGCGTCCAGAACCCCCGCAAGTACGACGAGGTCAACGTTGACGGGACGCTGAACCTCCTCGATGCCTGTCGCGACGAGGGTATCGAGCGGTTCGTGATGGCCTCCTCCTCCTCGGTCTATGGCAAGCCACAGTACCTGCCCTACGACGAGGAGCACCCGACGACACCGGTTTCTCCCTACGGCGCGTCGAAGCTCGCGGCCGAGCGCTACGCTTGCGCCTACAGCGAGGTGTATGACCTCCCCGCCGTTGCCCTCCGCTATTTCACCGTGTACGGCCCGCGGATGCGCCCGAACATGGCCATCTCGAATTTCGTCTCCCGGTGTCACAACGGCGAGCCACCGGTCATCTACGGCGACGGCACGCAGACGCGGGATTTCACCTACATCGAGGACGTCATCGACGCGAACATGACGCTGCTACACGAAGACGCTGCAGACGGCAAGGCCGTGAACATCGGGTCGACCGACAACATCGAGATCAAGACGCTCGCGACGGAGATCCGCGACCAGATCGACCCGGACCTCGAGCTGGTCTACGAGGAACGCCACGACGCCGACGCCGAACACACCCACGCCGCGACCGACCGTGCCGAGGAACTGCTGGGCTACGACCCGGACCACACCATCCGAGAGGGCGTCTCGAAGTTCATCGACTGGTATCGAGACAACCGCGACTGGTACGAGCCGCTCGTTCGACAGTCCTGAATCGCAGGCAGTCTGACACGACGGCAACCGAACAGGCCACGGTTTTAACCTCGTTCCGTCCTGCAGGAAGGGTATGCATGTGCTCGTGACCGGTGCGACGGGGTTTGTCGGGAACCACCTCGTCCCGGCGCTCCTCGCGGCCGGTCACAGCGTCCGCGCGCTCGTTCGCGACCCAAGCGAGTACGCTCCACCCGACGGCGTCGACGTGGTGACAGGTGACCTGCTCGACGCGGGCAGTTTCGATGCCGGCCTCGACGGCGTCGATGTCGCGTACTATCTGGTCCATTCGATGCGTGCCGGGAGCGACTACGCCGAGCGGGACCGACGGGCGGCGCGGAACTTCCGTCGAGCAGCCGACGAAGCCGGCGTCGACCGGGTCGTCTACCTCGGCGGCCTCGGCGAGGACGACGAGATGCTGTCGAAACACCTCCGGTCGCGCCGGGAGGTCGAGTTCATTCTCCGAGACGGCGAGTACGACCTGACGACGTTCCGGGCGGCCATCATCATCGGCGCGGGTTCGGCGAGCTTCCGGATGATACGCGAGCTAACGACGCGACTGCCCGTGATGCTGACACCGCGCTGGGTACGGACGGACTGCCACCCCATCGCTATCGACGACGTCGTCTCGTACTTGTTCGGCGTGCTCGACAAGCCGGGAACGGCCGGCGAAACCTATGAAATCGGCGGCCCCGAGGTGCTGACCTACGCTGAGATCCTGAAACAGACAGGGCGACTCATGGGGAGCGGTGAGCCGACAATCGTGCCGATACCGGTGTTGACGCCGAAACTATCAGCGTACTGGGTCGCCCTGATGACCGACGTGCCATCAAGTGTCGCCCGTCCGCTCATCCACGGGCTGAAAACGCCGGTGGTCGCGGACACCGAGGCTGCTCAGGCACAGTTCGCCGTTGACCCGACATCGTTCGCGGATGCGGTCAGGCTGGCGCTCAGCGAGCCGCGGAGTCGAGACGCGGCACGGGCGGCCGCAGCCACGGGTGGTGCGGGCAGATGAGCGGCGACAGCGCCCGGCCAGAGTACGGGGAAACGTGGGTGTACGAGAGCATCATCGGCGCGCTGCCGGGGATTCGGCTCCCGACGTGGGCGGCGATGGCGATTCAGCTCCTCGTCTTCGAGGTTGCCATCATCGCCCTGTCGTGGTACTACGAGGTCTGGAGCGCCGCAATCGCTGGAACCGTCGTCGTGTTCGTCGCCACCATCGGAAGCGCAGAAATGCTCCGGATCAGCACGCTCATCCGGCGTATCGACGTGCCACCGACCTACCGTGCGCTGCTGTTCGCCTCGAACGTCGAAGTCGTGTTGTCCGTCCTCGCGTACATCGCATTGCTCACCCATCTGTTCGTGTTCGACCCACAGGTCAGTTCGATGCCGCTGCTGAACCGGCTGTTCGGGTCGGAGCCGCCGGTACTGGTCGTGTACCTGACGCTGCTCATTCTCTGGGATGTGAGTTACCGCATCGGGACGGGGTGGTGGGCCAGCGTCACAGGCCTGTGGCGGTCGGCTCGCTACCGGTTCGACCCCGAGACAGCGCGGGTGTTCATGCGGGCCGACTTAGAGATCTGGGGCTTTGGCGTTCTCCAGCTCGTACTCGTGCCATTCGTCCTCGACCAGCCGGTGTTGCTCGCGGCGCTGGTCGGCCACGTGATAGCCGTCACAGCCGTGACGGCCGTCTCTGTCGGACTATTGCGCTACCGGTCGAGAACGGCCGGCGTCAGTCGGAGTTAATCTGCTTGAACTGGTCGAGGAGTTCCTCTGTCGACTCCTCGCCGTCGTAATCGACACTCCCGTGGTATGTACTCCGGTCGTCGTCTTCCGACAGGTCGACCTCGCTGTTCTTGCGTTCACGGCGTTCGTGTTCGTCGTCGTCGTACGCTCCCATCGACATAGGTTACCACAGTGAAACTTGGCTGGTAGTGACTATCAATGTAACGGTGGTCCCAGAAACTGTCCCACACGGGCGATAGAGCTATCAATCAGTCCGAACGGCGGCGTTTCGGCAGGGCGGAACGCCCAAGACCACTGACCGTCTACACGACCCTGTGGCTGGTCCCTTACGTCTGCGACAGTCGAACGAGCGATGGAGCGAAGATCGGGTCCGGAACGACCTGCTGACACCGCTGCAGAACACCTTCGGTGCGACGATGGAGGGCCCGTGGTTCGCCCCGCCGGAAGGGTGGGCCGCGCGCCGGCTGGAGATGGACAACGGTGATCTGGCGCTGTTTTGCTGGAACGGTCAGCGCGCCTACTGGGTCGGAAACACGGAGACACCGGAGACGCTGTGGCGGACAGAAAAATACACGTTCGACGAGGTCCCCGACGACATCAGCGAGTGGGTCCAGCGCGAACTGTTCGCACAGCTAGAGGTGGAAGACCCGTGGCTCACCGAGTACGAGGCGCTGGCGCACTTCTTCCTCCCTGTGTTTCTGTCGAAGGACGGTCGCGAGTCGACACGGACGTTCTTCCGAGACCACGCCGGCGGCTTCCCGGACGCCGACCGGGCGGACGGGCTGGCATTCTACGATGACTTCCTCGCGACCAGCGAACTCGACGACTACCGCTACACGATGGCGAGCAAACTCGGGACCAGCGAGGGCTTTGATCTCTCGCGAATGCGGGCGACGATGGGCGAGTTCAACGTCGCCAAGCTGCTCGTCGATGCGGGCAACGACATCACGCCCGAGGTCGAACTTGACTCGGGGCACTCCGTCGACTTCCGGGTCGAAGACACGCTCGTCGAAGTCACTCGGCCGCGGCCGCCGTCCCGACGGCAGGTCGACACTGCCGTTGGTGCGGTGAAGGCCTCCGGGGACGCGAAGACACGCGACCAGCTAGCAGCCCATCCCGGTGCGGTCCTCGTGGTCGACTGCAGTTCCTTCCCGGACGACGACTGGAAACGGGTGTACGGCGAACAGCCGGATGTAGGGTACTCACCGACAATCGTGTTCCGCGCTCGACCGGACGGCAGCATGGACGGGTACGCCTACGGCTCGGTTCCGTTCCCGCTACCGTTCTAACACCGCAGGTCCGTTATCTTCCCCGAAATTCGGGCGTAACATATAACGCGCCGGACCAGCAAGACTGAGAGAGATAGCCGTGGTGGACGACACAGAGCAACCGAAGGCCAGCGGTTCGGGACAGTCCGTCTCTGAGGTGATGGACCGGCTCGAATCGCTCCGGTCTGCGGAGGAAGAACGCGCCGAGAGCGCCACCG
Organism: Haloarcula rubripromontorii; assembly: GCF_001280425.1. Taxonomy (NCBI): domain Archaea; kingdom Methanobacteriati; phylum Methanobacteriota; class Halobacteria; order Halobacteriales; family Haloarculaceae; genus Haloarcula; species Haloarcula rubripromontorii. The sequence continues at coordinate 954,139 of NZ_LIUF01000001.1, read as the reverse complement.
CCGGCGTCCTGCTGGACCAGCTGAAGGAGGTCGAACAGCGGCTGCTGGCCTTCGGCGAGGCGTTGGGCGGCACCGCCGACACCGTGACAGACCTCCCGTTTACAGAGGAAGCCGGGCTGGACCACATGCCCGAACCGCTGTACGTCCGCCACGACACCGAGATGCTGAATCAGGTCACGTCCTGGCTCCTCCAGGACCAGCACATCGGGTTAGTGAGTCCTTACGGCACCGGAAAGACGGCGTTCCGCGAAATCGTCCTTCGGGACCTCTCGAAACACGAGGGGTTTGTCATCACGCACCTGGACAACCCGCGGGAGACGACGCCCCGGAAACTGTACCAGACGGTGTTGACCGCCGCCTACGCCGCAGGGTACTCCATCGACCAGCGAAACTACTCGCAGGTCCGCGACGGGATTCCGTGGGCGACCGCGGAGGCGAAAGACGCCGTTCACGAAATCGTCCATCGCGTGCGCGAGGACGGCAAGACACTCCTGCTGGTCGTCGACGAAATCGAGGTGCTGGAGGCGGACCTGCTGTCGCCGCTGCAGGTGGCCGGCGACGCCGGCGTCCGACTCTTTCTCACCGGGACACCGGAGGGGAAACGGCGCGTCGCCGAGATTCGCGGGACGCTGGACTCCCGGCTGCGGTACTACGAGGGTATCGACCCGTTCTCGCCGGACGACGTGGCCGAGTACGCCGCCCGCTCGCTTGCGTACTTCCGGGACGACCCCTATGAAGGGCAGGCCCCGGACCTGTTCACCCGGGCCGCAATCGAGGACATCCACGAGCGGACGGAGGGCAACCCCAGGGAAGTCCGCATCGAGTGTCGCGAACTGTTCACCAGAGCGGCGTTCGTCTGGTACCGAACCGGGCAGGACATCTCCCGCATCCAGATCACGCCGGAACTGCGCCACCGACGGTTCGGAATGGGTCGCTGAGCGGTCCTGAATGGGTATATAAACCACCCACGTTAGGTAGTATCACACTGTCGAGTGTGGCATGCAGTGGGGCGATATACCGCCCGTGACCACAGCTTTTATATAGAATCACATTCAATCATCGTTTGACTATGGCTCAACAGCAGATGGGCAACCAGCCCATGATTGTACTTTCCGAGGAGTCCCAGCGGACATCCGGAAAGGACGCGCAGTCGATGAACATCACGGCCGGGACGGCCGTCGCCGAGGCCGTTCGGACGACACTGGGTCCGAAGGGCATGGACAAGATGCTCGTCGACAACTCGGGCTCGGTCGTCGTCACGAACGACGGCGTCACCATCCTCGACGAGATGGACATCGAACACCCCGCCGCCAACATGATCGTCGAGGTCGCCCAGACGCAGGAAGACGAAGTGGGCGACGGCACGACCACGGCGGTCGTCATGGCCGGCGAACTCCTCTCGAAGGCCGAGGAACTCCTCGACCAGGACATCCACGCCAGCATCCTGGCCCAGGGATACCGCCAGGCCGCCGAGAAAGCCAAGGAGATTCTCGAAGACAACGCCATCGACGTCGACGCCGACGACACGGAGACCCTCGAGAAGGTCGCCGCGACCGCGATGACCGGCAAGGGCGCCGAATCCTCCAAGGACGTCCTCGCCGAACTCGTCGTCCGCGCCGCACAGTCCGTCGTCGACGACGACGGCAGCGTCGACACCGACAACATCCAGATCGAGACCGTCGTCGGCGGCGCAACCGACGAGTCCGAACTCGTCGAGGGCGTCATCGTCGACAAGGAGCGCGTCCACGACAACATGCCGTTCGCCGTCGAGGACGCCGACGTGGCCCTGCTTGACACGGCCATCGAGGTTCCGGAAACGGAGCTCGACACCGAGGTCAACGTCACCGACCCCGACCAGCTCCAGCAGTTCCTCGACCAGGAAGAGAAACAGCTCAAGGAAATGGTCGACAAGCTCGCCGAGGCCGGTGCTGACGTCGTCTTCTGCCAGAAGGGCATCGACGACATGGCCCAGCACTACCTCGCGCAGGAAGGCATCCTCGCTGTTCGCCGCGCCAAGAAGTCCGACATCGAAGCGCTCTCGCGCTCGACCGGTGCGCGCATCATCTCCAACATCGACGACATCGAAGCCGACGACCTCGGCTTCGCCGGCTCCGTCGCCCAGAAGGACATCGCTGGCGACGAGCGCATCTTCGTCGAGGACGTCGAGGACGCCCGCGCTGTCACGATGATTCTCCGCGGCGGCACCGAACACGTCGTCGACGAAGTCGAGCGCGCCATCGAGGACTCGCTCGGCGTCGTCGCCGCCACGCTGGAGGACGGCAAGGTCCTGCCCGGCGGCGGTGCCCCCGAGACGCAGCTCGCACTCGGCCTGCGTGACTACGCCGACTCCGTCGGTGGGCGCGAACAGCTCGCTGTCGAGGCCTTCGCCGACGCCATCGACGTCATCCCGCGCACCCTCGCGGAGAACGCCGGTCTCGACCCGATCGACTCGCTGGTCGACCTCCGCAGCAAGCACGACGGTGGCGCAGTCACCTCCGGGCTTGACGCCTACACCGGTGAGGTCGTCGACATGGAAGACGACGGCGTCGTCGAGCCGCTCCGTGTCAAGACCCAGGCTGTCGAAAGCGCAACCGAAGCAGCCGTCATGATCCTCCGCATCGATGACGTCATCGCTGCTGGCGACCTCAAGGGTGGCCAGGGCGACGACGACGAGGACGAAGGCGGACCTGGCGGCCCAGGCGGCGCGCCCGGCGGAATGGGCGGCGGCATGGGCGGCATGGGCGGCGGCATGGGCGGCATGATGTAAACCCACTTTTTGCAACTCCTTCGGGCGCTTCGCGCCCTCAGTCGTGCAAAAACTTGGGGAAAAATCGCTGCTCGTTCCTGTCGCGCGCCTTCGGCGCGCGGTAGTCACTCGCTGCGATTGAACCGGCGCGCTGCGCGCGCCGGATACTTCCCGCCGATTCGAGCGACAATCACCGCGGTTCTATCTTCTCTGTCTTCAATCCGACCCAGTCACGACGCTGTCGTTCTGTCGGCTGTCGCACTGCCCACGCGTCACGCGCAGACGCCACGGTCAAACCGACACAGTACCTTGGGCCGGTATGGACCTGACACGGACCGAACGACGGCTGCTGTGGAACGGAACGACGCTTGCGGGCGTGGTTCACCTGCTCGTGCCGGGGCTGTTACTGTCGCTGGCCCGACTGGGCTATCGCTGGGTGCTGGCGGTAGAGTTTACGCCACAGGAGGGGTCCCGCCGTCGGGTCAGACTGCTCGGCGTCGGATTCCTGGCTGTCGCGGCGGCTCTCAAGCGGCTGTTGGAGTAAAAGCTACTGCACGGCAGACTCGACGTATTCGACGGCTTCGGCAGGTGTGTCGACGTGTTCGATTGCGTCGCCGCCGTCGAGGCGGTGGGTTCCAAGCCCGGCGACGGGCCGGCCCATGTCAAGCGCGTGGCCGAGTTCCGAGAGCGTCCCGGTGCCGCCGTCGACGGCGATGACAGCCGCGCCGTTCATGACGACGAGGACGTTGCGGGCGTTTCCGAGTCCCGTCGCTATCGCCGTCTCGACGTAGTCGTTCGCGGCGGCCCGGCGCTCACCGGGAAGGATGCCGATAGTGTGGCCGTCAGCCTCGCTCGCGCCTCGACAGACCGCTTCCATCACCCCGGACAGCCCGCCACACACCACGTCGTGGCCCCGCTCGGCGAGGTTCCGGCCCACCTCACGCGCCTGTCGGTACTGTTCGTCTGTGACTGTCGACCCGCCGATGACCGAAACGCGCATAGCTGGACATGTGCGGGAGAACGGAAAAACGGCCCCGGATTACAGCTGGTCGAGCCAGTCCTGCGCGCGGGACTCGGTGGTCTCGGCGATGTCAGCCAGTTCGGCCGCGTCGTATTCAGCCAAGTCCGCAACGCTGTGGATGCCAGCGTCGTGCAGACGGTCGGCGTAGGTCGGGCCGATACCGGAGACGCTATCCACATCCGCGGGCTCGTCGTCGGCCTCCACATCGTCCGCAGTGTCACCAGTCGCGTCAACGTCGATGTCGGTGAGTTCCGACTGGTCGTCACCGTCTTCGGCACCGGAATCGGGGGACTCAACCTCGATGTCGACCTCCTCGCTCTCGTTGCGCTCCGAGTACCACTCGGCGACCTCGGGCCAGAGGTCGGCGTGAGTCGACGACGAGACGGAGAGGCCGATGTGGCCCGTCGAGAACTCGATGGTGCGCGTGTCGTCGCTAGCGATGACATCGTTGAACGGCTTGGAGGCCTCCGGCGGGATGAGGTGGTCGTACTCGCCCATCAGCTGGAGGACCGGCATGTCGATGTTGTCCAGATCGACGTGCTTGCCGTTGAGCTCCAGCTCGTTCCTGTAGAGCTTGTTGTCCTGATACACGTCTTCGAGGAACTGAACGTAGGCCTCGCCGGCCACGTCGATGCCGTCGCCGAGCCACTTCTCCATCCGGCCGAAGTTCTCGACAAAGCCCTCGTTCTCCATGTTCTCCGCGAACCGGATGTACTTCGTGACGTAGTTCTCGACGGGGTCCATCAGCGCAAACCCGATATCGAGCATGTCCGCGGGGACGTTGCCGAAGGTGTCGGTCACGTCGCTGGGTTCGTAGTACTCGTCGGAGCCCCACTCTTCGAGGACGCCACCGGTGTGGTCGAAACACAGTCCTGCGGCCATCAGCCCGAGAGCGTTGACTTTCTCCTTGTGGAGTGCGGTGTACATCACCGACATCGTCCCGCCCATGCAGTAGCCGAGGATGTTGATGGCGTCCTGGCCGGAGCGCTCGCGGACCACGTCGACGCAGTTGTCCATGTAACGGTTGACGTAGTCGTCGAGGGTGAGGTGCTGGTCGAGCCGCGAGGGCTCGTTCCAGTCGATGAGGTACACGTCGTGGCCTGCCTCAAGCAACCGTCGGACGACCGACCGCTCCTCCTGCAGATCGAGGATGTACGGCCGGTTAATGAGGGCGTAGACGATGAGGATCGGGACATCTTCCTTCTCCTCGTCCGGTACCTCGATGCCGGCAGCCTCGGCGTCGTAATGGAGGAGTTCGAGCTTGTTCTCCTCGTACACGACGTTGCTTGGCGTCTGACCGACTTCGACGGACTCCAGCAGTTCCAGCCGCTCGTCTGCGATCTGACTGGTCTCGGCGGCGTCGGTCATGTTCTCCAGTGTCTTGCGCTGCCAGTTGAGCGCGGCCTCGAACGGATTGAAAGGATTGCTTGACATGATTACTCTTCTAAGTGTTCAAGCACGCGGTCGAGTTTCTGTTCGACCGCGTGCTGTCGGCGCTCAAGCTCGATGAGTCGCTCGCCGACCTCGTCGACATCGTCTCGCGTCGGGAAGCCGAGCTGTTCCAGCGTGTCCTGGCTCAGGTCGTCCGCTTCTTGTTGCATCTCCATCATCGACTCGACGAGCTGGCCGTTGGCGGCCGCAAAAGCCGAGGTTCCCATGACGTGTTTGAACGCCTCGTTGGCGGACTGCAGCCAGATGTCACGGAACTCGGCGGGATCGACGTCCTCGCCCCGAGCGGCGTCGGTAGAGCGTTCGACCATCTGCTCGGCGGCGTCCATCCACTCCTCGTAGGCGCGGTTGTAGCCGTCCATCCCCTCGGCAAGGTCCTCTTGCTCCGGGATCGTATCCTCGACAGCATCGGCCCACGACTCCACGAAGGCCGCCTGGGCCTTCATGTTCTGCTCCATCGAGTCGGCGACCGCGTTGTTCATCTCCTCAACCATCTCCGTCCATTCCTCCTGAATGTCGTTTGTGTTGCTCATAATAGTACTTCGGCGGCGGGCGCACAAAAAAGCCGACTGTCGTAGTTACGCTTCGACGTCGACAGCGTCGGCGGCTTCGGCCTGCACTTCCTCGACCTGCTCCTGAATCTCCTCGACCTGTTCTTGGACTTCTTCGAGTTGCTCGCCGAACTGTTCGGCGGCCTCGACAGACTGCGATTCGAGTTCCTCGTGGGCCTCGACGAGCATGTCGATCTGGTCGTTGACGGCTGTGACGTACTCGTCGGTCATCTCGTCGTAGGTGTCGACGCCCTCTTCGAGTTCCGTTTCCATGTTGTCGAACAGTTCGGCGTGGTTCTCAAGCAGGAAGTCGAACTGCTCGTCGACGGTCTCGCGGATCTGCTCGACGGTTTCGGTCATGCCGGGCATCGTCGACGCCATCGCGTCGAGGTAGCTGTGGAACGCGGTCTGCTGGAGCTCGACACCGCGGCGCTGTGCCGACTCCTGTGTGTCGAGGCTGTCGATAACCGCGTTGTTGACGTTCTGCTGGAAGGAAACGCTCTGCTCGAGCGCTTTCTGGCTCTGCTCTATCGTCGCACGCTGCATCTCGAACGCTGTCGTGACGGGGGTTGTGTAGTCTACCATTGTTGGGTTACTCGCTGTTGTTGTTAGTGACCGGGAGGACGACGGCTTGCACGATGTCGCCTTCGTCGATACCCAGCGCCTCTCGCTCCGCATCGGGGATGCTGATCCGACCCCCGCTCTGCACGCGGGTCTTGAACGTCGCCATCTGGCTCATGGCACCGAGCTGATTCATATCGAAACTCGGCATGCCACCGTTGGCGAACATCTGTTTCATCAGCTGCTGTTGCTGTTCCATCGCGTTCTCGCTCGCCTGTTGCATCCCCTTGAACATCGGAGGCCACAGCAGGCCATCATCCTCGTCGGCCATCGGTCAACTACATGTACTCTCCTCAACAGTATAAACTTTCCGCTGAAAACCATTGAGTACCAATGAATGGTAAAGAGTGGTATCAGCGGTTCATGAGCGGCGAGGGACGTGCTACGCCCTGTAGCACCGGTAACGGTAAGCCCAAACACCCGTCTGACGCCCGTTAGACGGCGTTTACCGACAGCTGAGACGAAACCAACGCCAAGGTTTAATAAGCCGACCAATAAACTAGCAGGACAGATGAGTTCTGAATCGCCACGAAACCCGCTGTTAGACACATGGACTGAAACATCGTCACACATGTTCAACAGCGTCGTCGCAGCTAACCGGGCAGCGTTTGCCGCGTTCGGCGTCCAGCAGGAGGACGAAGACGGCGTAACGCCCGCAGACCGTATCGAACCAGACGAAGATCTCCCGGAATGGCACGTCTCGATCTCCGAAGACCACCCGGGCCGCCTCGGCGTCGGCGACCACGTCGATTTCACAAAGACAATCTCGGAAAACGACGTGCAACAGTTCGCCGCCGCGAGTGGCGACACGAATCCGCTTCACCTTGACGACGAGTTCGCGGAGCAGACACGTTTTCGCGGCCGTATCGCCCACGGGACGCTCGTCGGGAGCCTCATCAGCGCGGCGCTGGCACGGCTGCCGGGGCTGACTATCTATCTCTCACAGGACCTGGAGTTCCACAACCCGGTCCGTATCGGTGACCGGCTCACTGCCGAATGTGAAATCGTCGAGGACCTCGGCGACGAACAGTACCGGCTGACCACGCGCGTCCTCGCTGACGACGACGTCGTCATCGACGGCGAAGCGGTCGTCCTCATCGACGAGTTGCCGGAATAACTCAGCAGAACGCTCGAACGGCCCGGTTGAAACGGTCGGGATGTTCCCGCGGTGGACAGTGCCCGCAGTCGTCGAATATTTTCAGCGTGCTATCGGTGACCATCCCAGCCGCCCGCTCGGACCATCGACGGGGGAGCAGCGGGTCGACAGCCCCGTGAATCAGCATCGTCGGCACGTCTAGTTCCGCTAATCGGTCGGAGTAGTCGGTCCGGAACCCACACCACTGAAACTCGCTGCGCTGCCAGCGCCGCATCGCCCGGACGGTCTGTCGGTCGACAGCGCTATTGACGTCCTCGACCAGTTGCTGTGGCGGTTCGCCGGGACTCATACTTCGGAGACTGTTTCGGATCGCCGACTGGGACGATCCGACGCCCTGCCAGAGCATGTTCCCGACTATCGGGGTCTGCAGGACGCTGCTGGCCGCTGTCCGCCAGTAGGCATCGGCTCCCAGTCCGTAGCTGTCGACCAGCACCAGCCGCTCGACGGGACCACCATCGAGCGCGTGGCCGAGCGCGATTGCGCCGCCCATCGAGAGGCCGGCCAGCGCGGGCTCCTCGATGCCGAGCGCGTCGAGGAACTCGGCGAGGGTCTCCAGGTAGTAGTCGGTCGTGTACGCGCGGTCGGGCTTGTCGCTGTCGCCGTGGCCCGGCAAATCGAGCGCGTACACCGTTCGATCCGGCGCGAGCGCGGGGAGCGCGTGCCGCCACGAGACGGTCGCGGCGTCCAGCCCGATGCCGTGGAGAAACACCAGAGGCGGTCCCTCGCCGCCGGTCCGGTAGTGGATGTCGACGTCCTCACCGTCGACGGAGAGTTCGACGCGTTCGGACCGAATCCCTGTAGTCATCGGCGTTCGTTCGGGACCGGACGCGTATCAGCCTTTCAGTTCCGACAGCCCGTCACTCGGTTCGCTCGTACGCACCGTCCTTTCGGAGCCGGGCCTGTTCGCGGACGACGGCCGGCGTCCGACACCGGCCTGGCTCGCCGGTGACCTGTGGCACGGTGCAGTTGTTACAGCTCTCACACAGCGCGTCCGCGCCGTCGAGCAGGCGCGCGCCGAGCCGCGGCTCCGCGTAGAAGGGGCGGGCCATCCCGACAGCGTCGGCGGCGGGGGCGGCCCCGGTCGCGCCGAGATACCGGTCGCAGTCGGCGCGCGTCCGGAGTCCGCCCTCAAGCAGGACCGGCACGTCCACGCGCTCGCGGACCGCCCGACAGAACGCGGCGTTCCAGCCCGGGTCGCGGCCGAACCGGCGGGCCTGCAGTCTGTTGAGCAGTTGGACAGCGTGCGCTCGCAGTCGGCCGCCGAAGACCGCCGCATAGTCGTCCTGCAGGTCGCTGGCCGCCCAAGCGCGGTCGGGGAACGCGCCGCGGACGATGCTCATGTCCCAGAACGGCGACACCTCGACCGGGACGAGTCCGTCGTAGCCGATGGCCGCCGCCCGCTCGGCGATGCTCACACCGTCGGCCCGGGAAAGGTGCCTTCGAACGAAAGCCGGTGCAGCGGTCTCCGCGGGGACCTTCGTGACCAGCGGCACGTCCCCGGCGTGGTCGCGGACGGCGTCGTGAATCGCTTCGAGGAACCGGACGCCGTCGCCGAACTCGTCGTCCCGGCGATTGTAGAACGGCGAGAGGAACTGCTGGATCAGGCTCATGTTCGCCGCCGAGAGGTGGATGCCGTCGTAGCCGGCGTCGACGGCGTAGCCGGCACACCGGCCGAACTGCTCGGCCAGGTCCCACACCTCGCCGGTCGATAGCACGTCCGGTCGCAGGGATATCAGGCCGGCCCGGTCGAGCGCCCGGAGTTGCCAGGGCGGGCGGCTGACGGCCAGTTGGCGCTGGTCCGGGTGCCGTCGGCGGTACTCGGCGTGCCAGGTCGCCATGCTCCGGAGGCCGCCGTGGGCCAGTTGCAGGAAGATTCGGCCCCCGTGGTCGTGGACCGCTCCGGTGAGCCGGGAGAGCCGCTCGACGAAGGCCGGGTCGTGGACCCGCGTCATGTTCGGCGCGGCGCAGCCACCGCGGTCGGTGACGATGCTCGCGCCCTGGAAGAGGAGGCCGACCCCGGAGGCGGCCGTCGGTTCGAGTTCGTCGACGAGGGTGTCGACCGCCCCCTCGCCGTTGCCGGCACACTCCAGTACCGGTGCGCGATACAGCCGGTTGGGGACCTCGACGCCGCCGATGGACAGCGGCGTCTCCAGCGCAGTCACGACTGCTCGCGCTCGTCGAACGTCGCTGCTGTGCGGGCGCTGTCCCGCGCTGTCGCCTGCTGGATGGCCGCCCGGACCTCCGTCGGCGAGTCGAATTCGCCGTCGGTGCTGTGAGCAAGCGCGGCCGGGCGGTCCTCGGCGGGTGGCGTGGTGCTGCCGTACTCGTCTGCCAGTTCCTCCACGCGGACCGGGTACGCGTCGCCGCCGGTGGTGCGGCCGACCGTCGCTTCGACCCGGCGGGCGCGTTCGCTGGCCCGCTGCCGTGCCGTCCGCTGTGGATTCATGTGTGGAAATAACACACTCGTCGTCAAAAACACTATCGCTACTTCTCGACCGGCAACAACGCGACCCGCTCCCGGACGGCGTCGGGGAGGCCGCCGGCCGTCGCGGCGAGTTCGGTGTCGGTCACGTCGAAAAACGACCGGACGCGGTCCTCGTCGTACTCGCCGACCGTCGACGCGGGCGCGAGGCGGTCACGAACCTCGTCTGCGGCCGCGCCGATGTCCCCAGCCCCGTTTTTGCCCATGTGGGAACCGTCCGCGTCGGGGTCGACGACGACAGCCACGACGGGACAGTGCCCCTCACTGACGCCCATCGTCAGCGCGCGGTTTATCTGGCGGCGACCGGCCGCGTACAGCAGTATCTCGACGCCGAAGTCGTCGGCGATGGCGTCGTCGCGGGCGTGCGCTCGGGCGGCGAGGTCGACGGCCAGTTCGAGATGGGCACGGTCCGCGACGTAGCGGGCGTCGAACGCCTGCACCGTGACGCCGTGGCGGTCGCTGATAGCGCCGAGCGTCTCCACGAACGACCCCACCTCGTCGATTTCAGCAGTGCCTTCGACAACCTCCATTAGAAATCACCTAGACTGGACTGGTCGTCGCTTGCCGTCGCTTCCTCGTTCGTGTCCGTTTCGCCGTCGTCGAGGTCGACCGAGACGTCCGCCGCGGGCTCGACGCCCTCCATCGACGGGTCACGGTGACCGGCGTTTTCCAGCACGTTCTCAGCCGTCTTCCGGCGGCCCCGGAGCGCCGCCAGCACGACCGGTTTCTCGGCGTCCCGGAGTTCGGCGCGGTCGGTGATACCGGCCTGGAACAGCCGGCGGGCACGCTTGCGGCCGACGCCGCGGACGCCGGCCAGGTCGACCAGCTCCTCGCGGACACCGTGTTCGACGCGGATGCGGGCCTCGCTGATGGCCCGCGCGGCGTCTAGGTCGACCTCGCTGGCCAGCGATTCGGCGGCCCCCAGCAGCCACTGGGCCGTCTCGACCTTCCCGCGGATGTCGCCCGGGCCGACGCCGTACCGCTCCGTGATGGTCGCCTCGTCGACCTCCGTCGCCCAGTCTTCGAGCAGCCGGGCAGTCTTCAGCGCCGAGAGCCAGTCCTCGAAGCGGCCCTCCTCGAACTCCGAGGGCGTGGGGCCGAGTAGCTCCTGCTCGCGCTCGAACAGTTCCATCTCGTACTCCTCGCGGTCGCCCGAGCGGAGGTACAGCTGGTACATGTCCGGCGTGCGCGAGACGAGATGGTACAGGCCCAGCGCTGAGATATCGTCCGGGTCCCTGTCGTCGTCGCTTTCGTGAGCGTCCTCGGCCAGTTCGCTTGCGGTTGTGAAGCCGCTGTCCGCTGGCGGTTCCGCTTGCGTGTCAGCCGGCGACCCACTTGCCGACGTGCTATCGCTGGCTCCCCGTTCCCAGTCCCGCAGGCCGTCGACGATTTCGGCGGCGCTCATCGGGTCCAGATAGAGCCGCGAGACGGTGTGGCCCAGCGACGTGGCGTCCAGTTCCCCGTCGTCGATTTCCAGAAAGTCGTTGCGCTGGAGGTACGTGAGCACGTCGTCGACGACCCGTTCGAGCTGGCCGCCCTCGTCGGTCTGGCTGGCGTACAGCGTCTGTTCGAGGAATTCGAGCAGGCCCGACCGCGAGCGGGCGAAGCCGGAGGCGACGGTCGCGAGGATGTGCGTCCGCAGGGCCGGCTCGGCGGCCAGTTTCGACCGGACCGGCTCGGGATCGGCCCAGACGTACCGCTCGAACAGCTCGTCCACCTCGTCGTGGCTGGACGCGATGAGGACCGCCTCGCCGTAGGGGTCTAGCCCCGGCCGGCCGGCCCGCCCCATCATCTGGTGGACCTCCAGTACGGACAACGGGGCCATCCCGCCGGCCGAGCCGTCGTAGCGCCGCCAGTCGCGGACGACGACGCGGCGCGAGGGCGTGTTGACGCCGGCCGCGAGCGTCGGCGTCGCACAGACGACCTTCACCAGCCGGTCCCGGAAGGCGTCCTCGACGAGTTCGCGGTGGCCTCGCGAGAGGCCGGCGTGGTGGAACGCCGCCCCGCCCGCGACGGCGTCCGCGAGGTCGTCGCTCGTCTCGGTATCGCTCACGTCGCGGATCTCCTCGGCGATGTTGGCCAGTTGGGCCCGCTCCTCATCGGTGAGGTGGGGCCGGACGGTGTTTGCCAGCCGGCCCGCCGCCGCCTCGGCGTTGCGCCGGGAGTTGACAAACACCAGCGTCGACCCGTCGTCTTCCAGCGTATCCCGGACGATGGCCGCCGTCTGTTTCTCGTTATTCTGCACCGAAAGGCGCTGCTGGCTCCCGTCTTCGAGATGCAGCGCCTGCCCGTAGTGAACCCCCTTCTGGAGGTCGATGGGCCGCCAGTCGGAGTCGACGAGGCCCGCGTCGAGCCACGTCGCCAGCGCTTCGGCGTTGCCGATGGTCGCCGACAGCGCCACCGTCTGCAGGTCGGGATTGAGCCGCCGGAGCTTCGCCAGCGTCACCTCCAGCGTCGGCCCGCGCTCGCCGTCGTCCACGAGGTGGACCTCGTCGGTGACGACGCAGGTGAGGTCCTCTATCCAGGGGGCGTCGTTGCGCACGAGCGAGTCCACTTTCTCGCTGGTGGCGACGACGATGTCCTTGTCCGCGAGCCACCCGCCCTCCGACTCGTAGTTGCCCGTCGAGACACCGATGTCGAGGCCGTACTGTTCGAACTCCTCGAAGTCGGCCTGCTTCTCGCTTGCCAGCGCCCGCAGCGGAACGATGTACAGTGCCTTGCCGCCGCGAGCGACCGAAGAGAGCATCGCTAGCTCGGCGATGAGCGTCTTCCCGCTGGCCGTCGGAATCGACGCGACCAGGTTCTCCCCCTCGGTGACGCCGGCCTCGACGGCCTCGGCCTGTGGCGGATACAGCTCCTCGATGCCGTCGTCGCGCAGGTGGTCCGGGAGCCACTCGGGCACGCCCGGCAGGTCCGCAACGTCCATTACACCCCGATTGGGTCCTGCCCCGATTTAAACTGTCGCACTGCACCCGCTCGGTCCGCTGGCCCATCGAGCACCGAGGGGAACGCCTTTGCCCGCGAGCGGCTAACACGAGGTATGCGAGTCGAGTACGACTACGACACCTGTATCGGGATGTTCCAGTGTGTCGCGGAGTGGGACGCCTTCGAACGCGACGAGGACGCCGGCAAAGCGGTGCTGGCGGACAGCGAAGAACAGGACGAAGACGTGTTTGTCCGGGAGGTCCCGGACGACGCCGAACTGGACGCGAAGTTCGCCGCCCGGTCCTGCCCGGTCGACGCCATCACCGTCTACGACGACGACGGCGAACAGCTCATTCCCTGATTATTCCTTCGACGGTGGCTTCGAGGACGACGGTGCCGTCCCCGCCGGCCGGTTCCGCGGCGGTCGCGTCAGCCCGGTCGGCTTCGTCGCCGCGGTCGACGCGCCGGACGGTCACGTCGCCGACGATGGCCACGCCGCCGTCGGCCCGTGGCTCCACGCTCGTCACCGTCAGTTCACAGACCAGCGGCTGGCCGGTGTACACCGGCCGCTGGAACCGCAGGTCCATCCGCGAGGCGAGCACTTCGAGGTCCCCGCCGATGCTGGTAAGCAGTGACGCGGTGAGCAACCCCTGAACCATCCGCCGACCCTCCGCGTCGGGGTCGGTGTGGCGGGCCTGGTCGTCGCCGGAGAGGACGGCGAACTGGTCGACGTCTTCGGGCCGGAACGTCCGCGTCTCGGTGAACGTCTCGCCGGCTTCGACGGGAGGCATGTGCGGGCTGTCGGCGCTGTGCCCGAAAAAGCCACGGCCTCGTCCCGAAACCCACAGGGGGCTGGACCACCGAGATCAGGGCGATGCCGAGCGGTGGCCCTCTCCGCCGTCTGCTGACCGCGTTCCCCGCGATGCTGGCCAGCGCGGGGCTCGTCGACCGCGAGAAGGCGACCGCCGCGACCGACCTCGCCGCGCCGGTGATGGTCACCGGCGGCCTCCGCATCCTGCTTCGCCTCGCCGACTTCCTGATGGTCGGCCTGGCGCTCGGCGACGCGGCCATCGCCGGCCTCGAACTGGGCTTTCAGTACTACTTCGTCGGGTTCGGACTCTCGCTAGCGGTCTCCTCGGGGACGATTAGCGTCGTCTCGCGGCTCCAGGGAGCCGACCAGCCCGAGCGGGCGAACCTCGCCGTCAAGCAGTCGCTGTGGATCGCGCTGCTCATTTCCGTTCCGCTGTCGGCGATCTGCTGGCGCTATCCGGAGCTACTCGTGGGCGTGCTCACCGACGACCCGGCGACCATCCGCTTCGGCGCGACGTATCTCGCCATCGTGATGCTGTCGCTGGCCCCGCGATTCTGGAGCATGGTCGCCGCCCGCGCGCTGGCCGGCAGCGCCGACACCCGGACGCTGATGTACGTCCGCCTGCTCACGCTGCCGACGAACGTCGCGCTCAACGCCGTCCTCATCTTCGGGGTCGGCCCGTTCCCCGAACTCGGCATCGCCGGCGCGGCGTGGGGGACGACCATCGCGAACACGCTCGCGGCGGTGATATTTCTCGGGCTCCTGCTGTCGGGCCGGTACGTCGTCACGCTCCGGCCGGGCGGCCCGCAGTTCAGCGCCGACCTCGTGCGGGAAATCGTCCGCGTCGCCCTCCCGCTGACCGGGATGCGCCTGCTCCAGACGTTCGCCCGCTTCCCGTTCCTGTTCATCCTGGGCGTGCTGGGGACGCCGACGCTCGCGGCCTACGCCATCGGCCGCCGCGTGATGCTGCTCGCGCTGATGCCGGCGTGGGGGTACGCGACCGCCGCGTCGACGCTCGTCGGGCAGTCCCTGGGAGCCGGCGACGAGGGCGAGGCGACCGCCTATGGCTGGCAGTCGCTCCGGGTGGCACTGGCCGTCCAGCTCGTCGTGGCGCTCTTGCTGGTGGTTCTGGCCCGCCCCATCGTCGGCCTGTTCGGGACCGCCTACCCCGACCTGGCGGCGGCGTTCGTCCGCGTGTTCGGCCTGCTCGTCGCCGGCTTCTCGATTTCGCGGACGATGCGGGGGAGCCTGCGGGGCGCTGGCGACACCCGCTGGCCGCTGTACGGGACTGTGCTGGGCGGCTACTGCTACCGGCTCCCGGTGGCCGCGCTCGCCCTGCCGTCGTCGTTCGTCGTGACGGTTCCGGTCCTCGGTGTCGCCGTCTCACCGGGACTCGGCCTCGGGCTCCCGGCGGTGTTCGCCGCGCTCGTCGGCGACTTCTACCTGAAGGCCGCGGTCAACGCGGGCCGGTTCTGGTCCGGCGGGTGGCGTGACGTGGCCAGGCAGGCGGGCGTGGGTACGGCCGACGACTGAGCCCGTCTGCGGGCCGCCGTCGACCGCTCACCCGACCTGCGCGACGGCCTCGACCTCGACGACGGCCTCGGGTGTCGCCAGCCCGCTCACCTCCACCATCGTCGCCACGGGACGAACGTCGTCGAAGAACTCGCTGTGGGCCTCGCCAACCCGTTCCTGGTCGTCGATGTCGGTGACGTACATCCGTGTCTGGACCACGTCCTCGATGGACGCATCGAGATCTGACAGCGCGTCGGTAACGATATCGAAAGCGTGTTTCGTCTGTTCGTACGGGTCACCCGGCGCGACGACCTCGCCGTCGTCGTCAGTGGCGATGGTGCCGGCGACGCGAACAGTGTCACCCGCACGTATCGCCCGCGAGTACCCGACCTGTTGCTCCCAGTCGGTGCCTGTCGAAGTGCGTTCGCGGCGCATACTCGACGAACACTGCGGACCCCGAAAATCGTTTCTCAAGTTTTAATGTCTGGCCCGGGATACTCATTGACATGAGCAAAGCCACGAAAATCGTCCTCGGAACAATCGGCGTGTCAGCACTGCTGTCGATCGGTATCGTCATCAACCTCGCTCTGTTCTCGGCGTAGATGTTCACCGAGCGTTCACTGACCGGCGAATTGCCGGCAGTACGTGCGGCCTACGCCCCGGAGACGCTCGTACTGAACTGCGACCGTGACTTCGAGACACTGGACCCCGCAGTCGCCGAGGAACTCCTGCTGGTGACCGACAGCCTCGATCAGATCTCCTACGACGGTGCGTCGCTCCCGACCACAGCGCCAGAGGTGCTACAGGAGTACATCGGAAACAGCCTCACTATCGGGATGCCCGGCGACGGCGGCGTCGCCTGGACGCGCCAGACGGTCCCGCCCTGCGTGTTTGTCAAGCCGCGGCTGGAGACCTCGCCGGACGAGTTCGTCTCGTTTCTCGTCGCCGAAGCGCTGGTCGAGGTCAGTCTCGACGAGCCCGAGCATTTTCTGGGCTTTTTTGCCGAGCAGTATCCGGCGTTCGTCGCTGCCACTGACGACCACCTCGACGCCAATGCCCGGTACCAGCTCGCAGCAGCCCTTTACACGGCGTACCTCGGGCTCCAGACCCGCGGGGAGTTCACCGACTGGGCCGACGACTACCCGGACCTGTACGCGGCGTGGGACGACGCCGGCGAGCGCCTGCAACCCCGCCTCGAAGACCTCCCCAGCGAGATTGCACAGGGCCAGACTGAGTTCGCCGCGGCCACCGAACTCGCCTGCAGTGGCGTCAAACACGGTCTGGACCTGCCCGCGCCGTTTGCCGCACTCGACACCGACGCGTATCTGGAGTACGGCGCTGACTACGCCGTCCAGTGGGCCGAGACGACCTTCGAGAAGATGGAGTGACTCAGTCCCGGGGCGGTTCGACAGTGAACGGGAAGCCGACGCCGAGTTCGGGAATCCGATAGGTGAACTCACCGGTCACGTTGGTCGAAAAGTCCACTTCACTGAACTGTTCCCGGCCGCCTGCCGGGATATTGCCACTGAGGTCCCGTTCGAGTTCGACCGCATCCACTTCCTCGTGGTCGACAACCACCGCATCGACGGTGAGGCTTGAATCCCGGTCGCTCACGTTCCGGATATTGTACGTCAGGTCGAACGGCTCGTTCACCCGGATGGTGTTGGGCTTTTCGACCAGTTCGAGTGCAACGTCGCTCTCACCAAGCGGTTCGACGATATCAAACTCGACTGTCACCGGGTCGGCCGTTGTTCCGTATTCCGTGGCGTTAATCACCAGTTCTATCGTATATCGTCCAGTGTGCCAGTCACTGGTATCGAATGCGAACCAGCCTTCGTGTGAAACAAACGCCGAGCCGTCCTGAACGACAGCGTCGGAATCCATCGAGGACCGGTCGAGTTCAGTATCGTCGTCGTCGTATACTGTCGCCTGGATAATAGCCGACACAGCTCCGTCCTTGACCGGGAGTTCGTATTCCAGCCCGACGATGACTTCTCCCCCGAGGCCGACGCTCCCGATATCCCGGGCCAGGTCCGTGTATCGCTCCCGTTCTCGAAGCAGTCCGGCATCGGTGATAGTCGCTTTCGGGTCGGGCTCCGGTGTCGGTGTATCCGTCGGCGTTTCTGTGACGCTCTCCGTCCCGGGAGAATCCGTCGCTGTTGTGCTCGTCTCGCCGTCAGTACTTTCCTCACCCGTGGTACAGCCAGCCAGCAGTGTGAGGCTGCTCCCGGCAATCGCAATATAATTTCGCCTATTCATGAATTGAACCTATTTAGTTTGGGTGCAAATTATCTTTCGGTTCGGTGTCGCTGACCACAAGTCAACCCCGTTACTGAATCTGTTCATGGAGAGCCAGAGACGCAATCGTCGTGACGGTACGGCAACGGCTGTTTACAAGAGTGTACAATGTGATATATCGTATTACAACCGCTCCAGCACCGCGTCGGCGTCGTAGTTGAGCGTCAGCTCCCGCGAGCGGCCCCGTCCCTCGACGTTTGTGTAGTCGGCATCGATGATGTCGAGCTGGTCGAGCTTGTTGATAATCTCGGAATAGCGAGTGTAGCCCAGATCCGTCTGCTCGGAGAAGGCGTCGTAGATGTCGCCGGCCTGCTGGCCGTCGTGGGCGGCGATGACCTCCACGAGCGCGGTCTCGGAATCGGACAGTTCCCGCAGCCGGCGGGAGAGGTGGACGTACTTGGACTTGTCGTACGCCGCCTCGACGTCCTCGGTTTCGACGGAGCGGGAAGCGCGCCGTTCGGCGTTCATTCCGGCCCGGCGGAGGAGGTCGATACCGACCCGGAGGTCACCGCCCTGTTCCTCGGTCAGTTCGGCGACACGGTCAAGCACTGTGGGGCCGACGACGCCCTCGTTGAACCCCCGCTCGACGCGCTCGCCGAGGATGTCCGCGATTTCGGCCTGGCCGTAGGTGTTGAAGTACACTTCCTCGGGGCGGAACACGGACTGGACGCGGGTATCGAGCGCGTCGATGACGTCGAGTTCGAGGTCCGAGGAGACGCAGATGACGCCGATTTTCGCGCCCGAGTGGGCCTCGTGGGCGCGCAGCAGCGAGTACAGCGTGTCGCTGGCCTCGCTCTCGTAGAACAGGTAGTTCACGTCGTCCAGGGCGACGACGAGCACCTCGTCTTCCTCGACGAGCTTGTCGGTAATCTGGGAGAACAGTTTCTTGAAGGAGATACCCGAGGACGGCGGCTCGTAGTCGAATATCTCGGCGAACAGCCGCGAGAAGACGGCGTAGCGCGTCGAGTCCATCTGGCAGTTCACCCGGACGGTCTTTACCTCCGTCTGGGCGGTGAGTTCGTCGAACAGAATCTGGACCGCCGTCGTCTTCCCCGTCCCCGGCGGCCCGCGGGCGATGACGTTGAGCGGGCGCGACCCCCGGACGGCCGGCCGGAGCGCGTACTTCAGCGTCTCCATCTGGGTGTCCCGGTGTTTGAACGTCTCCGGGAGCCAGTCGATTTCGAAGACGTGTTCGTCCCGAAAGACGGACTCGTCCCAGCCGAGCATCCGGTCCTCGGGGTCGTCGCTCATCACTTTCACCGAGCTTCGCGGCGCACTTAACCATTTGCCACAGGTTCACGAGCAGTGACAGGACGCGGTCGCTACTCGAACTTCGAGAGGAGGTCACCGTAGAAGCCGTCGTCGTCGCCGTCGTCGGCGAGTTTCTCGACGATGAGTTCCGGGGTCGACCGGGCGAGTTTGCCCTTGACCGGCGAGCGGTTCACCCGGAGTTCGCCGTCGACCAGCCCCTCCGCCTCGATGCCGTCGACGGCGAGGTCGGACTCGGCCGCGTCGCGGATGTCCTCGGCGAGGTGGGAGACGAAGACGGCCGTCGCCTCGCGCTCGCTCAGGGATTCGAGGATACCGGCGATGATGGTCGCCGCCGCGCCGGGTTCGGTGATGGATTCGAGTTCGTCGACGAGCACCATCACCGGCCGGTCGGCGCTCACGTCCGTCACGAGCCCGCCGAACTCCCGGAGCGTCGCCTCGAACGCGCCGGCGTCGAGCGTGCCCTGCGTCTTGGCATGGTAGTGGAGTTCCGAGACGCGGCCGACGCGGGCCGACTCCGCGGGGACGGGCAGGCCCATGTGGGCCAGCGTCGTCACCAGCGCGACGAGGTCCAGCGTCGAGGTCTTCCCGCCGCTGTTGACCCCCGAGAGGACCGTCACACCCTCGACGGCGTAGTCGACCGGTTCGACTTCGTCGAAGGGCACGTCGAGCAGCGGCGAGCGCCCGCCCTCGATGGCGACCCCCTCGGATTCCGTGAGGTCGGGCATCGTGCAGTCGAAGTCCGCGGCGAAGCGGGCGATTGCCAGTTCCACGTCGAGTTCCAGCGCCGCGTCGACCAGCGCCGCGGCATCCTCGCGCATCTCTGCGAGGTCGTCTGCGAGCGCCCGCTTCCGGCGGGTGGCGCGCTGGTCGCGCGCGGCGGTCAGTTCCTCGCGGAGGCGGGCGACGACGTCCTCGCTGTGTTCGACGGGGTAGGCCGGTTCGTCGGGGAACGCCCGGCGCGCCGTCGCCTCCATGTCCCGGAGCGCCAGCGCGTCGACGAGGTGGTCGCGGGCCTTCTCGACAGCCGCGGCGTACTCGTCGGCCAGTTCGCGCTGCAGGAGCGAGTCCACGCCCGCGCCCCGCTCGACCAGCGACAGCAGGTCCGTCCCCTCGATGGTCACGTCCTGCTCTTCGATAGCTTCCCTAAGGTGGTCGTTGGCGACGCTCTCGGCGGTTGACACCGCTGCGTCGAGGTCGTCGACGGCGGTGGCGAGCCGGTCAAGCTCCTCGTCACCGCTGACGCTCCCGTCCTCGTCGAGTTGGTCCAGCGCCGACAGGAGCGTGTCCAGGTCACACGGCGCATCGAGGTCGGCAACGCGGTGGACCTCTGCGGCGGCCCGTATCCGGTCGCGATTGCGGGCGAAGAAAGTGAGCACGCGTTCGGGGACGACGGACGCGGGCTCTTCGAGCGCGTCCGGTTCCACCCGCACGTCGCCCTCGATGTCGACGCCGGCGAAGGCTTCGTCGAGCGCGACGACGGTCGAGTACGACCGGGCAAGCTCGGCCAGCTGACGGGCGTCGTCGACGACCTCGACGCTGACCTCCGGAATCGCGGCCTGCGCGTCGGCGTAGCGCTCGGCGTCGCGGGTCGCCAGACACCGGTCCCGCACCTGCACGTCGCCGGGTTCGGCCAGCGGTTCGACGGCCGACAGGGCGTCCAGAACCGCTGCGTCGGGTTCTCGCTCCATCGCCGCCTCGGCGAAGGCACGGACCTCCTCGATACGGCTCCGGACGCCGCTGGGATAGATCGTCGCCAGTCGCTTCGCGGCGTAGTCAGTCACCGTCCGGTCGGTCAGCAGCGCCAGCGCGTCCTCGTGGATTTCCCGGGCGCGTTTCGTCGCGGCGAACCCACCGGGGTCGTCGTGTTCGGCCCGAATCGCGCCGCGAGCGATGCGGGCGGCCCGGCCCTCGCTGATGCCCGGTGCGCGTGCGAGCGACGCCACGTCGCCGTCCCGGAGTGCCGCCTCCGGGTCGTCTAATTCCCGGAGCGCCGCGGCTGTTTTCGCCCCGACGCCCGGAACCGATTCGAGCTCCATCTGCCCGCCCATTCGACGCCAGCGAGAAAAAACCCGTTGCCAGCGGCTCCGGAAGCAGCGGAGCGGTCAACCGCCCCGGCTCAGTCAGTCGAACACCGAACGCGAAGGCGTTTTTGCGCTCCACCGAGAAAGACGTTCCATGTCTGCTGTTTCGGAGAAGCTAGCGGCCGCCCGCGAAGACCTCAAGTCGCGAGACGGCGTGCTCATCGCCTTCTCCGGTGGTGTCGATTCGAGTGTCGTCGCCGCGCTGGCCCACGATGCCCTCGGCGACGACGCCATCGCCTGTACCGCCAAGTCCGAGACGCTGCCCGCTGCCGAGTTGACGGACGCCACCCGCGTCGCCGAGGAGATCGGCATCCGCCACGAGATCGTGGAGTTCTCCGAACTCGACAGCGAGGAGTTCATCCAGAACGACGACATGCGGTGTTACCACTGCCGGTCGATGCGGCTGGGTGCGATGTACGACCGCGCTCGCGAACTCGGCATCGACGTGGTGTGTGACGGCACGAACGCCTCCGACGTTGGCGAGGGGCACCGCCCCGGCCTGCGCGCCGTCGAGGAACTGGACGCCTACTCGCCGCTGCTGGAACACAATATCGAGAAGTCCGAGGTCCGGGAGATCGCCCGCGAATACGATCTCTCCGTGGCCGACAAGCCCTCGATGGCCTGTCTCTCCTCGCGGATTCCGACGGGCCTCGAAGTCACCGAGGAACGGCTCTCCCGCGTCGAGAAGGCCGAGCGACTCCTCCGGACGTGGGGCTTCGAGCAGTTCCGCGTGCGCGACCACGACGGCCTCGCCCGCATCGAGGTCGGCGAAGCGGAACTCGAAACCGCACTTGACCCCGACTTCGTTCGCACCGCCCGTGACCACATCGAGGACTGCGGCTTCGACCACGTGACGCTTGATCTCCACGGATACGAAACCGGTAGTGTGAGCCCGGAAACGGAGGAGCCAGCCGAAGAAGAGACTGAGGACGTGGTCAGCAACGTCTTTGACGCCGATTATCCGTCCGTCGACTGAAAGACGCCCGCTCAGTCCAGGAACGTCCGCCAGCCGGTCATCTCCTCGTTGACCAGTTCGGGGCTGTCCCCATCGAGCCGAATCTCGTTGACGGCGCAGTTCGGCTGTGAACTCTTTGCCAGCGCCGCGTCCGGGTCGCTGTCCGTGAGCTTCGCCAGCAGGACTTTGATGACGCCGCCGTGGGTGACCACGAGCGTCGTCTCGCCCGTGTCGGTGGTCGCAATCGCTCGGTCCCACCCCGATTCGACCCGTCCGCGGAAGGTCGGGATGCCCTCGCCCCCCTCTGGGGCCGCATCGAGCGAGATGACGCTTGCGTCCGGGTCGTGGTCGGGAAACTCATCGAGCAGTTCGTCGGCGTACAGGCCCTGCATGATTCCGAAGCCGCGCTCGCGCCAGTCGGTGTCGAACGCGCGGTCGGGCAGGCCGCCGTAGCCGTCGTCGGCCGCCGCGGCCGTCTCGCGGGTGCGCCGGAGGTCCGAGGCGAGGACGCGGTCCACGTCGTAGCGGTCGTCGAGCCATGTACCGAGCGCCGTAGCCTGCTTCTGTCCCCTGTCGGTCAGCCGGCTCGGGGCCCACCCCTGGATGCGCCCGTCGCGGTTCCACGTTGTCTCGCCGTGCCGGGCGACAAGTAGGGTTCCCATCTTATTCACCCCGGTTTCGCCAGCGCGCGACGGCGATGGTCCCCTCGTAGAGGAGGACAAGGCCGCCGGCGACGGCGATTGCGGCGTTTCGTGGGAGGCTGAACTGGTTCACGAGGCGGAACAGCGTCGGGTCGGGACTGCCGAGATAGCCGGCGACGATGGCGACAGCCCACACTGGCAGGCGGGCGGCCCGGAAGCCCCGCCAGAGCCGCACGGAGCCGTAGTAGTTCTTGTTCACGTACGCCAGCGCCTCAAACAGGACAATCATCCCGCCGCCGACGAGCATCGGCGTGGCGTTCCCGAGGCCAACAGCTGCGAGCGTCTCAGTCACGGTGGCTGGCAATTGCTCGTAGTAGCCCGTCGGGACCGGCGCGGGGCTGAGGACGTAGCCGGCGATACCGGCGGTCAGCCACGCGACCGGACGGCGAGCGGCGAGGTCGTCGGCGGTCGGCACCGGCGACGTGCTGCCGGTCCAGCGAAGGAGCAGCAGGGTGCCCTCGAACAGGCCGATCATCGTCACAGCGACCATGAGCGGAGCCATCCCGGTCGGGTCGGGGCTGAACAGGAACGCCACGGCGGCGAACCCGCCCCAGAAGTACAGCCGCCGGTCCTGGAGCCACTGGCGGGTCGTCACGCCCATCATCACCGCGAGCATCACGAACAGCGGAATCTGGAAAATGAGCGCGAACAGCCCGAGCATCAGGATGATGAGGTTGAACGTCTCGCTCAGGCCGAAGGCGAGGTCGGCCGCGCGGTCGGAGTAGGTGATGAAGTAGTCGAACATCGCCCGCAGGACGGCGAAGTACGCGAAGCCGACGCCGACCGCGGCGAGGACCAGACTGGTCGGGACCGCGGCCAGATAGTAGCGCCGCTCGCGGGGGTACAGCCCCGGCCGCATGAACAGGTACGTCTGGTAGACGAATACCGGCAAGGCGACAATAAAGCCGACTAACGAGGAGACCTTGAGACGCGCCAGAATGAGCGCGAGCGGGTTGTACACGTTCGGACAGTCAGCGCCATCGACGACACTGCCGTCGGCATTCGTCGCAACCTGCCCGCAGGCCTCGGCTGGGCCGTCAAGGAATGAGTACCACAGGAAGTTGATGAGTTCATCGGAGTACGGCAGGGCGATGACGGCGACGACGGCCATCACGCCAACGACGACGAACAGCCGCATCGCCATCTCCTCGACGTGGTCGGCCAGCGGCATCTCCTCGTCGTCGGGTGCGCCCTCGTCGACGATATCGGCGTCTGGATCGTAGCTGGACGGGGTCGAGCCAGCCCCGTGCGTCGGCGTGGCGCTGCCGCCAGCACCGGCCGGCGAGGGCGTGGACTTGCCCCAGTCGGTCGGCACGTCCGCCGGGACAGCGGCGGCGATATCCGACGCATCTCGGTCGAACAGCCCATCGCTGGATTCGGCTTCGGTCGGCGCGGCGTGCGAGCCGACAGTGTCCTCGTCGCCGCCGGCCGGCGCGGGGCCAGGACCCGTCACGTCGTCCGTCTCCCGATTAGCATCGGCTTCGGCCACGGGGTCAGTCGGGGGCGACGAATCGTCGGACTCGGTATCGGACGGTAGTGGCGGCTCATCGGGCCTGCGCCGCTCGTCGTCTGCGTCACCGTCCTCCATCTGTCCCGGGCTTAGACGGTGGGTGTTGTAAACTTTCTTTTCGAGCAGTGGCTGTCACCGGGATGAATAAATTGATAACGCCCACTGGGCTAGGCACAGAGAAGATGGCGAGTGCTATCGACGAGGACACCGTCCAGACGGTTCAGAGCGGACGGGCGACGCTCGGCGCGATGCTTCGCTCGGCGCAGGTGCACCTCCAGAAGGTGTTCATCGTCTTCGTCATCGGGATGATCGGCACGATCATGGGACTGCAGTACGGCGTCTGGGACACGCTGCGCGCCGATCTCCTGTACTCGCAGATGGACCTCACCACGCAGGAGGCCACGAGCATCGTCGCGGTCACGCCGTTCGACGTCATCCTCCTGCAGGTGAAAATCGGGGCCGTCATCGGGATTTTGCTGTCGCTGCCGCTTTTGATCTACTTCGGCCGCGACGGGCTCCGCCAGCGGGGCTGGTGGCCGGCCGAGCACATCCCGACCTGGAAAGGCGCGCTGTTCGTCACGATCAGCCTGGGGCTGTTTTTCGGCGGTGTCGCCTACGCCTACGAGCTGTTCTTCCCGCTGATGTTCAACTTCCTCGCCGGGGACGCGTTCAAGGCCGGCTTCACCCCGCAGTACTCCATCGTCAAGTGGTTCCAGTTCGTCTTCCTGCTGGCCGTCTCCTTCGGACTCGCCGCCCAGTTGCCCCTCGTGATGACGGTGCTTTCCTACACCGAAATCGTTCCCTACGAGACGTTCCGGGACAAGTGGCGCTACGCGGTGATGGGGATTTTCGCCTTCGGGGCGCTGTTCTCGCCGCCGGACCCCTTCACCCAGATTATGTGGGCCGCGCCGCTGTGTGGTCTCTACGGTATCAGCCTCGCGCTGGCGAAGCTTGCAATGTTGGTCAGACGCTCCGGTGACCTCGTCAGTACCAGTGCCGTCGCCCGAGAGCACTGGAACACGATTCTCGGCGGTGCAGTGCTTGGCGGCGGTGTGGTGTACTACGGCCTGGCGACGCCGGCGTTCCAGTACATCCAGCAGTTCGCTGAACTGTTCCCATCCGACCGGCTCACCGGTGACATTCAGCCGCCGGCGCTGTTCGGACTCCCGGTCGAGAGTACAGCAGTACTTCTCGCCGTCGGGTTCGGCGTCATCGGTGCTGTCGTCGTCCTGTACTACCACGTCCTGACCGCGCTCTCGGAGAAGGCCGGTCCCGGGCAGGTCGGCGACCCGACGGCCATCGACATCGGCGAACTCAACGCCTCAGCCGTCGAGGTCGCACCGCCCGAAGTGTTCGAGGAAATGAGCGAGGACGAGGCGCTTGCGCACGCCGACCGCGCTCTTGCAGACGACAACAAGGAGAAAGCGCAGGCCGTCCTCGACCGCTGGGACATGGCCCACGAAGACGACGCCGAGGGCGAGAGCGGTGATGCCGCGGACGGGACCGCTGAAGCGGAGGCGGAGGAGGAAGCGGGCGTGTTCACCTCGACGACCGCCGGCATGGTCGACGCCTTCACCGAGGACGAGACCACCGAAGACGAGATCGGCGGGTACTACTACGACATCCAGTTCATCCTCAGCGCCTTGGCTTCCCGGGCGTTCGTGATTCTGGGCATCTTCGGCGCGGTACTCGCCGCCGCGTTCCTGTTCCTCTATCAGGGCGGCATCGGAACGATTCAGCGGACGTTCGTCAGCCGACTCCCGCCAGAGATGGCCGCCGACGTGAGCATCGTCACGCTCCACCCCGTCGAGCACCTCGTGTTCATCGTCAAGTTCTCGACGATACTCGGGGCCGTCTCGGTCATTCCCGTGGTGCTGTACTTCGCGTGGCCGGCGATGCGCGAACGGGGCCTGGTCATCGGCAACCGCAACATCCTGGGCATCTGGGGCGGGACGCTGTTCGCCGCGCTCATCGGCGGGAGCCTGCTCGGGTTCCTCTACGTGGCCCCGATGACCATCTCCTGGATCGCCTACGACCAGCTGAACTCGAACATGGTCATCGCTTACCGCGTGAGCAAGTTCGGCTGGCTCGTGTTCTTCCTCACCATCGGTATCGGCCTGCTCGCCGAGATTCCGGTGACGATGTTCCTGTTCCACAAGGGCGGTATCATCCCATTCCACCTGATGTACGAGCGCTGGCGCGAGGTCGTCATCGGCATCGTCGCCCTCTCGGCGATTCTCTCGCCCAGCGGCATCTTCACGATGTTCCTCGTCGGCATCCCGACGGCGCTTGCGTACATGCTCGGCCTCGGCATCCTCTGGGTGTACACACTCGGCGGCCGGCGGTCGGCGAACCGCCGCAGCGAACCCGCCGACTGATAGCTGTTCGTAGCGGCGACACGTAGACCGTTGTTCGACGATTATTGTGCCGCCGTCCCGGTCGCGGAACGCGTAGTGATACTCGTAACGGCCCGTACCCTCGATGACAAGCCCCCGAGACTCCTCATCTTCTAGCCTGAAGCCCCAGGCTTTGCCCCCGTCCGGCCTGTCGTGCGTGCAGTAGATTTCGTGGTTTCCGGAAACTGCCTGCAAGTGGACGCCCTCTCCGGACTGAATAGCGCTACTGTCTGGCGCGACGTGGTTTTGCTCGTCAACGCCCAAGCGGATCGTGTTCTCACCGGCAGATGTGGGGGTCGCTGTCCGTTCCGCGGTCGTCAACTGCGCGTCTGTCCCACTGCGACGTTCGGTCGCGTATCGTCTTGTTCGGCACTGTTCTCACTGCGACAGCCCGCACTCCCGAGTGCCAGCAGGACACTGCCGAGTACTGTACGTCGTTTCAATCTGGAAACGTTTCAGAGATTAAATAACGGAATAGAACATATCGGATAGTTGTCTCGGCATATACCGTCCATCGAGGGCGATACGCCCGGTCGGCAAACCGCAGTGGCTAAGCATATGCTCAATATATTCTCCAGATATGCCCAAGATAAGCGTCGAAGTCCCGGCCGAACTACTGAACGACATCGACAAGCACGTCGGCGAAGACGGGAAGTTCGTCAATCGGAGCGAGGCTATCCGCGCTTCGGTGCGAAAGACGCTTGACATGCTCGACGACATCGATGAACGGCAGGGACGACTCGACGATGAGCAGTGAGCGGTCAGAGGCGGTTCGCGTCGGCCTCGTCGCGCTGTTCGTGACAGCGCTGGTCACCTCGCAAGTGACCGCCTCGAAGCTGCTCGCGTTCTCGCTGCCGTTCTCGCTCCCGCTTGCCGGGTCGACGCTTGTCCTGCCCGGAGCGGCACTGGCATACGCGCTGACGTTCTTCGCTTCCGACTGCTACGCAGAACTGTACGGCCGGCGGGCTGCGACGGTCGTCGTCAACGTCGGGTTCGCGATGAACTTCGTCCTGCTGGCGCTGGTCTGGAGTACCATCTTCGCGCCCGGCCTCCCGCAGGCGGCACAGCCGGTCGACCTCGCGGCGTTCCGTAACGTCCTCGGGGCCAGCACGGCCATCGTCGTCGCCAGCCTGTCGGCCTACGTCGTGAGCCAGAACTGGGACGTGTTCGTCTTCCACTGGCTCAGGGACCGAACGGACGGCGAGAAGCTCTGGCTCCGCAACATCGGTTCGACAGCCACTAGCCAGCTTATCGATACGGTCATCTTCATCGGTGTCGGCTTCATCCTGTTTCAGGGCGTCCCGCCGGCCGAGGCGCTGGCACTCATCGTCGGCCAGTACCTGCTGAAGCTCGCTATCGCCGTCCTCGATACGCCGTTCGTCTACGCTGTCGTCGGCTTCGCTCGCCGAAACGACGTTGTTACGACCCCAGCGAGCGCCGACTGAAAAACGACTGCAAGCGGCTTATTCGACCGGTTCGGCGAACGCGTACCGGGGCTTCACGTCGTCGATTCGGACCTCGACTGTTTCGCCCTCTTCGACGCCGCTGACGAACACGGTGAAGTTCTCGACCTTTGCGATACCGTCGCCCTCTTCCCCGATGTCGTCGATAGTGACTTCGACGATATCCCCCTCGCGGACCGGCCCAGTCAGGCGGTGTTTCGCCACCAGATACAGCTCCGAAGAGGAATCCCGCGAGGCGTCGGGGCGGACCTCGCGGACGTACTCGAACTCCGGTTCGATGTCGGCGATGAGGGCGTCGAGGTCCTGACCGTCGAACACCTTCGCACAGAAGTCCCCGCCAGCGTCGAGCAGGTCCGTCGCCACCTCGAAAGCCTGCCGGACCAGATGGACCGACCGGGCGTGGTCGAGGTCGTACTGCCCGGTCATGTTCGGGGCCATATCAGAGATGACCACGTCGACCGGACCGCCGCTGCCGTCGCTCTCGCCGACTATTTCGCGGATTTCGTCTTTCGTGCCGTCCTCGGTCATATCGCCGCGGACGTACTCGACGGTCGGTTCGGGGCCCTCCAGATCGTCGATGGTCTGGCGGTCGACACCGACCAGCGTCCCGCGCTCGCCGATGCGCTCGGCCGCGACCTGCATCCAGCCGCCGGGCGCAGCGCCGAGGTCAACGACGGTCCGTCCCTCGCCGAGGAGGCCGGCTGTGTCGTCTAGCTGCTGGAGCTTGTAGGCTGACCGCGCGCGATACCCCTCCTGCTTCGCTCTGTTGTAGTAGTCGTCTTTGCCCGACATGGTTACCACACACCGCGTGCGTCCCGACCGCCGAAAGATGGCGAAATCACAGTCATAGTACCACGGACGCGGTCAGCGCTCAAATGGATGCCGACTCGGCGTTTCCGGTCACCACTGCACGCCGGCCGCTCTCAGTTGCCCCGAAGAGAACCGGAATGCCGACAGTTTCCGGGACTACATTACCACCTACCCGAACACGTTCAGTGCCGTTCTTACCGAGCAAGAACACGTCTCAGCGGCTGAGATTGCGCATCTCAGTATATACCGCTTACGCACAGAGTCCCATCTGTAGGAAGTGACCCCCCGATGTCAACTATTCCGACGGCGACGCGGAGGCGGGTGTTAGAGGCCCTGGGCGTCGGCACGGCCGCGCTTGCGGGCTGTGCCAGCGCACCGGGCGCAAAAGAACAATCGACCGAAGCGGAGACGACCCCACAGGAGCCAGCTATGAACGCCGCACAGCAGACCGACGTCGACCGAATCGCCGCGGACCCGACCGCGATCCCGGACCCCATCGACCGGTCGGAGCCAAAGACTGTGTCGGTGGAGATGACCACCAAAGAGCAAGTCGCGGAAATCGAACCGGGTGTCACGTACACCTACATGACCTTCGGCGATCAGATCCCCGGCCCGATGATCCGGGTCCGCCGGGGCGACACCGTCGAACTCACCATCACGAACGAGGAAGGAAACTCGATGCCCCACAACATCGACCTCCACGCCGTCCGCGGCCCCGGAGGCGGTGCTGAGGCGTCGATGGTCACGCCGGGCCAGACCAAGACGTTCCGGTTCAAGGCCACCTACCCCGGCGCGTTCATCTACCACTGCGCCGTCCCGAACCTCGATATGCACATCTCTTCGGGGATGTTCGGGATGGTCCTCGTCGAGCCGAAAGACGGGCTCCCCGAAGTGGACCACGAGTTCTACTTCGGCCAGCACGAGCTGTACACCACCGGCGAGGCCGGCGAGAAGGGGCACCACGACTTCGACATGGAGGCGATGGCGGCCGAGGACCCGACCTACGTTCTGATGAACGGCGAGAAATACGCCATCACGCCGGACCGATACGGCGCGCCGAGCATCTCGGTCGGCGACACCGCCCGCGTGTACTTTGTGGCCGGCGGGCCGAACCTCGACTCCAGTTTCCACCCCATCGGGTCCGTCTGGGACGAGGTCTGGCAGCAAGGCTCCATCGCCGGGCCGCCCAACAAGTTCGTCCAGACGACGCCGGTCAAGCCCGGGTCCTGTGCTATTGCGACGCTGCACGCGGAGGTGCCCGGCCCCATCAAACTGGTCGACCACGCGCTCTCCCGGGTCGCACGCAAGGGCATGATGGCCGTCATCAACCGCGAAGGCTCGGCAAACCCCGACGTGTTCAAACCGGAAGCCTGAGCGCGTCGCCGGAGTAACGCTTCGAACTGCCGCATCGCGTTCTAATCAGCCGACAGACAGTATCACTCGCGAACGCCGTTCCGCCCGCGGTCGCTCGCGCGCACGCGGTTTCAATGAGGGACTTTTTAATGGATGGGGGCATACTTCGGTTCAAGATGTTCAACGCCATCGTGAGCGCAGACACGCTCCAGGCGACTCTCGACTCTGTGAGCGTGCTGGTGGACGAGTGCAAGATCCACCTCGAAGAAGACGGGCTGGAAATCCGGGCAGTCGACCCGGCAAACGTTGGAATGGTCGACCTGCGGCTCGACGCGGCGGCGTTCGAGTCCTACGAGACTGACGGTGGACTCATCGGCGTCAATCTCTCCCGGCTCGAAGACATCGCCGGCATGGCCGACGCCGGCCAGCTCGTTCACCTCGATCTGGACGAGGAGACGCGGAAACTCCACATCTCTATCGACGGTCTCGAATACACCCTCGCGCTGATCGATCCCGACTCCATCCGTCAGGAACCGGACCTGCCGGATCTGGACCTCTCGGCGAACATCGTCATCGAGGGGAAAGACATCGACCGGTCGGTCACCGCAGCGGACATGGTCAGCGATCACATCGCGCTGGGCGTCGACGCGACCGAGGAACTGTTCTACGTCGACGCCGAGGGCGACACCGACGATGTCCACCTTGAACTCACCCGCGACGACCTCATCGACCTCACCCCCGGTGACGCCCACTCGCTGTTCTCGCTGGACTACCTGAAGAACATGAACAAGGCCATCCCGAAAGACGCCGAGGTCGAGATGGAACTCGGCGAGGAGTTCCCGGTCAAGATGCACTTCAGCTTCGCCGAGGGGCAGGGCCGGGTCACGTACATGCTCGCGCCGCGCATCCAGAGCGAATAACGACGGATGGGGTCCGCGCCGCCAATCCCAGCCACTGACTGGCTGCCCGACGACGCCGAGACGGAGACACTCTCCCTCCCAGACGGGCGGCGGTTAGCCTACGCCACCTACGGTGACGCCGACGGCTATCCGGTCCTCTTCTGTCACGGTACCCCCGGGTCACACGTCGCCGCACGGCTGCTTGCCGCACCGGCCTGGGAACGCGGCGTCCGCCTCATCGCCCCGGACCGGCCGGGTATCGGGAACTCCGAAGACGCTTCTGTCACACTCGAAGACTGGCCGGACGACGCCGCACACCTCCTGTCACACCTCGATGTCGACGCGGCTGGTGCCGTCGGCTTCTCCGGCGGTGGCCCGTTCGCGCTGGCCTGCCATCGATTGCCGGAGATAGAGCGGCTCGCGTTGCTGGGCAGCAGCGGCCCGCCGTCAGTCGGCACAACAGGGCGCGTCCAGCAGTTCGTAGGGGCACTGTCCAGGCACGCTCCATGGGCGCTCGGGCGACTGTTCCGGCTGCAGCGATGGGTTGCCGTCCGCCGGGACCCTGCTTACGCCGTCGGGTTCGTTGCCGAGGAGACACCGGAGACGGACGCCCTGGCAGCCGACGAGGTGGCACGGATCGTCCGTGCGGATATGCTCACGTCGATGGCACGCGGTCCGAGCGGGATCATCCGCGAGCAGCGACTGCTCTCACAGCCATGGCCGTTTGCCCTCGAAGACATTTCGGTCCCGGTTAGCGTGTTCCAGGGACAAAACGACGCCAACGTTGCCCCGTCGACGGGGAAGGCGCTCGCACAGCGACTTCCGGACGCTTCGTTTGAATCCGTCGACAGCGACCATCTCGGGACAGTAACAGCTGCTGGCGACGACGCACTGACCGCCGTACAGCGTCGCACGCGCGTCTGACGTACCGTTTTGTGGGTCGGGTGCTAACGGGCCGGTATGGAGAACCTCGGGGACGCGTACAGCAACCGGCGTTGGGAGGGGCGTGACCCTCGCCGTGTCGTTGCCGGTGCGACCCTGGGGTGTGTTGGCGCGCTGACGGTGGTCGTCGCAATACTTCTGGTGACGACGCCGCTGTCGGCAGTTGTCGGCGCAACTGAGCCCCACGCTGCCGAGAAACTCGGCGGGACACTGGGCGGCCTTGGCATTCCCGCAATGTTCCTGAGCGTCGTCGCTGTACTTCCCTCAAGCCGCCGGGAACAGAGCGGCGTCGCCGTCGGCGCGGTCCTCTGTCTGGTCGGTGTGGGGCTGTTTCAAACGGCATATCCCTACAACTGGACCGTCGGTGGGCAGACGCTAGCGTTCGAAACGACGATGGCGTACTTCATCGGTGCGTGCGTGGCGTTCTGGTTCGTCTTCACCGCGATGGCGAGCTTCCGACGACGGAACAACCCACAGGGCACGGTGAAACTTGAGATTTCGCACAAAGGCGAAACCAAGACTGTTGAGGTGTCCCCTGAAGAATACAGGCGCTACACGCAGGCGGTTCGCGGCGACGGCGGCACGACCGACGAGGTCATCCAGGAACTGGAGTCACGCATCGAGGAGTGAGGCGGGGTCGCTACTCGGCGGCGGTTTCGTTGCCGGGCCGGTCCGACTCCGTCACCGAGTCGCGGTCGGTCTCGTCAATCTCCGTCGTCTCGGCTTCGGTCTCCTCATCGTCATCGGTACTGCTCTCGGTATCATCTGCATCCGCACCGTTGCCGACCTCCTCGACGTCGACGTCCGTGCCGGCAACCCCACTTTCCGAGATGACCGGCAGGAGGTTGTAGCCGCCGTTGCCCTTCTTGACGACATTGATATCGAAGACGAACTCGACCGATTCGCCGGCAACGACCTCGAAGGGCTTGGTGAGCTGGAGCTTCTCGCTGGGAATCTTCACGTCGACGGACTCGCCGTCGACGACCCCCTCGACGGACTCCGCGTACAGTTCGATCTTGCTGTAGCGGCCCGCTTCGAGTTCGCCGTCGAGAACGCCGATGGCCCTGTCGCCGACCACTTCGGTGAGATCGACGGTCGCGCCGTCGAGGTCGCGGACGACGAAGCCGCCGTCGGCGTCCTCGTCCGCGTCGTCGTCCGGCGTCTCCGTCTCGGTCGGGTCAGTCGTCTCCGCCTCGGTCGAGTCGGCCGTGGCCGTCCCAGTCGGGTCGGCCGTGGCAGTTTCGGTCGCGGTGTCCTCCGTCTCCTCGCTCGCGCGGAAGATGCGGGCCCGCGAGAAGGAGACGTTCAGGGAGTCGAAGTCACCGATGGCCGCCGGCTGGTCGCTGATGAGGAGCCGGAACGCTCCGACAGCGCCGCCGTCGGCCATCGTCGCGTCGTCGCTGGTCCCATCGTCACTGGTCCCGTCGCTGCCGGAGTCGCTGGACCCCGAACAGCCGGCAAGGAGGCCGACACCGACGCCCGCGCCCGTCGCGATGAAGCGTCGGCGTCTCATCGGTGGTACTCCTCGGTTCGCGTCGTCGGTACGGTCGCTGTTGTGAGCGAAATCATTCCATCGCGTGGGAGGGTACTGGGGTGTATATGCCCCGCGATAGGTCAAACGATGTACGCGCCGCTGAACGGAATGAACGGTCTGGACGTATCTGAACGGTTTTACCCCCGTCGCTCCACGTCCTGATAATGGCAAACTCGAACGCGAAGGGCGACCGCCGGGAGCGCGAACTGGTCAACGCACTCGACGAGGCGGGATTCGCGGTGATGCGCGCGCCGGCGAGCGGCAGTGCGACCGAGCGGGAACTGCCGGACGTGCTTTCGGGCGACGGCGAGACGTTCTACGCTATCGAGGCGAAATCCAGTGCCGGCGACCCCATCTATCTCACCGGTGAGGAGGTCGAGGCGCTGCTGTTTTTCGCCCGGAACTTCGGCGCGAAACCCCGCATCGGCGTCCGCTTCGACCGCGAAGACTGGTACTTCTTTCACCCGGCGGACCTCCACACGACCGACGGCGGCAACTACCGCGTGAAAAAGGAGAAAGCTCTCTCCGACGGAACGGACTTCGATGAGTTCGTGGGTAACTCTCAGAAGGTCACGCTAGACGAGGTGGGCGACGACGGCCCTGACCAGAGCGTGCTGGACGTGCTGTCGGCCTTCGAGCGCGGCGACCTCGACAAGGAGGAAGCCGCAGCGATGCTGGAGTAGCGGTTCGCAGGCGTTCGGTTACTGGCTCCCGCCGCCGACGAGTTCGGCGTCTTCGACGCGGCGGAGCCGTGACAGGGGAAAGGCGTATTCTCGCGGTTCGGTCGCGCTGACGGCCTCGGAGAGATAGGCGGCCAGCACCACGAGGTCATTGGGCGGGTAGCCGTCGTTGGTGTCGTAATCGGCGACTGTCTCGTCCGTCGACTCGACGGTCCAGTCGGCGGCCGGCGTGTCGGTGACAGCCGTAACGACGAGTCTGTCGCCCGTCTCGCGGTCCCGCACGATGTCGCCAGCCGCCAGCCGGCAGTGTCCGCAGAGATGGGGCGTCTCCGCGTCCGCGGCGGCGAACGTGACGGTCCCACAGGCGTCACAGACCGCCCGTTGCTTGCCGGGCGGTGCGACCCGTCGTGCGGTAATTTCGA
The DNA here is from genome assembly GCF_001280425.1 of Haloarcula rubripromontorii. Lineage (NCBI taxonomy): Archaea > Methanobacteriati > Methanobacteriota > Halobacteria > Halobacteriales > Haloarculaceae > Haloarcula > Haloarcula rubripromontorii. Next base: position 919,549 of record NZ_LIUF01000001.1, on the reverse strand, counting down.
TGGCGACGCGCCGGAGGTGTTTGCAGCGCTCGCCGCGGATGCGGTTGTCGGGACAGGAGCAGGACCGACGTGCGATGTCGACGAGGTACGTGCTGTCGCTTTCGGTCGTCACGGCGTACGTGCTGCCCGCCCGCGGCCGGACGGCCATGCGCTCGGTCCACGCGCGGGCGGCCCGGTCCGGGAGGGATCGGAGGTCCGGTGCAAGTGCGGTACTTTGCCGGTCAGCTGCTGGCTCGATGAGCGTCATAGGTGCGGACGCGGCTGTATGTTCCAATGCGTCCAGTTGAAACGTAGGTGCTACACGCTCCTAAATCGCTCGGCCAGCGGGCTCCGGCGCTTCGATACCCTTTTTGCCAGCCCTGTGAAATCGCAGAGCATGGATATCGAGCGGGAGACGCTCCTGCAAATCGTCATCTCGGCGGTCGCCGTCGTGCTGTTCGTCGGCGCAACTGTTACCGTCTCACAGATGTATCTAGATGGGTCAACCGTAGAGGCAACGGGCGGCTACGCGCTCATCGGCGCAATCGGGCTGTTCGTCGTGTTTATGACCGCTGCCGGCCTCTGGCTCGAACGCCAGCAGTTCTAGGCGTCAGCCTCTTCGTCGCCCTCGTCCTCACGCCAGTCGACCAGTTCCTCCTCGTCGGTGTCGTCTAACTTCTGCTCGTAGTAGCCCATGGGGTGAGAAATCGCCTCACAGAGGTCGTCCATGTTGACACAGTCGCCGTAGGACTGCATGGTCGAACACGCTGGCGTCGAGTACTCCGTGGGGCTGGTCTCTCCGCGAATGTGGTCGACCTGATACCGGGTGGCTTCCTCGCCGAAACCGGGGTTGACCTGGAACAGATCGACGATTTCGTCCGTCGTCATCCCGATGCCGACAAGGAAAGTCGCGATGGCAAACCGGGAGTGGTGTTCGAGATGCTCGCCCTTCTGGACCCGGTCGAGGAGGGACTTCATGCAGGGCGGGAACAGTTCCGGAACGACGGTGTCGATCTCGCGGGTGAGTTCCAGTTCCGAAAGTACTTCGTCTAAGCGGTCGACTTCCGCCGTCAGTTCGTCGGCGATGGCGTCGGGGACGTTGAACGGCAAACCGTCGGTGACCCGGTGACGGATGGCCTGCTTCAACAGGACGTTCAGTTCCTCGGCGGTGACCCTGACCTCGCCGTCGGCCAGTGGCCGATTGACCAGCCGCCAGGAGTCGCCCCGCTGGTCGGCCGCCAGATCGAGATACGCGCCGACCTCGACGCGGTACCCGTCGCCGGCGTCGCTGACAGCGCTCGCGAGGTCGAACTCCGCAAGCAGTTCCGTGCGATCCAGCGTCTCGCGCTGGGTCGATTTCAGTTCCGTCGTCGTTTCGAACTCCTCGGTGAACCGGTCGTACGCTGCCTCGGCTTCCGCCTGCGCGTACTTCCGGGTACAGATGTGGACGTCGACAAGCGAGACGAGCACGCGAGCGACCGGATACGAAAGCAGTTCGACGCGGGTCCGCCGGTGTGGCTCTCCGACGGTCCCGTCAGTGATTGCCGACTCGACCCGCTCCAGCGCGCGCGCCGTAACCGTCTCGTCCGTGGCGACAATCTCGCCTAAGTCCACCGCCGCGGCTTCGACAGCCTCCCGCGACCGCGCCAGAAAGGGGTAGCGTGCGTGGAGCGGTTCCATTACCACCACTTTTCGGATGGGAGCGAATAAAATTGCCGTCACCGGGACAGTTAGTGTCAGAGTTTCGATATCTGATTCAGCAGCGAAGGCGGCTAGACCGTGGGGCTATACACATAGACCCGGACCGGCGGCGAGTGAATACAGCTAGTAGACAAGCAGATACCTGCAATGCCCTATTGACAGAGTGTGGTAAGGACGCGGGTCGGCGACGACACTCGGTCCGGTCGGGGAACTGGACCAGTGTAGTCACTTGCGACGCGGTAGCTGCCAAACGACACACGAACACACCGATGACGCACGAACACGACACCGATTCACAAGAGGGCATCAGAGCGACGTTCGAAGAGTACGACGTCGGCGCGGATACGGTCGCCCACATCGGCGACCCCGAGAACCCGTCTGCGTGGATTCAGTCGACGGTCTTCGTTGACGTGACCGAGTAGCGCCAGTTCGCGGTCGGTCGGCGACACCAACGTGGCAAGCGGTTTTGCGTCTGTATCGAGGGAATATCCGCAGTACCGTGTGGTTTCTACCATCTTATCGGCAGTATTTACGCCACAGGGCGTCTGCCTCCTGTATGCGGCTGGCTTGGCGGTTCAGAGGGAGCGGCGTACCGTTTCCGTGGCGCTCCGGACCACAGTCTCGGGCGGAACGTCTTCGGCTACAGTGGTCCCGGCTCCGACGACGGCGTTTTCGCCGACCGTGACGCCGGGGAGGACCACCGCGCCAGCACCGACAAAAGCCCCGTTCTCGATGACGATCTCGTCGAACGTGTCGTTCTGGAACTCCATGCCTGTGTCGGTGAGGTCGTGGGTTACGCCGACGATGGAGGCGTTGGGTCCGATCTGGACGGACTCGCCGACTGTTGCGTTCTCGATGTAGGTGTTTGCGTTGACATCGGTCGGTCCGTGGATGGTCGCCTTCTTGATCGAGGCTCTCTCATAAATCTGGACGCCGTCGTCTATGTCGGCGTCGTGGATCGTCACGTATTCTCGAATTTCGACGGTTCCCAGCGTCGCGTTCTCGATCTGCGCGGTATCGTGGACAGCCATACCGAGACATCAGCGCGGACACTAATCATCGTGATGTCGAAGATTGGTTTTGTACCCTGACTCACGAAAGCCGCCTGCCCGGATATCGCGGGTCACTCCCGTCAACCAGAAAACGCCACGGCCCTCGATCTCCCTGTTCGGCTGTTCGGTCCCCGCGCGTGCCGCGAAAACCTACCTCCGCCACGGCTCGCTCCGCTCGCCGTTCCGGTCGGAGGTCCTTCGCGCGGCTCAGAACCTCCCTACGTCTCACGGCTTCGCCGCTCGACTATACGGCGGTCCTCGCTACGCTCGGACCGCCCTACGTCCCGTGCTGCCAGGAATCCATATACTCGGCCTGTGCGTCGGTCAGCGCATCGAACTCGACGCCCTCAGCGTCGAGTTTGATCTCCGCGACCTCCCTGTCGAGTCGGTCCGGGACAGCGTGGACACCGGCCTCGTAGTCGTCGCCGTTCTCGACCAGTTCGCGGACACAGACGGCCTGCACGCCGAAGCTCTGGTCCATGACCTCGACGGGGTGGCCCAGTGCGATGGGCGTCGCAAGGTTGACTAGGCGGCCCTCGGCCAGTACGTTCAGGCGTCGGCCGTCGGCCATCTCATAGGTCTGGACGCCGTCGCGGGCCTCGTAGGTGTCGACAGCGAGGTCCGACAGCGCGTCGAGGTCGACCTCCACATCGAAGTGACCAGCGTTCGCGAGCAGGACGCCGTCCTGCATCGCCTCGAAGTGCTCCTCGACGATGACATCACGGTTGCCGGTCGTCGTGATGAACACGTCGCCCTCGGCGGCAGCTTCGGCCATCGGTTTGACCTCGTAGCCTTCCATGTGCGCTTCGAGCGCGCGGCGGGGTTCGACTTCAGTGACAATCACGTCGGCGTTCTGGCCGCTGGCTTTCTTTGCGACACCTTTGCCGCAGTCACCGTAGCCGGAGACAACGACGGTCTTACCGGCCCACGAGAGGTTCGTCGTCATCGCAATCGAGGCCAGTGAGGACTCGCCGGTGCCGTGGACGTTGTCGAACAGGCGTTTCATCGGCGTGTCGTTGACCGCGAACACGGGGTAGTCGAGTTCGCCGTCGTCGTCCATCGCGCGCAGTCGGTGGACGCCGGTCGTCGTCTCCTCTGCCCCACCGATGATGGTTTCGATGAGTTCCGGATAGTCCTCGTGAATGGCCGCGACGAGGTCCATCCCGTCGTCGACAGTGATGGTCGGCTCGTGGCCGATGACAGCCTCGATAGCCGCGTAGTACTCCTCGTCGTCGACGCCGCGCTCGGCGTAAGAGGTGATACCGTCGACGGCGTCAAGCGCGGCGCTCACGTCGTCGTGTGTCGAAAGCGGGTTACAGCCGGTGATAGCGACTTCCGCGCCGCCGACCGCGAGGATTTCCGCAAGGACAGCGGTCTTGGCTTCGACGTGCATCGCCATGCCGATGCGTTCGCCGTCGAAGGGCTGGTCAGCCTCGAACTGCTCGCGGAGCGCGCCGCAGATGGGCATATGCTGGATGGCCCAGTCCATCTTTCGGCGGCCGGAATCGCGTGCCTCGTCGAGATCGTCGAGTCGCTCGGAAATAGGCGTCGTCATGGCACGATAGAGGAAGAGAACTCCTAAAACGCTACCGAAGCCGCTCAGTTGCCGCGGTCGGCGGGCGGACCGGCGTCGTCCGGTCGGCCGCGGTCGCCGCCGTCGTCATCGTCGCTGTCCTCGCCGTCATCATCGTCGCTGTCCTCGCCGTCATCATCGTCGCTGTCTGACTCCTCAGAATCGCTTTCCTCTTCGTCTTCAGCGCTCTCTTCATCGTCGGACTCGTCATCCGATTTTTCCGCTTCGGTATCGCCCTCTTCGTCCTCCGATTCCTCGTCGTCACCGCGGTCCGCAGGCGGCCCGGCGTCTTCCGGAGGGCCACGACGATCGTCGTCCGTTTCGTTCTCGTCGTCATCGCTGTTCGGACCGCGGTCCTCTGGCGGCCCGGCGTTCTCGGGTGGACCGCGTCGGTCGTCCTCGGTCTCGTTCTCGGTCTCGTTCTCGTCGTCACCGAAGATGTCGGCCGGCGGACCCTGCCGGTCGCTGGGGTGGGTCTCGTTGTCGGACTCGTTCGCATCGGTGACGTGCGCGGGCGGGCCGGCGTGGTCCGGCGCGTTGCCGGGGTTGTTCGCGGTCACGAAACTGGCGACAGCCGGACCGATGCCGCCGGTCCGGTTCTCGTCGCTCAGCAGGTCGTTGACGTACGCCGACACTTCGAGTCCGAAGGTGTCGAACTCAGTGACGTTCGCTGCGACGGTCAGGTCCGCCGTCGTCGTCGCGGTGTGGTTGTCGGCGGTCGCCGTCACGTCGACCGTGACGTTCTGCTCGGGCGCAGGCAGCCCGACCGTGCCGTCTCCGTCGGTCGTGTAGTTGCCCGTTCCGGCGTAGGAGGCGTTGTCGACCGTCTCGACGGCGACCGAGGCGTTCTCGACGCCCGTCTCGTTTGCCGTGACCGATACCGTCGCCGTGCCGTCGTCAGCCTGTGTGACGCCGACCGCGAGCGTGTTGCCCACGGCGGTGTTGCCAGCCGAGTCCGCCCCGGCGGCCAGTCCCGGTCCAGCGGCCAGCATGACCAGTCCGACAGCGGCGTACAGTGCGAAGAGTTTGGTGCGCATCGTACCCGATACCTTCGCCGAGAGGGCGATAAACACCCCCTCCCGTTCAACTCGTTCACCCCGTTTGCGTGAGGGGTGAAACCGTCCAAAAATCGTCGATATTGTTTATGCGCTGTTCTCGTCGTTTAGTTACCACTTCAATTCGATTGGTTAAGAGTCGGCCCGTTCGACCAGCGCGGCGGCGTGTTCGCTCGCCCGGTCGCGCACCGCCGCCTCGTCGAACACCTCGACCGTGCGGTCCCGCATCAGTACCTCGCCGTCACAGACCGTGTGGCGCACGTCGCTCCCGTTGACGGCGTAGGCCAGGTGCGAGACGAGGTCGTGGGCCGGCGTCAGGTGTGGCGCGTCGAGGTCGATGACGGCCAGGTCGGCGTTCGCGCCGGCCTCGATGCGGCCGCTGTCGAAGCCAAGCAGGGCCGCGCCGTTTTCGGTCGCCATCTCGACGACAGTGCCGGCGTCGACCGCGCTCGCGTCGTCGGCCGCGAGCTTGCCAATCATCGCTGCGTCGCGCATCTCGTCGAACATGTCGAGGTCGTTGTTCGAGGCCGCGCCGTCGGTCCCGATACCGACGGTGACGCCCGCATCGAGCAGGTCCTGAACAGGGGCCATTCCGCTGGCGAGTTTCATGTTCGAGGCCGGACAGTGGGCGACGCCGGTGCCCGTCTCGGCCAGCAGGTCGATCTCGCTCTCATCGACGTGGACGCCGTGGGCCACGTACGTGTCGCCGTCGAGCAGGCCGATGTCGTCGGCGTAGGCGAGCGGACGCATTTCGTGCTCGTCGACGATGGGCGTCACCTCGTCGCGCGTCTCGTTGGCGTGCAGGTGGATCGAGAGGTCATCGTCGAGGGCCTTCGGAACGAATTCGCGCAGGTAGTCCTCGCCGACGGTCGTGAGCGAGTGGGGCTGGAACGTCGTCCGAACCCGGCCATCAGCCGCACCGTTCAGGTTCCGGGCCACGTCGAGGCTCTCTTCGAGGTCAGCCCGCGCGCCCTCGTCGTCCTTGCCGACCGTGACCGCTGTGAACCCGAGCACCGCCCGCATCCCGGCCTGGTCGACGGCCTCGGCGATTTCCTCGACCGCGAAGTACATGTCAGACAGCGCGGTCGTCCCCGAGCGAATCATCTCGACCAGCCCGAGTTCCGCGCCGACGCGGATGTCCTCGGGCGTCAGTTCCGCCTCGACGGGCCAGACATCCTCCTGTAGCCAGGCGTCGAGGGGCTTGTCGTCAGCGAGACCGCGCAGCAGCGTCATGGCGACGTGCGTATGAGCGTTGACCAGCCCGGGAATGACCAGTCCCTCGCTGGCGTCGAGTTCGTCGTCACCGTCCAGTGTGCCCGGTTCGTCGACCGCTACGATGTCGCCGCTGTCCTGCGATACCAGTACGTCCGCTCGCTCGACGGTCAGGTCCGGGCGGAGGACCTGCCCGCCGGTGACGAGGAGTTCACTCATGCCGATGGCTTCGCAACCGCGGGTCTTAGTTCGCCGGGTCGACAGCGCTGCTGTGTGGCGTGTTGTCACGACCCTGTTGAATGTAGCGGTGACAGCAGTGCCTGTTCCGCAGAGGTCTTTCGGCTCCGGCGCGTTCGAGCGGGCAAGAGAATGGCGGCGGCAGAGCAACTCCGGCAGCGGGTCAGCGCGATTCGACACGGAAGCCCAGTCCGAATGCTGCTTGCCGTCGCCGCCGGCTGGTTCCTCGTCCTCGGGATGCGGTTTGTCGTCCCAGCGGTTCTCCCGACGATACGCGAGGAGTTCGTCATCTCGAACGCGGAGGCGGGGCTCGCGGTGACGGTACTCTGGCTCACGTACGCGGCAGTTCAGTTTCCCGCTGGGGTGCTCATCGACCGAATCGGGGAACGGACGCTGCTGGTGGCGGCAGCGCTGCTTTCGGGCGTCGGACTACTGGGCTACTTTTTCGCGCCGGTGTTCTCGCTGTTTCTCATCGCAACGGGCGCGTTCGGGTTCGGGACGGGACTGTACGGCCCGACGCGCGGGACCGCGCTCTCACGGACGTTCGACGCCCGCGAGGGGACCGCCTTCGGTGTCGTGATGGCCGCCGGCTCTCTCGGGGCGGCCGTACTGCCCGCCGTCGCCGCGTTCGTCACGACCCGGTACGGCTGGCGGCTCGCGCTTGCCAGCGCCGCTCCGCTGTTCATGCTCGTCGCCGGCGCGCTCTGGCTCTCGGTCTCGGACCGTCCGTCTGACGAGTCCGAGCGGAGTCTCCGACAGGACCTCCGAACAGTCCTCACCGGCTTTCACAACCGCCGGCTCGTGCTGTCGGTTTCGGGAAAGACACTGATGCTGTTCGCCTTTCAGGCTGTGACAGCGTTTCTCACAACGTATCTAGTCACGGTCCGGGGTATCTCACAGGGGACCGCCGGGGCGCTCCTCTCGGTGCTGTTCGTCGGTGGCGCACTCTCACAGACAGCCACTGGCCGGCTCGCCGACCGATACGGAACGCCCAGCGTCCTGACCGCTGTCGCACTCGTCAGTACCGTTCCGCTCGTGCTCATTCCGTCCGTCCGCGGCGTCGTGCCGCTGGCCGTCGTCTCCGGCCTCATCGGGGTTCGGATGAGCGTCGGCCCGCTGGCCAATGCCTACATCGTCGACACGCTGCCTGACGCCGCCGAAGGGACCGGCTGGGGGCTGCTCCGGACCGGTTTCTTCGCGATCAGTTCACTGGGCTCGACGGCTGTCGGCCTGCTCGCCGACCAGAACCTGTTTGCCGTCGCATTCTACGGTCTCGCTGCCCTGACGCTGCTGGCTGCGGGGACCTTCGTTGCCCTCCCACGCCGGGACCGCCTGTAGCGGCTCCGCCCACAGGCCCGGCCAGCCTGAGGGGAAAGACAGTTGCCCCACGGCCTGCCAGTAGGCGTATGCGAATCGCCGTCCCCAACAAGGGCCGCCTGCACGAACCAAGCGAGGAACTGCTCGAACGGGCCGGCCTCCATCTGGTCGACGGGGCCGACCGCCAACTGCACGCCGACACCGTCGACCCGGACGTGACCGTCCTGTACGCCCGCGCCGCCGACATCCCCGAGTACGTCGCGGACGGCGCTGCCGACGTGGGCATCACCGGTCTCGACCAGGTCCGGGAGTCCGACGCCGACGACCTCGTCGAACTCCGCGACCTCGATTTCGGCCGCTGTCGCCTCGTCCTCGCCGCACCGGAGGACAGCCACGTCGAGACAGTCTACGACTTCGAGGGAGGCCGCATCGCCACGGAGTTCCCGACCATCACCCGCCGGTACTTCGACCGCGTCGACGTCGACGTGGACGTGACCGAGGTGTCCGGCGCGACGGAACTGACTCCACACGTCGACATTGCCGACGGCATCGTCGACATCACCTCGACCGGGACGACGCTCCGGATGAACCGGCTGGCCGTCGTCGACGAGGTGCTCGAAAGCTCCGTCCGCCTGTTCGCCCGCGAGGACACCGCCGACGACGAGAAGGTGCGGCAGGTCGACACTGCGCTCGGCTCGGTCCTCGCCGCCGAAAACAAACGCTATCTGATGATGAACGCCCCCGAGGACGCCCTCGATGACGTGAAAGACGTGCTTCCGGGCATGGGCGGCCCCACCGTAATGGACATCGCCGGCTCCGACCAGCTCGCCGTTCACGCCGTCGTCGAGGAGCGCGCCGTCTTCGAGACGATTAGCTCGCTCAAGGACGTGGGCGCGAGCGACATCCTCGTAACCGAAATAGAGCGGCTGGTTGAATAGTACCTTTTTACGGCGAGAGTGTCCTCGCGCCGCCGGCGCTGCGGGCACCCCGCCGCAAAAGTCCACGCTAAAAAGGCTCCGAGCGCGACCTGCGGCCGCGCTCGAAGTGAAACCACGCCGGACGGGATGCTAACCGCACTCCGCTCTGCAGCCGCCGTGAATCACAGCTTGAGTCGGGATTTGGAGTTACTCACTGGTTCTACCGAGTGACCCGCCCGCTACCTGGTGGATTGAAAGGGCGATGTCGGTTCCGGGAACTCCGGCGAAGAAAGCACTGCAGGCCGCAACGGGGCCGAAGCGCGCAGCGAGCCGCGGGACCGGAACCGGCCGAGGGCTTTCACCACTCACTCTCTCACTCCGCTCCTGTTCCGAGAGTCAGAAGAACATGAAGATGTTGTTCAGCGCAAATCCGAGTACCGCCGCGAACGCCAGATGCAGCGCCACAAGCGGAGCCGTCGAGCGGGTCGATAGTCGGTAGGAGACGCTGATGGCGATACCGTCGGCGACGAGAGTGAGAAACAGGACGACGGCAACGCCGAGGTCGGCCGAGACGATGCCAGACTCGACGCCCCAGCGCTGGAGGACCAGGGAGACGAGCGCCGGCGCGAGAGCCGCTTTCGCGGCGAGCTGGCTCGGCACGTCACCGATGAAAAACGTCGCAGCCAGGTGGAGCGTGACAGCATAAAACAGCCAGGTGACGAGGACGGTCACGAGAACCGCGAGGATACCACCGCCGGTGAGGCTGGAGAACCCGGACTGGAGCATACTCCGGGTTCGGCGGCCGTTCGCTTGTGCGTTTTGTTCCCGGACGCGACCGGCACGCTCATAGCCGCTCGCCCACACCGCTCGGGCGTGTACGTCCTCGAACTCGGCGGGCAGGACGATGCGTTCGCACGGCGGGAAGCCGCAAGCGCTGCGAGCGCCGTCGACGTGCTCGCCCCCGGACTGGCGACGGCACGCGGTATCAGCGACCGCGTTCGCCACCTCGCGTTTACCCACCGAGTCTGCGACCTAGTCGGAACGACCGACCCCGACATCGAAAGCGCCGCCGCGTTGCTGTCGGCCGCGACCATCGACCGTGAGGGGAGCGTCGCCGTGCGTGCGGTCGACGTGCGGGCGAGCACTGGCATCGATACACAGCAAGCCGAACGGACGCTGGGTGGCGTCCTCACCGACCGCGGCTTCGCCGTCGACCTCGACAACCCGGACCACGTTCTCTATGCCTACTTTTCGGACCCCGACGGCGACGAGGAGGGCGGGACGGGCGAGGCCTGCTGTGCGCTGGGCTGGCTCGAAGCCGAGAGCGTCCGCGACTTCGGAGAGCGCCAGCCGACAGACCGCCCGTTCTTCCAGCCCGGCAGCATGGACCCGCTCGAAGCCCGGGCACTGGTGAACATCGCTGGAGCCGGCCCGGACGCAACGATACTGGACCCGATGTGTGGCACCGGCGGCCTTCTGCTGGAGGCGGGGCTGGTCGGGGCCGACGTGGTCGGCGGCGACGCACAAGAAAAGATGGTCTCTGGGGCATCCGAGAACCTCCGGTACGCGCTCGACGGGGGCGGTCACCCCGACAGAGACGCCTATCCCGAGCCGGGCGAGTGGGAGGTGTTCCGGTCCGACGCGTCCGCACTGCCGGTGGCCGACACCACCGTCGACGCCGTCGTCTTCGATGCGCCTTACGGCCGCCAGTCCCGTATCGAAGGGGAGCTGGCTCCCCTCGTTTCCGGTGCGCTCGGCGAAGCCAATCGCGTCGCAGGACGGTGCGTACTGGTCGCCGACCGCGACTGGCGCGATGCGGGGACCAATGCAGGCTGGACCATCACCGACTACTTCCGCCGTCGCGTCCATCGCTCGCTTGTCAGGCACGTCCACGTGCTTGAGTGAACATACGTCCACTTTCTCTGGACAGCTGTTGTTTTTTATTTCGGTATGAGTAAAGTTTATGCCATGTCAAATGCTAATGAGTCACAAGTATGCCAACGTGGTCAGACCCCGCCCCATGCGACGACGATGAACAGTTGTTCGAGTGCCCGGACTGCGGGAAGCGGCTCTGTAGCGAGCGCTCAACGGTCTCCTGTGGCCGCTGTGAGACAGAAATGCAGAATCTCAGCGTTCCACGGCCGGAGTGAAACCCGTCCGCGTTTTTTACGGCTAGCTCGACACGAGTGCAATCGCTCGCTCAGCGTCACCGTCCATCCGCTCCAGCAGCGACCGGACCCGCTCACGGGCTGTGTCGTTGCAGTCGGCCAGCACCATCCCCTCATCCGGCTGGCCGTACACGACGCTGGCACCTGCAGGCGCGGCGAGCACTGCAGGGAGCGTAGCGAGGTCCTCCTCGCCATCAACATCCAGAAGTGTCGTTCCATCGCTGTCGATACCGTCCCTGAGTGCAGTAAGCAGTTCAGCGGTGAGCGTCGCGGCCGGATTGTCGACCGAGCGCGTCCGGTCGAAGCCATCGATTGCCGCGGCCACGTCCGCGTCGACGGCCGAGCGCTTGGTCCGTTCGTCGACCAGCGCGAGGTTGGGTATCCGCCCAGCCTCGATGAGGTGGTACGTGACCATATCACCGACCGCGATGATGGGGTTGCCGGCGTCGTCCAGCAGCGCCGCTGTATCGGTGTAGATGCGTCCGAGCGGCTCTTTCAGTTCCGTCCGCAGGCCACTCGGGAGTTCGAGAACGACGTCGGACACGTTAGCGGACTTTCAGCGCGTACTTGCCCGGCTCGGTCACTTCCATCTCGGCGGCGATGTCGGAGCGCTCCGGGTGCGCGATGACCACATAGCCGGCCCAGTCTTCGGTCAGTGCGGTGCCGCCACAGGCCTCACACTGGCTTTCGATCTCCGCACTCTGGACGCGGTGACAGTCGCGACAGACGAGGCGGTCCGCCATCAGCTATCACCGGCTTCCGCCGTGCCCTCGCGACGCTCGCGCTCCTCCTGAAGCCAGCCGTGCTTGCCAAGGCCGACCTGTTTCGCGGTCAGACCGATCTTGGAGTCGCGGGGGTTGCGCTCGTCGATGCTCTTGGTGACAATGCGCGCCCGGACGGCGTCGCCGACGGTGAGCGTCCGGTTGGACTCGCGGGAGGCGAGCTGTTGGTTCTCCTCGTCGTAGGCCAGATACTCGTCGGAGATCTGGGAGACGTGGAGCAGGCCGTCGACCGGCCCGATACCGATGAAGGCCCCGAAGTTGACGACCTCGACGACCTCCCCGTCGACCACTTCCTGCATCTGCGGGTCGAACGTGAGCGCGTCGAACTCGGCCTCGTAGTAGACGCCGGGCTTGTTCGGCAACACGGCACCGGTGCCGATGTCGTGGACCTCGATGACCGAGACGACGCTGCCGACGTCCTCGTCCATTCGACCTTCGAGCTTTTCTTGCAGGAGCCGTTTGACCAGCCCCGGACTGACCTCCGCCAGAAAGCGTGGCGGGACTTCGACCGTATCGCGTAGGCGTACCCGTTTATACATGTGTTATGGTTGAGTGATACCCAGTTTGTTCCGGCCCCTTAAACTAATTACTGGAACGCCCGCGTCCAGCAGGCGTCGTTTGAGGGGGTTGTCGTTCGTGACCGCGTGTGTCGCTTCGTCTGCCTGTGCCAGTTCGAGGACGGCGTCGTCGGCGTAGTCGGCCGTCGTCTCCCGGACCGTACACCGGTCCAGCAGGTCCTGCCCGACTGAGGCCGCAGTCGCTTCCGCGCCAGCCCCGTCGGCCAGTTTCGCTAGCTCGTCGCGGACGGCGGCGGGCGCGACGTAGTCCGTCGCGTCCGGCAACACCCTGTCGAGTTCCTCGAACAGCCGCACGTTGCATTCGACCGGCATCATCAGCGCGTTCGTGTCCAGCACGATCATCACCGCAACGTGCCGACACCGATGAGCCGCCACCGAGCGCCGACACGGCGGTTGATGGCGATCTTCGAGCCCGACGCCGCACAGACCGGGCGCTTGAGCGCGACTTCACATTCGTCGTCTCGGGCGCTCGTGACTGAACCGACAGTCGTGGCGGTGCCGATAGTCAGCATGAGCGGTTCGCCGGTCGATATCTCGTCGACCTCGCCGCCGTCGTCACCGACGATTCGTTCCAGCAGGTCCACGTCCATCGTGAACGTCTCGTGGACCGGCGGGAGGCTGCCGGGCGGGCCGGCGACCTGGCCGGCGAGCGCGTCCCCTTTCGTGATTGCGGGGTCGAGACCGGTCCCGACGCCGAGCAGACCGCCCGGCGTGACCGTGTCCACGAAGTCGCCGCCGGACTGGAGCGACCGGACCGTCGTCGTCACGGGCTGCCACTCCGTCTGGCCGCCTTCCTCGACCTCGCGGCCGGGGCGGAGTTCGATCTCGTCATCGACGTCCAGCTGGCCGCTGACGAGCGAGCCGCCCAGCACGCCGCCCATCAGGTCGTCCCAGGTCGTTCCGGGTCGGTTGATGTCGAACGAGCGTGCGACCATCATGCGGGCGTCCTCGTCGGGGTCCCGTTCCGGCGTCGGGATCTCGGACTGGATGGCCTCAATGAGCAGGTCGATGTTGGCTTCCTGACCCGCGCTGATGGGGACAATCGGTGCGCCTTCGGCGACGGTGCCTTCGACAAAGTCCTGAATCTGCTCGTAGTTCTGCATCGCCCGCTCCTCGTCGACGAGGTCGACCTTGTTCTGGGCGATGACGATGTTGTCGATGCCGATGATGTCGAGCGCAGAGAGGTGCTCCTCGGTCTGGGCCTGTGGGACAGGCTCCGTCGCCGAGATGACGAGTACGGCCCCGTCCATGATGGCCGCACCGGACAGCATGGTGGCCATGAGCGTCTCGTGGCCGGGCGCGTCCACGAACGACACCGTCCGGAGGTGGTCGGTGTCGACGTCGTGGTCGTCGCAGTGCTCGTCGACGGTAAAGGCCTCCGGCTCCTCGGCCTCCGGGCAGCGACGGAACGTCGCGTCGGCGTAGCCGAGTCGGATAGAGATACCGCGTTTCATCTCCTCGGAGTGCTGGTCGGTCCATTCGCCGGACAGCGCCTGTACGAGTGTCGTCTTTCCGTGGTCGACGTGCCCGACGAGTCCGATGTTCACCTCCGGTTGTTTGTTCGATGTCATTTCGAGAGTAATCTTGGTGGAGTTTCGCCGCGTGCAACTGATAAACCTACTGTTTGCGCCCCGACGACTCCCGTTCAATCGCCGATCCGGCCCTTGCTGACAGCGGCGACGGCACCGTATTGCTCGGTCTCGCCCGTGGTATAGCGACGCGACCCCTGTCGCCGAGCGCGAGCGACAGCCCGCTCCTCTCAGAAGTGTTACGTAACTGTGTTTCTGTGAACGCTTTTGTTCCCAGGGGAACAGATTAGTGTACGATGCGAGTCGATGAGTCCCCCGAAACAGATGCCGACATCGATCCAGCGACAGCGTTCTCGGTCATCGCGAGCGAGACGCGCCTGGACATCTTGGAGGCGCTGTGGCGCGCAGACGACCGGCCGGTTCGCTTCTCAGAGTTGTTCGACGATGTCGAACTGGCAGACAGCGGGCAGTTCAACTATCACCTTCAGGAACTCACCGGCCAGTTCGTCAGCCAGGGAGGGGACGGGTACGACCTCCGGCACGCCGGGGCGCAGGTCATCCGTGCGGTGCGGGCAGGAACGTTCACCCGGACCCCCGACATCGACCCGTTCCCGGTGACCGGAGCCTGCACACGGTGTGGCGGCGGCCTACTGGCCGAGTACGCCGACGAGCAGTTCGCCATCGACTGCAGAGACTGCGGGAAAGCCCACGGCAAGTACCCGTTCCCGCCGGGCGGTCTGGTCGACCGGACGCCAGCGGAAGTCGCGACGGCCTACGCCGAGCGGGTGCGCCACCTCCACTGCCTGGCCGCCGACGGCGTCTGCCCCGACTGCGCCGGACGGATGGCGACGGAAATCTCTCGCGACGGCGACTGCTGTCTCGACGTGTCGGTCCGCGCCGAGTTCGTCTGCGAACGGTGTCGTCACGAACTCTGTTCGCCTGTCGGGCTGACACTACTGGACGACTCCCGCGTCGCAGCGTTCTACGACGACCACGGCGTCGACCTGTCGAGTCGACCCTACTGGACGCTCCCCTGGTGTGTCGACGACCAGTACACGACCGTCGAAGACACCGATCCGTGGCGGCTTGCGGTCCGGATTCCGATGGCCGAGGCGGAACTGACCGCCTATCTGGACGGCGATCTACAGCCGGTCGAGTTCGAGCGACAGGCCTGCGAACACTGAGCCGTCCCGCTGATGTAGTGTCGGTACTGTGGCGACGGTGGGTTCCCGCTGACTGAAATCGTCTTCAGGAAAGCCCCGATACGTGCCTCCTGCATAAATATCATTCAGATTATACTTATCGGGACTCGGGACCATCGTTTCACTGTAATGTACCAACCCGCGCCCTACGCCGATGCCGAACTGTATCGGCCGACGTATCCATCGCTGACCGTTCGTTCCCTGCTTGGAGTGCTGGCCGCATATCTCGGCTTACTGACGATACTCTCACAGAGTCTGATCCTCGGGCTGGCGGCGCTTTCCTGTTTCTTCGTCGCTACTCGGTAACCGGGCGCGGGGCTTTTGCCCGTCCCGGCCCTGCCTCCGGTCGTGCGGGAGTTCGACTTCGAACTGGCGCTGTGTGCCCACCTCGAACGCGAGGGCCGACTGGTGAGCCGCCAGCTCGGCGGCGCTGTCCACGGCCGGCGCGTCCTCGACACCGTCGTTGTCGAGCCGGGACCCGAGTTCGACGAGCGAGCGGCCATCACTCCCGAACGGCTGCCGACGGCGGCCATCGAAAGCACCGTTGGCCCGGGTCGGGCGCGGTACTGGAAGGACGCCTTCGACTGCCATCCCGACCGCGCCGAGCGGGCCGTCGAACTGGCGGTCGAGCGCGGATTCTTCGAACGCGAGCGCCGCGGCGGCCGAACGTACGTCCGCCAGACGACGCGGTACCCCGACTGGGTCGGCGAAATCGTCGCCATCGAGAACAAGCCGGACCTGGGCCGGCCCGGCGATCTGGAATCGCAGTTGCGGACCGATGTCTCGCTCGCGCTCGCCGACCGCGTCGTACTGGCGACGGCCTCCTACGTTACCGGAGCACACCTCAACCGGATTCCCGAGGAGGTCGGCGTCTGGCGGTTCGACGCCGACAGCGGAACGATAACTGTCCGTCGGGAGGCGACACAGCTACCGACAGACGAGGCCGGTGTCGAACTCCTCGAAGAGCGTCCGGTCCGGACGGACGTGCGCGTAGTCAGCGCCGCCGAGAAGGCTCGCACGCGCCGGCGGTTGGCCGAGCGAGCGTACGGCAAAGGGTGGCGGAGCTTCGACTACCCGTCGTGCGAACGATGTTCACCAGACAGCGACGGGATTCCGTACTGTCAGTGGAAAGAGCGCGCGGTCCGCGAGAGCGACGATTGCGGACCGGACTGCGGCGGGTACGAGGCAGCCGACCCACCGGCCGTCGACGGCGAGTCGCTCCGGGCCGAGCGGACGCCGTGGCGGGCGGACCCAGACGGGCGCAGGCGTCGCCAGTCTGGACTGGATCGGTTCGGCTAGCCGCGAGAAGTCGGCAACCTACCGGTCGTTGTTCGTCGAGGGCGCG
The DNA here is from genome assembly GCF_001280425.1 of Haloarcula rubripromontorii. Taxonomy (NCBI): domain Archaea; kingdom Methanobacteriati; phylum Methanobacteriota; class Halobacteria; order Halobacteriales; family Haloarculaceae; genus Haloarcula; species Haloarcula rubripromontorii. Next base: position 902,902 of record NZ_LIUF01000001.1, on the reverse strand, counting down.
TCATCGGGCGGGACGCCGCCGTCGCCAGCGGTCGGGCGGCCGTGCTGTTCGTAGTTGTCTTCGGTCACCGCCGGTGCTTCGGTGGCGACCTGCGCCGCGTGTTTCGTTCTGGCCTGATAGTTCGCCGCGGCCGCGATCCCGACACAGGCTACCAGCCCCACGACAAACACCCAGTCGATGCTGTTCGCGATGATCTGCTGACCGGCGACCGCGAGGATACCGCCGGCCAGCGACAGCCCACCGATCTCCGCGATGCCACGCCTGTCCATACAGCCGGATCATGCGCCAGTACCTATAAGCTACGGCCTGTTTCACCCAGCCGAGCGGGACATTAGAGCGTGAACTGCTCGCCGTCGAGTCCGATGTCGTCGGCGAAGGCCCGGTCCGCCGGGACGTAGTGGGCGGTGTGGACGATGCGGTAGTCGTCGGCGTCGATGTCGTCGGCGAAGTCCCGCGCGCCGGGCAGGGTCATGTGTTTCGTGCCGAAGGTCCGCGGCACGCCGTCCTCGTCGTGGTGAGCGCCGCCTTTCGGGTGGTATTCGCAGGCCTCCGGGTGGACGATGCCCTCGACGAGCGCGAGGTCGGCGCCAGTCAGCACGGCTTTCGAGCGGTCGGGCACGTCGTAGCAGGTGTCCCCGGATATCGACAGCACCGCGCCGGTCTGTGGCTCCTCGATGCGCAGGCCGTAGCACAGAAGCGGCGGGTGCGTGACGGGGACCAGCATCACCTCGAAGCCGGCGACGGCGAACGGTTCGTAGGGGGTCTGTGCGTGGACCGACACCGTATCGAGGTACTCGTAGCGGCTCCGGACGCCCTCGGCGACGCTCTCGTCGGTCACCGGGTCCGTCTCGTCGGCGGCGTGGACCGGCAGGTCGTCGAACAGGCGGTAGGCGTTGCCGAGACCGTCGAGGTGGTCGAAGTGGACGTGCGTGACGATAGCCGCGTCCGGCAGCGGGACCGACTCGCGGAGGAACTGGTGACGGAAGTCCGGACTGAGGTCGATCAGCAGCGACTCGCCGGTTTCGTCGTTCGCCACGGCAACAGAGAAGCGCGACCGCTCAACGCCCCCCGTCGGGTCGATGCCGCGCTCGCGGACGCGGGCCCGGAGTTCCTCGTCGGGGTCGCGCGCCCGTTCGCACGTGTCACAGTCGCACTGGACAGTCGGCGTCCCCGTCGTGTCGCCGGTCCCAAGCAGCGTGACCTCCATTACCGTCCATTCAGAGGGGGACCCGCCTAAGCCCCTCGCTTTCGTTACTGGCTCTCGGCCAAGTCCGCCGGGTCGATGCCCTGTCGCTCCATCGTCGTCGAGAGCAGGGACCGGGCACGCTCGTCGGAGAGGTCGTCGAACAGGCACTCGAAGAATCCTTCGAGTAACTCCGGCCGGATGCGCAGGTCGACGTACTCGACTTGCTTCTCGGCGATGACCACGTCCACGTCCCACTCGCCTTCGTCGGGGTCGGTCATGCGAACGTCGACCCACGACTCGGCGGAGTCGTCTGTCTCGGTGAACACGTCGTTGGCTGCCATGGCTACCAAATGATTCCCGTACTGATAAGTAAATCGCTCATACCGACAACCAGAACGGGTAGCTGAGCGGGTGAGTCGCCGCTCAGTGGTCGTGATCGTGGTCGCTGCCGCCGTCGCCAGAGAAGCCGCCGCTCCCGGCGACCAGCGCGTCGGCGTCGCCGTCCATCATGTCCATGTTTTTGAGGTTGTCACGCTCCTCGAAGTCGATAATTGCGTCTTCGAGGTCCTGCTGGGTCAGTGTGGTCCGCTCCTCAGTCAGGGCGTTGAGGACGGCTTCGCGGAGTACGAGCCGGAGGTCGCTCCCGGTCAGCCCCTCGGTCAGCTCCGCCAGCGTCTCGGGGTCGAAGTCGTCGATCTCCATCTGCTGGGTGACGATGCGGAGGATGTCCGCGCGCATCCCGTGGTCCGGCTTGGGGAAATTGACGATTTCGTCGAAGCGCCGCCAGGCGGCGGCGTCGAGCTGATCGGGGTGGTTCGTCGCGCCGATGAGCAACACCTCGTCTTGGATGAGCGAAATCTCGTCGATGCTCTTGAGGAGAGTGTTGACGGCGCGCTTGATGGCGGCGTGTTCGTCCGAGGAGCGGGTCTTGGCGACGAAGTCGAACTCGTCCATAAAGAGGATACACGGCGAGAGCCGCTTTGCGACCTCGAAGACCTTCTCGACGTTCTTGGCCGTCTCGCCGAGGTACTGGCTGGTGATCATCGAGAGCTTCACCTCGACAAAGGGGAGGTCGAGGTCGTGGGCCAGCGCGCGAGCGACGCTCGTCTTACCGGTCCCCGGCGGGCCGACGAACAGCAGTTTCCCGATCTCTCGCAGGCCGATCCGGGCGAGGTAGTCGCGGTGTTCGATGGCCTTGACAATCTTCTGTATCTCGTCTTCCTGGTCGGTGGTCAACACCAGATCGGCCAGCGTCATCTCGACCTCTTCGGGGGCGCGCACGTCCACGAGGTCCAGCATCTCCTCGTCGTCCTCGTCGTCAGTGTCGAACGCCTCCTCCAGTTTCGCGTCGATGAACGCGCGGTCGGCGCGCGACGGTCGGTTCTGCTCGCGGGCCCGCTCGTAGTCAGCGCCCTCGACCTGGTCCTCGAAGGCTTTCGCCAGAACCGGGTTGTCTTCGAGAGCCGAGGCGTCGACCCGTTCGAGGAACCACTCCTCGGCGAGGTCGCGGTCCGTCATGGAAATGCTCCCCGAGAAATCGTCGCGGTCGGTGAACATCAGGCCAGAGATGGCTGCCCAGGGCCGGTCGACACCGGTGGCCTCACTCGCGGTTGTGTTAGTGACCGACAGCGGTCGTTCGATCTCGCCGTCGGTCCAGAAAACGGACCGGTACGAGGCCGGCAAGTCGTCCGGCTCGAGGTCTCGCCGCTCGCTGTAGATAGTGGCCGTCAGCAGAAACTCAACGACATCCAGTTCCGGATTGCTCATTCCCACTGATGTTACCACGCGACCGGTATAAGTCACTCGAAGCCCCGGTGTCCGACACCAAGGTAATATATCATCCCTGTGAACATCCATCATGGAAACTAATAACACATTAATCTCGGTGTATCGGAACCGCATCGGTGACCCGACGACCGACGACGAGGTCTACGGGTACTGGCTGTTCGTTTTCGGCATCGTACTCGGTATCGTCGGCCTTCTCCTGTTTTATTTGACAGCGTCGCGGAGTACACCGCGGCAGTTCGGCTATCTCCTCGGTGCGATTGGCCTCATCTCGCTGTTTGCGGGACCGACCATCCGACTGCCGCTGACACGTCGGGGCCTGATACTCACCTACCTCGGTGGCGTGGTCGGACTGGTCGCTATCGTGTGGTTCACCACGTTCTACCCGTCGAACTGGACCGGTCCCGAGGGGAATCCGGCGGTGACGCTGTACATCGTCGGCCTCGGCCTGATGGCGGTCGGCGCGGTCGTTTCTCCGCTGCTGACCGGCCGGAAAGAGGCGTACGACGAGGCGATACGGACGGCACAGGAAGCGACGGAGTTGGCCGAGCAATCGTCCCGAGAGGCAGAAGAGGCCTCCCGGACGGCCAGCGAGCAGTCCGAGGTGGCCGAGCAAGCGAGCCGCGAGCGGGACACGCTGGCCGAGCAGTTGGCGACCAGCGAAGCTGCCCGCGAGGAGCTGGCGACCGTCGCCGACGCGACCGAGGCGGAACTGGCCGCGGCACAGGCCACCATCGCGGCCGCGATGGACAGCAAGGCGACGTTCGAACTGTACGAAGACGCCGCCGGGAAGTACCGCTGGCGCTTGCGCCACCGGAACTCAAACGTCATCGCCGACAGCGCACAGGGGTACTCCTCGCGCCAGAAGGCGATGCAGGGCCTTCGCAGCGTCCAGTCCAACGCCGCCGGCGGAGCTGTGGTCTTCTTCGAGGACGCGACCGAGGACGACACCGCCGAGGACGTGCCGGTCGTGCCGGCCCCCGAAAGCGACGCTACGTTCGAACTGTTCGAGGATTCGGCCGGGGAGTTCCGGTGGCGCTTGCGCCACGACAACGGCAACATCATCGCCGACAGCGGTGAGGGGTACGCCTCGAAGTCGAACGTCCGCCGGGCGCTCGAAAGCGTCCGCGCGTACGTCCCCGGCGCGGCCTACCTCAAGATCGACCCGGTGGCGTACGAGGTGTACGCCGACGCCGCGGGGGAGTTCCGCTGGCGCTTGCTCCACCGCAACGGCAACATCCTCGCCGACTCCGGCGAGGGGTACAGTTCCCGGTCGAACGCCCGGCGGGCAGCCCGTCGCGTCGGCGAACTCGCGCCGGAGTCCGCGGTCGACGACGGCTTCGAGGTGTACGAGGACGCTGGCGAGGAGTGGCGCTGGCGGCTGCGGGCCGACAACGGCGAACTCGTCGCCGACAGCGGCGAGGGCTACGCGAACCGGTCGAAAACCATGGATGCCGTCGAGCGAGTCCAGTCCTATGCCGCCGACGCCGACCTGCTTGAGATCGGGAGTGCGGCCTTCGAGGTGTACGAGGACCGAGGTGCGGAGTGGCGCTGGCGACTCCGCCACCGCAACGGCGAGATCATCGCCGACTCCGGCGAGGGGTACGCCGAACGCAACAAGGCCGTCGCCGCCATCGAGCGGGTCAAGCGCCACGCGCCTGGTGCACTACAGGAGGAGTAACGCCGCCCGGAGACGCTCCGGCACGCAGTTCCCCAGAACGGAGAATAGCCGAATTAATTATACAAGTCTCGGTCGAAGTTACACTCATATGACAATAGATAATCTCGAAGCGGCCGGACTCAGACGCATGGACGACAGCGACATCGCGGCGTTTCTGTCGAACCAGCGGGTCGGCGTGCTGGGACTGCCGACGGAGGCCGGCCCGTACATGATTCCCCTGTCCTTTGGCTACGACGGCGACCGGTCGCTGTATTTCACCTTCGTCGGTGGGTCGGCGAGTCGCAAGCAACAGTTGACCGAGGCGGCGGCGGACGCGACTGTACTCGTGTACAAAGTCGAATCGATGTTCCACTGGGAGAGCGTCCTCCTACAGGGCAGTATCGAGGCCGTCCCCGAGTCCGAGTGGGACGACCTCGCAGACGTGCTCGACGGAGCGTGGCGACCGGAGGTGTTCGCGGACGCGATTGAGAAAGAGGATGTCGCAATCTACCGGTTCCATATCGATGAGCGCGAAGGGCTCAGACACGCTGGCCTCCCGCCGGGGTTCGAGCCAGAGTAACCCCGCCGCCCGACTGCGACGGGGAGCGATCGGGCCGGTCGGCCGACAACGGTTCCCCCACTGTGTAGAGTTTGTCAGGTTTTAACACAGGCCGAAACGTTCCGTTGTCCATGCCCACACCTGTCATCGTGGATGCAGTCAGAACGCCACAGGGAAAGGAGGACGGCGCACTCGCCGGCGTCCGGAGCGAAGACCTCTCGGTGCCGCTCATCAACCAGTTGCTCGCGTCGACCGGCGTCGAGGCCGAGGACGTCGACGACCTGCTGTGGGGGTGTGCCCAGCAGCGCGGGGAACAGGGCAACAACATGGCCCGGGTCATCGCGCTGTTGTCAGACCTCGGCGAGAGCGTCCCCGCATCGACGATCAACCGCTGGTGTGCGTCCTCGGCCGAGGCGCTGATGCGGGCCGCCGACGCCATCGCGGCCGGCCAGCGCGACGTGCTCATCGCCGGCGGCGTCGAATCGATGTCCCGCGTGCAGATGGACGAGAACACTCACAACGTCCACCCCCGACTGGCCGAACAGTACAACATCGGCGAACTCCAGATGGGAATGACCGCCGAAAAGGTCGCCAGCGAGATGGAGGTCTCCCGTCAGGAGCAAGACGAGTACGCGCTCCGAAGCCACCAGCGCGCCGCCGACGCGACGGAGTCCGGTCGCTTCGACGACGAAATCGTCCCCATCGACACCGATGACGGCCAGCTCGAAGCAGACGAGGGTATCCGCCCCGACACCACGCTCGAAAAGCTGTCCCAGCTACCGACAGTGTTCAAGTCGGACGGGACAGTCACACCCGGCAACGCCTCGCAGGTCTCCGACGGCGCGGCGGGGCTGATGGTCACCTCTCGTGAGTTCGCGGAAGACCGCGGACTCGACATCCTGGCCGAAATCGGCTCCCACGAAGTCGCCGGTGTCGACCCGACCGTGATGGGTATCGGTCCGGTCCCCGCTGTCCGCAAACTCACCGAGCGCACCGACCGCGAGACGGACGACTACGACCTCGTGGAACTGAACGAGGCCTTCGCCTCCCAGTGTCTGTACTGCCAGCGCGAACTCGGCTTCGACGACGATATCTACAACGTCAACGGCGGCGCAATCGCCATCGGCCATCCGCTCGGGGCCTCCGGCGCGCGCCTCCCGGTGACGCTCGTCCACGAGATGAACCGCCGCGACGCGGAGCTCGGCCTGGCGACGGAGTGTGTCGGCTTCGGCCAGGGTGCGGCCATCGAGTTCCGACTGCCCTGACCAGCCGCTTTCGGCGCGGTTTCAGTATTCTACCGCGGTCCGTCGTTTGCGAGTGCGTTATCTGCGAACCTCGAGGGGCGCGAACGAGAGTCGAGAGAAGACGTCGCTAATCGGCAGCCACATCGCCGGCTGTCGCCGCCTCGGCGGGACTCGTCAGCGAGTGGATGTAGTCGTCGAGGTCGAGTGCGAAGGTGGCGTCGGTCGGGAGGTCGACCCACGAGAACTCGAACTCCGCGCCGCGCTCCTCACCCGTCCCGGTGACGGTGTGGACCCAGTGGTCCCGGGACTCGTGGACGGGGAGGTGGTAGAACGACCGCACGTACCGCTTTGGCGGCGACCGGCGGCGCGTCCAGACGTCGGTGGCGATGTGTCGCAGTCGCTCGAATGAAGCGAGACCGCTCTCCTCGACAGCCTCTCGCTGTACGGCGACTCGCGGCTCCTCGCCCGGTTCAACAGTTCCCTTTGGTATCTGTAGCCCGTCGTGGCCCGGGCCGTCGAACACCAGGAGCTCCGACCCGTTTCTGGTGATGTAGGCACAGGCTTTCTTTACGTACGTCGCCCGCTGTGGTTGCATGCCAACCGGTACTGACGGGGAACATATAGTAGTACCCACATATCTGCCTAAAATCATATTAGGTCATCAGGGGCCAAAGAGGGACAGTGCTTGGGAGCAAGCGACTGCCACAGAGCGTATCCCGGAAAACGCCCACACCTGACCCGTTGTTGTCCGTTCTGGGAGGCTTATCAGAGTCGGTTCCGTGGAAATAGCCATGAGTCTCAAATCGATGTTCAACGACATTCCGTTTGTCAAGCAGTTAGGGATGGAGATCACGGCTGTCGATGACGGGTATGCGGCAGGCGAACTCCCGCTGGAGGATGGCCATTCCTCGAATCCCAAATCGATAATCGCACACGGCGGCGTCACGTACTCGCTCGTCGACACCGTCGGTGGGGCGGCCGTCGTCTCGCAATCCGGCACCGTCTCGCCAACGGTCGACATGCGGATCGATTACCTCGCGCCAGCGACCGCCGATTTACGGACTGAGGCGGAGGTCATCCGAAGCGGCGGGAGCGTCTCCGTCGTCGATGCAGAAGTGTACGATACCGACGGGCATCACATCGCAAGCGCTCGTGGGACGTACAAGACGGACGGCGACCGCGGCGAGTCGCCGTGGACAGCAGGCGTCGACGAATCAGAGATCACCCATCCGACCGACGACTAATCGCCACTGACCATCTTCATTCCGTCGCGAACGGATTCTCGACGGCCCAGCAGCGTCACCATGTCGCCTTCTTCGAGGACGTAATCGGCCGTGGGTACCTCGGCGTTCTCGTGGAGTTCCCCGCTGACGAGCGCGACCAGACAGGCGTCGGGCAGCATCGGCCCGATCTCGCGGATCGGCTTGCCGATGAGTTCCCGGTTCTTGACCTCGACCTCCTGAACGTCGCCGCTCCGACCGACATCGGTCATCCAGTGAGCGATAGCCGGGCGCTCGATCTGGTTGTCGATGGCCCAGGCTGTCGCCATTGCAGAGGAGATGGTCCGGACGCCGAGGTCCTCGAAGGCTTCGACGTTGTCCGGATTGTTCGCGCGGGCGATCACTCGGTCGACGCTGAACTTCGAACTCGCCAGCTGTGACACCAGCAGATTCGCGTCGTCGTCACCGGTCGCCGCGACGACGGTCTTGGCGTTCTCGGCCCCGGCCGACCGCAACACGTCGGTGTCGGTGCCGTCGCCGATCTCGACGGCGTATCCCTCGTTGCGGGCTCGTTCGACAGTCTCTTCGTCCTGCTCGATGATGACGACGTTCTCGCCCCGGTCTTCGAGGCGTGCGGCGAGCGCTCGGCCCACCTGTCCGCCGCCGACGATGATGACTCGCATTGGTATCACATCCAGTTTTTCCGCAATGTATCGCGCCAGTCCGCCCTCAAACAGGGCGGTCGCAAAAATAACGAGAAAGACGGTACCCAGCAGGATATCCGCCTGCGTCCCCAGCAGTTCGGCCTGTGCCCCGGTGACCTCTTCGGCCGCGGCGTTCAGTTCAACGGCAAACAGCGTCGCGACGGACGCCGGAATAATACCGCGTGGCCCCACGAAGCTGACGAACAGTTTCTCGTTGGTCGTAAACCGGTCACCAACGGTCGAGACAAACACCAGCAGCGGGCGGATGAGCAGAGCGACCGCGAGGACGACGATGATGCCCGCTAGCCCGACATCGATGAGCGAGGCCAGTTCCAGTTGCGCCGCCAGGGCGATGAACACGAACGACAGCACCAACAGCGTGATATCGCCCTTGAACTCCTCGATATCTTCCTCGTACGGGTGGTCGACGTTCCCAAGCGCCATCCCCGCCGTGGCGGCGGCGGCGACGCCGGCCTCGGTCGCGATTGTGTTCGCGCCCGCGTAAGCGATGAGCGCCCCGGCGAGGACGAGCAGTCGGGAATTCCGCGGTGCGTCACCGGGCGAGAGGTCGACGTACTGGAGGAGGTAGTACACCACGCCAGCGACGATGAGGCCAACGAGTAGCCCCGTCCCCAGTCGGAGGGCAAATCCCCGGAGGAGGTTCTCACTGGCGACAGCCGGATTGACCGTCTCGAAGATGACGACGGCGATGATGGCCGCGGTCACGTCGTTGACGATCCCTTCCGTCTCCAGCGCGGCGGCGACACGGTCTCGAACCGGGACGACATCGAGAATTGGCGTAATAACCGTCGGCCCGGTCGCGACCAGCAACGCACCGATAAGGAACGCGAGGTTCCAGGAGACGGCCGCGGAACTGAACGCGAACTTGACAGCGATAGCGGTGCCGACGAGTGCGATAGCCGCACCGACGGTAACGAGTCTGAACGTCGCAGCCGGGGCCTCGCGCAGACGGTCGAATCGGAGGTGGTAGGCCCCCTCGAAAACGATGATTGCGACTGCTAAGCCGACGATTGCCGACAGCGCCCCGCCGAAGGTGCCGTCACCGATGATGTCCAGTCCGGGCTGGCCGATGATGACACCCACCAGCAGGTAGAAGATGATACTGGGGACGCGCAGGCGTGCGGCGAGGACCTGTGCAAGGACGCCAAGTCCGATGATGCCGGCGACGAGCGGAATCAGTAGCCCCGAACTACCAGCCACAGTTGGCCTCCATCTATCCGGGCTATCGCGTCGCCACCGTATAAGCGCACTCACTCACCGGCAGACGAGGGCTCCATCACCCAGTCTCAGGCCCGCTGTGACGCTGGCTATTCCTCGCGGTTATCGAGCGCCACGAGGACGCCGCGGACGTTCAGGCGCATCTCGGCGCGGCCCTTGCGCTCGCCCCAGGTGTCGGTGTCGGCTCGCTCGACGAAGTACTCGATGACCGCCTCGTCGTCGTCGAGTTCCGCGCGCTTTCGCTCGACTTCGGCGACCCACTCGGGCAGAATCTCGGCGTAGGTCTTCAGTTTGTCACCGGTTTCGGCTGGGCCGTAGTGGCCGAACATGAGAATCTCAGGGTCGAGGTCCTGTAACATCGCCACGTCGTCGAGGGCACCCTCAAGTGTGAAGTTGACCGGTGGGGTCGTGACGTGCATCTCGTCGGTCGACGGCGTGTAGATGCCGGCGGCGTCGGCGGTGAACACACCGTCGACGACGGGGTCGTAGAAGACGACCTGGTGTGGGGCATGGCCCGGTGCGTGCAGGACATCGAGGGAGTGGTCACCCAGGTCGATCACGTCGCCGTCGGCTAGCGTCTCGATACGGTCTTCGGCGACCGGGACCGGCTTCCCGTAGAACTCAATCTGGTCGCCGACGGCGTGTTTGGTCCCTTCCCAGAGCCGCTGGGGGTCGACGAGGTGGCGCTTCCCGGACTCGTGGACGTACACCGTCGCGTTCGGGCAGTCCTCGGCGAGGTAGCCGGCCCCGCCGGCGTGGTCCAGGTGGACGTGGGTCGCCGCAATGACTTCCAGGTCCTCGGGCGCGATGCCGACCGACTCCATCGCCGAGAGGATGTTCTCGTGTCGCGCGCCGATGCCAGTGTCGACCAGTGCCGGTCGCTCGGCGTCGATGATGTAGACGGAGCCGTACTCGGCTACGTCGTACATCCCGGTGTCGACGTAGTGGACATCTGTGCAGTCCCCGACCGTCACCTCGTAAACGTCACCGATTCCCATACACTTCCTCGTGACCGGTGGGGGCAAAACCGTTGTGCTGTGGGTGTCGTGACAGCCGAACAGCAGGAAGGGCAAAGCCATTTACCCGCACTCAGAAACACCACTGTATGTACGATACCGTACTCGTTCCGACCGACGGCTCCGACGGGTCTGCCACCGCGGCCGAACACGCCATCGACCTCGCACAGCGCCACGACGCGAGTCTGCACGCGCTACACGTGCTCGAAACCGAACAGGTAGTCGACCAGATACCCGATTTCGAGGACAGCAGCATCTACGACCGCCTCGCCGACGCTGGGCAGCAGGCCGTCGATGACCTGCGTGCACAGGCCGACGACGCCGGTATCGACGCAGTGACGACAGCAGTTGAACAGGGCGTCCCCCACGAGGAAGTCGTGGCGTACGTCGAGCGCCACGATATCGACATCATCGTAATGGCGACGGAAGGCCGGACCGGACCGTCCCGGGAACTCATCGGCAGCGTTACCGAGTCGGTCGTTCGGGCCTCGCCGGTGCCGGTGCTCGCAGTCAAGGTCGGCGGCGAGTCGTAGCGGGACGGGGCGACAGCCGAGGTGGCGCTGCCGCGGGACCGACACGACTAATTTCTGCCGTCGAGAACCGTCGGCCATGTTATCGAGACAGTTCGTCCGGGAGAACCCCGAGACGGTCCGTGACGCCATCGAGCGGAAGGGCGTCACGGGCGTCGACCTCGACGAAATCCTCGAAATCGACGAGGAGTGGCGGGAACTGAAAGCCGAAGGCGACGGCCTGCGGCAGGAACGCAACGAAGTGTCGAGCAAGATCGGCCAGCTCAAACAGGAGGGCAAAGAGGAGGAGGCACAGGAGGCCATCGACCGCTCGCAGGAACTCAAAGACGAACTGCAGGATATCGAGGAGCGGGCCGACGAACTGGAGGCCCAGTTGGAAGACGCCCTGCTTGAACTGCCGAACATCCCTCACGAGTCGGTCCCGACCGGCGAGGACGAGGCAGACAACGTCGAGCGCTACCGCGAGGGATTCGACGACCTGCGTGACCTGCCCGACGAGGTCGTCCCGCATTACGACCTCGGCGAGGATCTGGACCTGCTCGACTTCGAACGCGGTGCCAAGGTGTCCGGCGGCGGCTACCAGTTCGTCAAGGGCGAGGGCGCGCGACTGGAGCATGCACTCGTCCAGTTCATGCTTGACGTCCACCGCGAGCAGGAGTACGTCGACGTGCTCCCGCCGATTCCCGTCAACTCCGATTCGATGGAAGGGACCGGCCAACTCCCCAAATTTGCCGAGGACGCCTACCGCGTCGGAGCCAGACAAGACGACGACTACGACAGCGACGACCTGTGGCTGCTCCCGACGGCGGAGGTGCCGGTCACCAACATGTACCGCGGCGAGATTCTGCTGGACGACGACCTCCCGGTCAAACATCAGGCGTTCTCGCCGAACTTCCGGCGCGAGGCCGGCGAGCACGGGACCGAGACGCGGGGCTACGTCCGCGTCCACCAGTTCCACAAGGTCGAACTCGTCAACTTTGTCCGCCCCGAGAACAGCTACGACCGGCTTGAGAGCCTGCTTGACGAGGCTGCCGAAGTGCTTGACCGCCTCGAACTGCCCTACCGCGTGCTCGACATGTGTACCGGCGACATGGGCTTTACGCAGGCCAAGAAGTACGATGTCGAGGTGTGGGCTCCCGGCGACGACATGGACGAGGGTCCCGACCGCGGCGGCCGCTGGCTCGAAGTCTCCTCGGTGTCGAACTTCGAGGACTTCCAGGCCCGGCGCGCCGGCCTGCGCTACCGCCCCGAGCGACACGAGTCCGCCGATTATCTCCACACGCTGAACGGCTCCGGACTTGCCGTCCCGCGGGTTCTCGTCGCCATCATGGAGTACTACCAGAACGACGACGGGACCATCACCGTGCCCGAACCCCTCCGCCCGTACATGGGCGGCCAGGAACTCATCGAAGGCTCCGAAAAGATCGGCGAGAGCGCCGTCGGCGCGGGCGAGAAGGAGTAAGTCGCGTCTGTCGGACGCGGCCGGTCCCTCGCCCCCTTTGTGGCGCGTTACACGACACCACATTTCAATACACTATTACGTTTCTCCGGCGGCACCGTCGAGCTATGCCGGACGACGCCTTCGGCCGGATGGCACTGGACTTTCATCGCGACGACCTCACCGAGCGGCCGCGGTATCGGCGCGATGACGGCGACGTGACCGAGGCGCATCTGGCGGGCTATTTCGAGCCACGGTCGGCGTGGCATCCCATCGAGGAACGCCTGTTCCCGGCGGTGACAGGGCGTGTCCTCGATGCCGGCTGTGGCGTCGGCCGACACACACTCCCGCTGCAGGAGCGCGGCCACAGCGTGCTGTCCGTCGACCGGAGTCCGGGGGCCGTCGCGGTCGCCCGCGAGCGCGGCGTCACCCATCCCGTGATCGGCGACCTCCGACAGCCGCCGGGGGACGGGTTCGAGACGGTCGTTGCACTGGGCAAGCAGCTCGGCCTCGGCAGTTCGCTGGCCGCCCTCCGGACGACGCTTACAGAACTGGCAGCGGTGACACAGCCCGGTGGTCGTCTCGTCGCCGACATGGATACGCTCGACCGAGCAGACCCGGAGACTGACGCGGCCCACCGGACCCAGCCCGGTGTCGCCTACCGGACCTTCCGCGTCGAGTACGACGGGCTGGCCGGCCCGTGGACCGACCTGTTGCTGGTCACGCCGTCGGGCTTCCGCGACGCGGTCAGTGAGACCCCGTGGACCGTGGACGCGCTCGTCGGGACCGAAACCGACGGGTCGATGTACGGCGTTCGGCTGTCGCTACCGGAACAGTGAACGAACAACGCCGCGAGCGGGCAGGCCTCAACGTGTGTACGTCTCGATGCGCTCGATGTCGTCCCCGGCGAACGTGAACACGTCGACGAACCCGACGATACGCTCGCCGTCGGCATCGAGTAGGCGGCCGCGAGCGATGACGTCCGCCGTCGCCGTGTCGTCGCCGTCTGTCGACTCGGCCGCGCTGTCGTTCTGCCGACAGTAGAGGCCGTCGAGCGGATGGGTGGTGTCCGTCTGGGGCCGTTCCTCACGCATGAACCGTACGAACTGGTCCCGGCCGTCGATGGTCCGGTCAGGGCGGTCGTGGACGAACGACGGGGTGAGCAGCGACGCCAACTGGTCGTAGTCGTCGCCGTCGATAGCGTCGTAGTAGGCCCGTGTCCGCCGAAGAAGCGCGGGTCGCATCACAGGTCTGATTCGGGGTCGTCAGACGTGTCTCTATCGCTCTCCGCATCGGACGGCTCGTCAGCTGCGTCCGGGACAGCACCGTCAGCATCCCCCGGTTCGGCTGCTTCTCCCGTGTCGCCGTCGTCGCCCGTCGGGTCGGCCAGGTCCAGCTCAACTGCGTCGTCGGTCTCCGTCGCTGAGGTGGTGGCGGCGTCCGCCGACGAGCCGGCAGTCGACCGCTCGCCGTCCGGCGCGTCCTGTGTGGAAGCGTCGTCCGTTCCGCCGACTGTGTCGGGGGGCGCTTCGACCATCGCAGTCGGGGCTTCGTCCAGCGGCTCCGTCGGCTCGTTCTCGGCTTCGCTGGCGGCCAGTTCGGCCTGTATCTCCTCGATATCAGTGTCGTCAACGTCCGACAGCTCACCGTCCCCGTCCGGGGGCGACACCGACTCCGGCGGAGCGTCGTCGGCCGACGACGCATCAGGTTCCCCCGCTGTCGACTGGTCCGCGAGGCCGGTCGCTTCGTTCGAAGTCTCCGCCGAAGGTGTTGGCTGGTCAGCTGTCCCCGCCGTCGTCTCCTCGGCCGCTTCTATCGTCGGTCCATCGGCCCCATCTCGCGTTTCGTCGGCCGCATCGGCGTCGTCAGGCGACGGCGCTGACTCGGGAGCCGACGACGCTGCCTCCGATAGGTCACTGTCTGTCTGTTCGACTTCCTCGTCGATGTCCACGTCGAGCGAGGTATCCACAGCCGTCTCGTCCTGCATGAGGAACGCCGGTCGGTCGTCGTCATCGTCCTGTTCCAAGGTCACGAGGTCCGGCGGCCATGGACCGTCGGGGTCCGGTGGCTCCTCGTAGCCGCGGGCCGTTTCTAGCGGCCGCTCGGCGTCGTCCCGGAGCTGCTGGCCCTCGGCTCCGTCCCCGCTGGAGTACTCGCGGGCTGCCTGCATGAGCCAGTCGCTGGCCTGCCACAGCGAGTTCGCCTTCGTCTTCGTGTCCTCGTAAATCGGTCTCAGAGACTCGTCATCAACGAACCGGACGGCGGTGTCGAAGTGGTCTTCGGCGTCGGCGAATTCGTCGCGTGCCTGCTGGAAGTCACCCTGTGCGACCATCCACTCCGACTCGCGAAAGGCATTCATCGCCGACGTGAACGCGCGCCGCCCCTCTGTGTAATGGGCGTGGCCGACGCGGTAGCGGGCGAACGCGGTGTCGTCGCCGCCGGTCTCGGCGATAGCATCCTTGATTTCTCCGACGCGAGGGAGCTGCTGGAGGTCGTCAGTACTCCACGCGTACTGCACGTCGCCGTCGTGGTCGATGACGACGACGGCGCGCTCGATGAGCTGCTGGCCGATATCGTCGATAAAGTCGAGTCCGTACTCGCGGGCGACATCGTGGTCAGTGTCGGACAG
Organism: Haloarcula rubripromontorii; assembly: GCF_001280425.1. Classification (NCBI taxonomy): domain Archaea; kingdom Methanobacteriati; phylum Methanobacteriota; class Halobacteria; order Halobacteriales; family Haloarculaceae; genus Haloarcula; species Haloarcula rubripromontorii. Next base: position 887,692 of record NZ_LIUF01000001.1, on the reverse strand, counting down.
CAGCGGGATTTTCAGGCCGTAGCGGTCGGCAAAAGCCCGGTGGCTGTACACCGAGTCCGGGCTGACCCCCAGAATAGTCACGTCTTTCTGCATCGTAAAGAGGTCGAGTTCGTCCAGATCACAGGACGTCTCGTCACAGGCCGGATTGAAATCCGCCGGATAGAACGCGAGGATGACGACATCCTCGCCGAGATAGTCTCCCAGTCCGACTCGCTGGCAGTCGCCATCAACGAGCGCCGGTAGTTCGAACAGTGGTGCCGTCGTCCCCTCTGAAAGCACACGTTGTACAACCAAGGCCGGCTATAACAGTGTTTGCACACTATCACGGAGCGAGGCGCTTTTATCGGCCACGGTGGTAGGGCTCGTGTGGAACTGCACGTCCGGTACGAGGGTGACGACGACCCCGACAAATGTAGCGCGCGGAAGTTGGCCCGGATGGACGAGGCCGAACTCCACCGCGCGACGCGGTCGACGCCGCCCGGCATCGTGCTCAATCCCTTCGCCGAGCAGGCGCTGTCTCCGGCGGACCGGCCAGCCGTCGGCGACGGCGCTCGCCACAGCCGACTGGTCGCGCTCGACTGCTCCTGGGAGACCGCCGAACGGGAAGCGTTCGACCTCGAAGGGATTCACCGCTCGCTCCCCTTTCTCGTCGCTGGCAACCCGGTCAACTACGGGACGGCATTCCAGCTTAACACCGTCGAGGCCTTCGCCGGCGCGCTCGTCATTCTCGGGGAGCGCGACCACGCCGAGCGAATTCTGTCGACGTTCTCCTGGGGCCACACGTTTCTGGAACTGAACGAGGAGCCGCTGGAGCGGTACGCGAACTGCGAGGATTCGAGCGACGTCATCGACGTACAGGACGACTACCTCGCCGAGGAGTAGTTACTGTGGCGTTGCTGGCTTTTCGAGGAGCGGCGCATCACAGTGTGGACAGGCCTGCCGTGCGTGTGCCTCCAGCACGTCGTCGATGCGTTCTCCACAGACTTGACACCGCATAACAATAGTTAGTATCCGTACAATAATGTAGCTTCGGCTTCACGTCTCAGGGTGCTTACGAGAACCCGGTCCCGATTCCGGCCGGCTCGTCAGGTGGCGTAAGCGGACTCGTCGGCAGGTCCGCATCCGGCTCAGGGTCATTGTACCCCCCGGGCGCGACATCGTTCGGTCCGTCAGGGTAGCACAGCGACGCCAGCGCCTGGATGTGGTCGCGACCGACACCGAGCTCGAACTGCCCGCCACCGTACAGGTCGATGCCGTGTTCCTCGCAGTAGTCGATGGTCGCAAGCACCGACTCGACGGTCCCGCAACGGGACGGTTTCATATTGAGCCACTCCGGTTCGAACGGCAGCGCCTCGACGCTCTCGACCCCGGTGATAGGCACGTCCCAGGTGACGCGCGCTTCTTGCCCGTCGAAAACCGGCCGAGTCGCGTCAGTCAGGTCAGGGTCCTCAATCAGCGCGTCCGGGAGACCGTCGACGACGCGGCGGTAGAACTCGGGATCTGCCTCGACGTCGACATCCGTCCCCTCGTACAGCCCTTTCAGGTCCAGCACCCGAACGTCGTAGTCCATCAGCTCGTCGATGAGGGCGTTGCCCCAGGACGGCGTGGGGTCGAGCTTGAACGAACAGTCGCCGTGCCGCTCACACAGCATCGCCAGTCTGTCAGCCGTCGGCGGCGTGTCGTCGTCCGCGTTCGAGAGCCGGGTCGAGACGACGAACTCCACCGGGTCGTACCGCCGGCCGAGTGTCGTCCCGAGGTCCGTATCGGCCTGCTTCAGCGCCAGGTCAAGCGCCGCGCTCTCGAACCCCCAGCGCCGGTAGTGACGGAACCGCTCCTCGTCTGGGGGTTCGGGCCAGAGGTCGGCCTCGGCCAGCGCCGCCGAGAACGAGTCGACGGTGTACTCGCCGACCAGCGGAGAGTCCGCGCCCTGCAACGCGTCGGCAGCCTGCAGTGCGTCGTGGGCTTCTGTCGTGTACGTCACGTCCTCCCCGCGGCCGGTCTCGCCCGCGCCCGAGAGGCTGACGACGGTCGTCACCCGGTCGAATCCGCTGGAAGTCGCCCGTTCTCGGCGCTCGAACGCACAGCTCTCGACGGTGACCGGTAGGTCTGCGACCTTCTCGTACATACCCCCGGCTTCGCGCTTCGGGTGTCTAAAGCCAGCGACGGGGAGCGTCCGCGGACGCGGCGGGCGGAGCATGGACGTACGGGGCCAGGCCGAAACTCAAAGCTTAAACGCGCGCACCGGAAACAACCGCGCATGGCTAGCTTCGAGACAGCGTCCGATCGACTCCTCAACAAGCAGATCTGCATGCGGTGTAACGCTCGGAACCCAGAGCGCGCCCAACAGTGCCGGAAGTGTGGCTACGGGAACCTGCGTCCGAAGGCGAAAGAAACCCGTAGCGCCTAATTCTCGGGTCAGTTGCCGCCGGCATCCGGTGGCAGTTCGTCGCCAGCCCGCTACCGGTCAGTGGGTTCTTTGTCCGTTGCCTGCCGGTCGAGCGTCGCCATGCGAACCGACGCGTGTGAGACAATGAGTTCCAGCAGTTTTTGATCTTCTTCGCCGACAGTCGTCTCGTCCGTCGTCACTGAGAGAACGACTGTCGTCGTGTCCGCGTCGTCCAGAACCACCGCAGACACACAATCGGTGACTGACTCGGGGAGGTCGACGGCGAACGGCCGGTCGTGAACGATGACCTCGCCCTGTTTCTGTGCCCGGAGTTCCCGTGCGAGCGAGCCGACGACATCGACCGGCACGGTTCGAATCGTGTTCGCAAGCGCCACCGCGTCGCCGTCCCTGAGCCGGATGACGGCGGTCTCCTCCATGCCGGTCATCGTGCCGAAGGCCTCGACGACGAAGGCAGCGACGCCGTCGACGCTGGGGGCGCTGGCGATGGCGCGTCCGTAGTTGTTCACGTCGGCCGCCTTCCCGGCGAACGCCTCGATTCGGTCGCGCTCGGCCACCAGTTCGCGGAGCCGACTGCGGCTCCGGGCGTCGTACAGCCCGACAAGAACACCCGCCAGCGCACCAACGGTAACGAGATCGACCGTTACGTACGACGCCCGGGCGAGTGAGCCGGAGGTCACGCGCTGGCTGAACAACAGTAGCGCCGCCACAGCGGCGAACGTCACGGTTCCGCCGGCGGCCCACGCGGCCACCCGGGGCGTTGCCCCCTCGAACGTTGTGTCGCGAGCGAGCCAGACGCCGGCGTACGCTATCGCCAGCCCCATCGCCGCAAAGGGGAGCGCATCGACCGCGACTGCCACTGGAATCCGGGTCTGCTGGATTCCGTGGAGTACCTGTATGGCGGCCAGGACGACGCCGGAAAGCGCCAGAGCCGCCCCCGTCAGAAGTCGCTGGTTCATGCCGTCGAATATCGGCCCGCCCACTAGAGCGTTGTGCCGGTTTCGGGTGGTTACTCGTCGGGATACTTTGGCTCGCGGCGCTCGGCCCGTTCGAGGGCGCGCTGGACGACCTCGCGGACATCGCCGTGGAAGACGCCGCCGTGACCCGAGTACATGTGTTCGATGCCGGCGGGCATGCGGTCGAGGAGGGTCTCGATGCTCTCGATGAGGCGCTCGCGGGACTGGCCGGGGCGGTCCGTGCGGCCGAAGGAGCCGTCGTCGAACGCCCCGTCGTCGTGAACGACCACGTCGCCGGAGAACAGGGATGACTCGGAGACGAGCGAGACGTGGTCGTCGGCGTGGCCCGGCGTGTACACGACCTCGCACTCTGTGTCGCCGACCGGCAGGGTGTCGCCGTCGTCGAGTGCGTGGTCCCGGCGCGGATGGGAGCCGTAGGCGTACAGCGGCGCGTCGAAGGCGTCGAGGACGGCGTCGAGTTGCTGGACGTGGTCGCCGTGCTGGTGGGTCAACACGACGGCATCGAGCGCGTCGGCGTGCTCGCGGATGACGTCGACGACGCCACGCATCGCACCGGCGTCGACCAGCGTCGTCTGTTCGCCGGTCACGAGATAGGCGTTGCAGGTGAACGTCTCGGCCTCGGCGGTGACGTTGTGAACGTTCATACACGAACCCTGTGGCGCGGCCCGCTTGAGTGTACTGTCCCGGTCGCCACAGCGCTTCCGAGAGCGAGAGCGACGGCCGTCGTATTAATACGCTAACACGCTTGAGTCGGCGAGTGATTTTTTACTGTGAACGTCATAGTTGTACACGTACCATGGGGTTCGGGAGCTACGACGAATCGGAACAAGACAATCAGGAGTACGACACAGACTTCGAGGACGAGGACGGCCTCGATGCTGAAGAAAACGCCCACGAGGGCGACATCGAATACGAGTTCACCGCGTCGAACGACGAACTACTCGACAGACTGGAAGACATCAAAGACAACCAGAACACGTGAAATCAGGGGCACGGGCCCTCGGCGTTGCGGAGTCGTACCGAGCGGAAACCAGTCAGTTCGCTGGCACTGTCGTCCGCGCCAGTCGAGTGACTGACGGTTTTGTTTTCGGCACTGCCACGGTCGGTGGGCGCGACGCGACCGAGACGGTGTGTGAGATGGTCGACCGACTGGCCCGAGAGGACATCCGGTACCTGCTGGTGGCGGGTATCGCGCCGGCGTGGTTCAACATCCTCGACCTCCGGCGGATTCACGACCACACCGACCTGCCAGTCGTCTCCGTCACCTTCGAGTCCTCGCCGGGGCTCGAAGAGGCCATCCGCGAGGCGTTCGACGACCCCGATGTCGTACAGGACCGGCTGACGACCTACCGCGCCCAGCCGGAGCGCCGGCCAGTACCGGTGAACGGCGAGACGGTGTACGTCCGGAGCGTCGGCCTCGACGACGGCACCGCCGCGGACGTCGTCCGTGCGTTCACGCCTGAAGGCGGGCGTCCGGAACCGCTCCGTGTCGCCCGACTGGCGGCGCGGGGTCTAGTCGAGGTGGAGTGACCGGAATAGCAGTACCGCCCGACCGGAGACGATGTGACACCGGCCGCCGAGACGATGGCATAGGGCGGCTTCATATCAGTTACCACGACAGAGTCTTATCTATTGCTAAGTATAACACAGCGGACAAGGGGAGGTCTGCAGGTGTCTGTATTTTATTCTGTGGAGGTTTTAGTAATAGCTAAAGATAGGCTGATTGTCCGACACCGTGTATGTAGAAACACGATGGCAGAAAGCAAAACACAGGCGAGGACGGCTGTAGAGCCCGCAGAAACGAATGAACAGACGAACATCAACAGTAGCGTGACCCGCTACGAGGGCGACCAGCCGACAGAACACAGCGTGTACGGCACGCGCCAGCAGGACAGCCAGCTCGTGTTCTTTGACGGACAGTTCCCCGATACGGAGACAATTCGCAGCGGCGATGTGCAGGCACAGACGCTCGCCGCGCTCGACCAGATTCGTGCGATGGCTGCCGAATCCGGTCTCGAACCGCGTGACCTGATGCAGACGACGGTGTATCTCACGGAGATGGACCAGCTGACTGCGGTCAAGCAAGCATATGCGGCGTTCTTCGACGGGCAGCGACCGTCACGGACCGTCGTCGGCGTTTCACGCCTGCCGAACGACGCGGCGGTACAGATCGAAGCAACGGGTGTGAAACGGTAGTTGCTGTCAGCGCTTTCTGCCGGCGGTCTCGGTCGTCGACCGCCCGGCAGACCGCTGCGTTTGAGAGCCCCCAGCGCAAACGACGGGGCATGGAGCAGATGGACGGCCTCGACGTCGTCGGCTGTGAGCGCTGTGATGACCTCTGTCACTCGCGCTCGCGCATCGTCAACGGCGTCGGCCCCGCGGATGCGGATCTGTTGTTCGTCGGGGAGGCTCCCGGCGCGAACGAGGACGAACAGGGCGAGCCGTTCGTCGGTCGCAGCGGCGACGTGCTCGACGATGGGCTACGCGATGCCGGCCTCGACCGTGACGACGTTCGCATCACGAACTGCGTGCGGTGTCGCCCGCCGGACAACCGCGACCCCCGGACGGGCGAACTGGCGAACTGCCGGGAGTACCTGAAGACGGAAATCGACCGCGTCGACCCGGAGGTCGTGGTCACGCTCGGGAAAGTCCCGGCCGAACACCTGCTGGAGCGCGACGTGGCCGTCACCGGCGAAGCGGGCGACGTGTTCGACGTGGCTATTGCCGGTCAGCCACGACGCGTCCTCGTCTCCGTCCACCCGGCGGCGACGCTGTACGACCCGAGCCAGACGGAGACGTTCGAGGCGGCGCTTTCGACCGCCGCGGAGTTCACTGACGCGCAAAGCGGACAGTCACGGCTCGGCGAATTTTAACTGTTCCCAGACGTGTCCGGCAGACGGACTACGCCGTCACCAGTTCCATCGCCTCTGCTTTCGTGTCGACCAGCGAAATGTCGACACCCGAAATCTCGCCGACCTTGCTCTTGAGTGCCATCTTCTTGATCCCCCCGGAGACAATGATCCAGTCTGTGATGCCAAACTGCTTGCCTGCTTCGGCCGCCTCTTGTGCCCGTGTGAACACGTCGTCGTTCAGCGAGGCTTCCATCTGAAGGTTCGAGATATGCGTATCGACTGCCGGTTGCGAGGCGAGTTCTTCGAACCGTTCATTGACTTTCGCGAACGTCTCGTCCGTCATCTCCATCCCTTCGGGGAATTCAGCGATGAGAACGTTTCCGTCGACGTACAGCACATCTGTAAGATCAACCATCAACGGCCGTATGCAGTAGGTGAATAAAACTGGGCGACCTTATTTTCATAGTTGATAGTCTCGTCGGGCCCGAGTGTCTGACTGGCAGCAGCACCATCCACCGGACAGTGGGTGTGCCGAAAGCTTGTTCGAACAGGAAGTCACTTAGCCCCTGTTCGCCTACGGCAACGTATGAGTGTCAGACAGACGACCGCGGACGTGGTCGTCGTCGATTACGGGCTGGGGAACCTCCGGAGCGTCACGCGCGGCCTCGAACGCGCCGGCGCGGACGTGACCCTCTCGGAGGACCCAGCGGAGTTCGACGCGGCCGACGGCATCGTCCTGCCCGGCGTCGGGGCCTTCTCCGAAGGGATGGACAACGCCGGCCCGTTCCGCGAGGCGCTGGTCGAACAGGCCGAGGCCGGCAAGCCCCTGTTCGGAATCTGTCTCGGGATGCAGATGCTCCTGACGACGAGCGAGGAGGCAGACCACGAAGGGCAGGGCGACGCCGAGGGACTCGACCTCATTCCGGGGAAAAACGTCCGGTTTAGCCGCGACCAGACCGTGCCACACATGGGCTGGAACGAACTCGACGTGACGCGGGACCACCCGCTCGTCGAGGGGGTCGACGGCGAACACGCCTACTTCGTCCACTCCTACTACGCCGTCCCCGACGACGAGGGCGCGACGGTGGCGACGACGGACTACGGGACGGACTTCGCCTCGATTGTCGCCAACGACGCCGGCAACGTCTTCGGGACGCAGTTCCACCCGGAGAAGTCTGGCGAGACGGGGCTGCGCATCCTCCGAAACTACGTCGACTACTGTCTCGACCACTGAGTCCGGGAAGTCGATTTCTTCGCATGTCTACAGGAAAGGCTGTCGTGCTGCTCACCGGCGCAGCGTCGGGTATCGGGGCGGCGACGGCGCGGGCCTTCGCCGACGACGGCTGGACGGTCTACGCGACAGACATCGAAAGCGAGTTTCCGGCAGATATCCGTGAGCGCTGTCGCTGTCTCGAACTCGACGTGACAGATAGCGGACAAATATCGACTGTTGTTGGCCAAATCATCACGGAGACCGGCCGACTCGACTGTCTGGTGAACAACGCCGGGTACGGGGTCGCCGGCCCGGTCGAGGACATTGCCAGCGACGACGTTCGCGAGCAGTTCGACGTGCTGGTCCACGGCCCACACCGGCTCGCACAGGCAGTGCTACCCGAGATGCGCAAACACGGCGGGCGCATCGTCACCGTCTCTAGCGTGCTGGGCCACACCGCATCACCGGGACTCGGCGCGTATTCGGCCGGGAAGGCCGCCGTCGAGTCGCTGACCGACGCGCTACGGATAGAGGTCGCCGGAGCGGACGATATCCACGTCTCGCTCGTCGAACCGGCGTGGGTCGAGACCGGCTTCGCCGCGGGCGCGCTGGGGAGTCTGAGCGAGGCGGACCGGACGCCGACCTACGACCGGACCTACGACGCGCTGGAGGACGGCTGGGTACTCACCGGCGGGCCGCTGGCGACGACGCCGGAGACCGTCGCCGAAACGGTGCTGGCCGCAGCGACCGCCGACCAGCCGAAGGCCCGCTACCCCGTCGGAGCCTTCGCCACGTTCGTCCGCTGGACCCACTGGCTTCCAGCGCGACTACAAGACCCGATTCACCGCGGGTTCGGTCGAGCGAGCGCGTTTCTGGGGCGGTGGCTGTGACCCGACTGACCGACGGCGACCGGGTTCGCCTGTCGACGGGCCACGAGGTGAGGCTCCCGCTAGTCACCGAAGCAACAGTCGCCGGCGCGGTACTCCCGGCCCAGTACAGCGTCGCCGAGTCGCTGTTGCCCGAGGGGCTGACGCCGGTCCGTACGACGGCGCGGCGGGCGGCAGTCGTGCTCCTCTGTGTCGAGTACCACCGCATCGGCGACGACGCGATGGCCCCCTACGACGAGTTCGCGGTGGCGATTGTGGTGACGCCGGACGGGCGGCGGCGGCCGCCGCTGCTTCCCTTGCTGACCCGCGCGGCCGGGGCCTACGTCTGGTCGCTCCCGGTAACGACCGAGCCCGCGCGCGCCCTCGGCGACGAAATCTGGGGCTACCCGAAGACGGTCGCGGACATCACCCACCGCGACGACGCGACCCGGCGCGAGACGACGGTCGTCGAGGACGGCGACCGCGTGGCGACGGTCAGCATCGACTGGCCCCGAGCCTGGGAGCGCCGGGAGCGGATAGGGAGCTATGCGGTTCGAGAGGGACGGCTCGAACGGACGCCGGTCGAGTTCCAGGGGAAACTGGGGGTCGCACCGCTGAGCGGTCGCGTCACCGTGGACCCCGACGACCACGAGCGGGCCGACACGCTCCGCGCGCTCGACCTCGGCTCCCGCTCGGTGCTCCGGTTCTCACTGGACGGGCGGATTGCCTACGGCGCTGGCCGGCCGGTGGAGCGGTAGCGGGGCGGTAAAGTGCAGTCACAGTAGCGGAGCGGTGGCAGTCCCAGCATACCGCGCCGGAGGCGCGGTTTCCCCGGACTCGCCGCTCGGCGGCGAGTCCGGCCTTTTTCGCCCACGTTTTTGCCGCGAGCGGTGAGCGCTCCGCGCTCACCCGAGCGGGAAAAAGGTGGGTCTACAGAAACTCGCGGACCTCCGAGTACCACATATCGTGGTCGTCGACGGCGTCGATGGCCTCGGCGACGCGGACGGCGATAGCGTGCCAGCAGAGCTGGTCGGGGTCGTCAGCGTCGAGATTGTACTCGCTGTCGGCGCAGGTACAGCCGCCGTCTTCAACGATATACTCGTCATCATGGCCCACAACGACGGTAAAATCGCGGTACTGCTTGACCCGGCTCTCGCCGACGGCCTCGATGGCCTGGTGGCCGCGGTCGCCGTGAACGCTGACGATAGCCGACACTGCATCGGGGGTCAGCTCCCCGGCGGCTTCGAGGTCGGCCACCCACTCCTCGACTCCGGTCACAGCTATGCTACGGAAAGGGGTGACAAAACGGCGTCGGCTTCAGTGACATCCTCCTCGCCGTAAACGGCGAGGCTTCCCACGCATGGGGAATACCAGTCAGTCGTCGCTGGCAGAGGGTTCTGACTCTTCGTAGTCCGTGAGCGTCATCTGCGTTGGTACGCTCTCCTCGCGGTGAGTCGTGGCGGTGTCACAACCGCTCCCATCCTGAGGCGAGTCATCGCGTTCCGCCTTGTCAAGCGGGACGCTCTCTCCCCACGGGTCAACCCGTCGTGCGATATTCGCGGAAGCGTTGATGTCAGCCTGAAACGTCGAAACGTGGCAGTCGTCGTTCGGACACCGGAACTCGGCCTGCGAGTCCCGCCGACCGATACGGTGGCACGAGTGGCACGTTTGAGACGTGTATGCTGGATTCACGTACTCGACCGGGATTCCTGCTTCCGTCGCCTTGTCCTCGATGCGCCCTTGAAGTCGGGCGAACGCCCACGAGTGAAGGCGACGGTTCATGTACTTCCCGTAGTCGAGACGCTCACGGATGTCCGTCAAGTCCTCCATCACCAACACCGGATTCTCGAACTGTTTAGCGTACTCGACGACCTGTCGAGACGCTTTCTCCACGATGTCGGTAAGCGCGTTTTGGTAGTGCGAGAAGCGGTCTTCGATGCGCCATTCGGATGCCTCACGGTCTTGGAGTCGTTTCAGGGTCGTGTGCATCTCTTTGCGGAGATGCTTCGCTCTGCTTCCGCTACACACGAACGGGTCAGTCGGAGAACCATCCTTGAGGGCACAGCCCGTGATGAGGGCGGTTTCTCCGATGTCTAAGCCGATGTGTGTGGCGTCATCGTCTGTCTCTGGTTCTTTGACCGGGTACTCGACGGTGACGTGCAGTACCCAGTTCTTTCGGTGCTTCTGAAGCCGTATCTCACCTGCCTTTGCGTCCTCCGATACGAGGTCGTGCCAGAGGTCTTCCTGTTCGGGATTAATACGAAGCGGTATCCAGAAGTTTGTCCCCCGACCGGGGCGCGGAACCCACCACGTAAACTCGTAGTCGCGGTCTTCGGAGTGGTCGAACGTCGCAGCCTGATTCGTGAGCCGTATTGGGTGTTCGTCGCCCAAATCCCGCGCGTTGTACGTCTCACGGAGTTTTGGGACGTAGTTGCAGAGTGCTGCTTTGGCCTGATACGGCAGGTCGTAGGGCGTCACGATGTCGCTCACCGCCGACATGGTACTCGCTCTGGAGTCGAACGCCTCTTGCAGCCCGTCACGGTACGTGTCGAGCAGGTCGTTGAGTTTCGACTGCTTGTGGGCTGTCGGTGCGGCGAACGTCGCTTGAAGAGTCTTAGCTATCGTTGTCACTAGCGTCTAATCCTTCCTCGATTAGTTCAGCGTAGGCGCGAGGATGGCGGATGCCATTATCGCGGGCGTACTCTTTCACCCGTTCATGGAGGTCGCTACCTCGCTCTATATCGATTTCAGTTCGCACAATTCTTTGTACGTTATTTTGGTACTAATGGCTTTCGTTCGGTATTCGGACTGCTGTAGACTGTGGATTGCGTAGTCAAGTGACGCGATTCACGCCCGCCGTGAACGGCGGGATTCTCTCGCTGTTTAAGATAGCCACGGCCCGGCTGTCTGGCAGGCCACTGGGGAGTTATCAATGCTTGTACTGTGCCCAGAAGGATAAACACGGAGTACAGATTTGTTCCGACATGAACCTCGACCTCCCGTGGCTGGCGCTGGGCTCGTTTGCCTCGGGACTCGGGTCGCTGTATCTGCTGGCACAGCTCCGGGCGCACTGGGACAAGCCCGGCGCGCGGTGGTTCGTCGCGACCATCGTTACGCAGACAGTCTGGTGTTTCGCTTACGGGGCGGCGCTGCTCGTGTTCGACCCGACCGTTCGGCTCGCGCTGGAGATGGTCACCTGGCTGGGCATCATCTGGATCGGCTTCTGTTTCCTCTCCTTCGCGCTGGGATACACCGGCCGGACGAACGTTCTGGAGAGCTGGTGGTACCGGGCCGTGGCGGTGGTGCCGCTTGCCGGGACGGCCCTGGTCGTCACGAACCCGCTCCACACCGCAGTCTGGCAGGGGTTCCGGGTCGTGCCGGCCGCCGGCAGCGCCGGGGCGGAGTACGCCGTCCTGCCGGCCGGCCTGCTCACGATTATCGTCGCGATGCTGTTCGTCAGTTTCGGGACGCTGCTGGTGTTCGATACGGTCGTCAGCTACGGCCCGCTGTACCGGCGCGAGGCGCTTGCGGTCGGCCTGAGCCCGATACCGCCCGGCGCTGCGGTGTTGCTGTGGGCCGGCGGCGTGGGACCGGTTCCGGCGGTGAACCTGACGACGCTGCTGTTTCTCCCCCACGTCGCACTGGACCTGTACGCGTTCGTCCGCAGCGACATGTTCGAGTTCCACCCGGCGACCCGACGGGCCGGCGAACGGGCGGCCATCCACGACATCGCCACGCCGGTCGCCATCGTCGACAAACAGGGCCGCGTGGTGAACCTCAATCCCGCCGCCGAGGAGATGTTCGCCGTCGACAAGCACGAGGCGCTGACGGAGCCGATGAACGGCTTTCTTGCGGGCGATACCATCGAAACCGACGGCGGGGGGTCGCGGGTCTCCACCGAGACCGGCGGCCGACGCCGCGAGTACAAGGTCCGGCAGACGGCGCTGCGGGACGAGTCGGGCACCCAGTTGGGATACACGATCGTCTTTCAGGACATCACCGACGAGATCCGCCGCGAGCGCCGGCTGGAGGTGCTCAACCGCTTTCTCAGGCACAACGTCCGCAACGAGAGCGTCGTCATCCAGGCCCGGGCGGAGCTGCTGGCGTCGGAACTCGACGGCGAGCAGGCCGACCACGCGGCGACCATCGAGCGGTCGGTCACCCGGCTGGTCGAGTCCGGCGAGAAGGCCCGCACCCTCGCCGAAGCGGGGACCGGCGACGCGGCCCCTGAACCCGTCGTGCTGGCCGACCTCGCCGCCGAGGTCGTGGCGGCCGCCCGCGAGGAGCACGGCGGCGAGGTCGCGGTGGAGATACCCGACGACCTCCGGCTGACGACCCAGTCGGCCCTGCTGGAGATTCTGCTCGCCAACCTCGTCGAGAACGCCCTCCAGCACGTCCCGGACGCCGCCGTCACCGTCAGCGCCGCGGTCGATGGCGACGATGTCGTGCTGACCGTCAGCGACAACGGTCCCGGGGTCCCCGAACACGAACTCGGTGTGCTGGAACGGGGCCGCGAGACGGACCTGAATCACGGCAGCGGCATCGGCCTCTGGCTCGTCCGCTGGACCGCAACGACGCTGGAGGGGGACCTCGACTTCGACACGAGCGACGGGACGACGGCGACCGTTCGACTGCCCAGGGAGCGGACGGCCGCCGAAGCGGCGTGAACTTGGCGTCGGCGTAGACAGCCGAGACATCTGACCGAGACGCCTGCGATTGTACAGCCGACCAAACGCAATGCGATTACACTGCCGACACGGGTGGGACTGAAAGGGGCGAGGCGCTGGCGGACGGCGGGCGACGCAAGCACTGGACGAGCGACTGCAAGGAGCGAGGAAGCGCACAGCGAGCCCCCCGATGCCAGCGCCTCGGGGCTTTCTGGCTGTTCACAACAGCCTGAAAGACAGCAGACCCAACAGGCAGGTTCGAACGACTTAACGGCGCACGCACAGATCGGGGAGTATGCGCGTCAGTGAGGGCCGAGTGAGCGTCACGGTGCCGGAACAGCCCGACGCGGGGAAGGGCGCGGACGTGTTCTTCAACCCCGTCCAGGAGCTGAACCGCGACATCACCGTGGCGGCGCTGCGGGCCTACCGAGAGCGAACCCCACGCGTGTCGACGTACCTGGACGCCACCGCCGCCAGCGGCATCCGGGGGGTCCGCGCCGCGGCCAACGACTGGGAGACGACGCTGTGTGACATCGACGACGACGCGACGGCGCTGTGTGAGCAGAACCTCGAACGCAACGACCTCGCCGCCTCCGTCCGGCGGGCGGACGCGAACGTGTTGATGCACTCCGAGGCGTTCGACGTGGTGGACGTGGACCCGTTCGGCACGCCGATTCCCTTCGCCGACGCGGCCGTTCAGGGGACCAAACACCTCCTCTGTGTGACGGCTACCGACACGGCCCCGCTGTGTGGGGCCCACTTCGAGAGCGGCGTCCGCTCCTACGGCGCGGTCCCGCGCAACACGGAGTTCCACGCCGAGATGGGGATGCGCGTCCTCCTCTCGGCGATGGTCCGCACCGCCGCCCGCTACGACATCGCCGCCCGGCCGATTCTCAGCCACGCGACGAAACACTACGCCCGGACCTATCTGGAGTTCGACCACGGGGCGAAGGTTGCCAACGACTGCATCGACGAACTTGGCTACGTCCACCACTGCCAGCACTGCCTCTGGCGCGACCACGACTACGGCCTCATCGCCGACGCGCCCGACGCCTGTCCAGTCTGTGAGAAGCACCTCCAGACTGCCGGCCCCATCTGGCTGGGTCAGACCTGCGACACCGAGTTCGCCGACGCCGTCGCCGACCAGATCACCGAAGAGATGGGCACCGCCGAGGAGGCGAAAGCGCTGCTGGCGACGCTCGGCGCGGAGATCGACACGCCGACCCACTACGACCAGCACCGCCTCTGCAAGCGCTGGGGGCGCGGCGCGGAAGCCATGGACGAGTTCATCGGGAAGCTCCGTGACGCCGGCTACGAGGCCTCGCGCACGCACTACGGTGGCACGACGTTCAAGACGGACGCCGACGTGGTGGAAATTCGCGAGGCGACGGCGGACTGAGGGAGCCGATTGCTCGCGAACAGCAGCGTGCCCGTACCGCTGTGAATGCAACATATTGCTGTAAGCGTCAGTGTACTGCATCCGTTCTGTCTACACATGGAACGGACCGACCACCGTTCGAACAGTAGCGTAGCACGTATGAGTAGCGTTCCGAGACAGGTGTATCTCGTCGTGCTCGTGCCGGCGCTGTTCGGAATGGCACATCACGTCGACCACATTGTCCGGGGCAACCACGTGGGCTGGCCGCTGACGCCAGAGGTGAACGCGTTCACGTTCAGTCTCGCCGTCTACCCACTGCTGGCGTTCGGTCTCGTCCTCACGGTAACCGGACGGGTGGGCCTGCGGTACTGGCTCGGGTTTCTGACGGCAAACAGCGTGCTGCTTACGGCCGTCCACCTCGGCCCCTGGGCTATCGAACCGCCGTCGGACATCATCACACCGTACAGCGAGCCACTGGTCGGCTACGGGGCCTTCGGACTGCTACTCGCGTTCATCGGCGCTGTCTTCATTGGAGCGGCGTACACCGCATTCCTCACCGTTCGAGGTGGACAATGAGCCGGACCCTGTCAAACCCGGTCCGTCCTGACCCCCTGAGTGCAGTCGTCTCAGCAGTCGTAACGGCGGTCACGCTGGGCGTCGCGTTCGGGCTGCTGGCGCTTGACGTGGACTGGTTCTGGCTGGCGTTCGTCGTCGGCTTCGGCGTGGTGCTCCCGGCGGCGGTGGGTCTGGTAGAGTACGACCGGCGAAGCGACAGTCGCCCGGCGACCACCGACCGGGACGGCGAGACCGAAGCCGCACTGGCCACGCTCCGCCAGCGGTACGCCCGGGGAGAGCTCTCTGACGTCGAGTTCGAGCGGCGGCTCGAACGGCTTCTGGAAACGACGGCTGTGTCGGTGGAGTCAAGGCATGAAACGGGCCACCGGGCCGAAAAAATGCGCGGTGAGGTGCCGTCTCCCACAGGTGGCGAGTGATCGCGGCTCGGGATTACTGGCGGTCCGTCGACCGCGGTGGCTGTGCGGTCGCCGTCGTGAGAAACCACTTGACGATTCGTGTCTGACCGCGTCTGAGAACGCGGCTCGCGGTCGATTTGTCGATGTCGAGCGCGGCCGCCACGTCGGCGAGCGTGCAGTCGCGCGGTAACTCGAAGTAGCCCGCTCGGAGCGCGGCCGTGAGGACGTCCCGCTGACGGTCTGTCAGGAGCCCGGCCGGGTCGGTACTGTGGACGAGCGACAGCAGTTCGTACTGTCTGCCCGCGTCCTCAATGGCCGCCTGGAAGCGGTCGAACTCCGCGCGTGACCCGGTGAGGTCGAACTCGTACCAGCCGTTCTCGGCGGTGACCGGGTACTCGATCGGGAGCCCCGACTCGGCGACGAACTCGTACAGGGCCGTATCTGTCGTCTCGTATTTCGCGAGCACGCGGTCGGTAGTGCGTTCCAACTCCTCGTATGCGGTGACTGACGGATGCGTCGCGATAGCGTCCCCGACGGTCGCGGGGTCGTCCGTCGTTACCTCGCCGAGTTCGACCGCCGTCGCGCCTGCCCGAATCCCGGAGAGCAGCCTGAACGTGGCCTTCGGGTTCGCCTGTGAGACATCGGCGATCCAGACATCGTCTGGAAGGCGAATCCGGAGCCGGGCAGCGATCACACCGACCGCCTCCAACGGCGTAGGGGGTGTGGCCACAGCATAGTGTGACGAGTGATATCACATATCGCGAGCCTGTAAATCCCGCGCCGGAGTTCGTTTGTCAGCGCCGGCCGTTCGCCCGGCCGACGCTCTCTCGAACCGCGGCGACGAGGTCGTAGGCAAGCAGGTACACTGGGCGCAAGAAGTAGTTCGCCATCCCGGCGAGACCGAGCAGCCCGCCGATAGCCTGTACCTCGCCGGGCGTGGCCGACAGACGGACGAGCAGCGCCAGCGCGGTAACAAGTGGCGCCAGCCACAGCGACCGGACGACGCCGTCCAGATCGACACCGGCGACGGGACCGAGTCGGTCCTCGTCCGGACGGGCAACAAACAGAACAGCCGTCAGTACCAGCAACCCCACAACAATCGGCAGGGACGCGCCGATACCGGCGACGCCGAAGCCGATAGCCAGCGCGGCCGCGACGAGCAACAGGACGGTTACCTGCATCGTCCCGTGCCGGATGGCCGCTTCCGTATCCATATCCGGTCGTTGCAGCGGCGCTGTATAAACCCTGTGAGGGCGGCGTCCGTTTCTTAACACCTTTCGGGTTCGACCGCAAAGCAGTGGCGAAACGTGCCCTCCACGTACAATCCGGTCCGTGGCGTCCTGCTGCTCGTCGGCAGTCTGCTCGCGCGGTTCGACCTCGTCGAGCGCGAGCGGGTCCGCCGGGCGACGGACCTGTCCTGGCCCCGAATCGTCACCGGGCTCGCACGGATGTCGAAGTCGACAGTCGACGTGGCGATGGTGGGGCTAGCGCTCGGACCGACCGCCATCGCCGGCGTCGGCTTCGCCGCCCCGTTCTGGGAACTGGTGTTCGCGCTGGGCGGCGGCGTCGCCGGCGGGACAATCGGCATGGTGTCACAGCGCTACGGGGCCGACGCCGAGGGGGAACTTGCGGTCACCGTCACGACCAGCGCGGCCGTCGTGCTGGGGCTGACAGTGCCGCTCGCGGCGGCGTACTGGGTCCTGCCCGGACTGCTCGTCGACCTCGTGGGAACGGGGTCCACGGCCGTCGGGTACGGGAGCCGATACCTGCGGGTCGTCGCGCTCGGCGTCCCCTTCGCCGCACTGAATCTTATCGGCAGCCGGACGCTGGTCGGGGCCGACGACGCCTGGACCCCGATGCTGTTGCGGGCCGGCGGCGGGGTCGTCAACATCGCGTTGAACGCCGTCTTCATCTTCGGGTTCGGCCTCGGCGTCGTCGGTGCGGCGCTGGGCACAGTCATTGCGAACGTGCTGGTCACGGCCGGGTTCGCCGTCGGGCTGGCCCGCGGTGGCCTGCCGATCATCGGCGCGTTTCCGGTCCGGATTCCGGTGTCGCGGCCGTTCCTCGACCGGAAACTGGGGCGTGACCTCGCGGAGACCGGCGCGCCGCTGGTCGGGGCCAACCTCGCGCGGACCGGGGCGCAGTTCCCGCGGCTGTTCATCGTCGGCCTGTTCGGGCCGGGCGTGGTGTCGGCCTACGTCGTTGCACTCCGCGTCCGGGCGCTGCTTGACACACCGAACTGGGGGCTGAGCCTCGCGTCCAGCAGCCTGGTCGGGCAGGCGCTGGGCGACGGCAACGAGGCCGAGGCGACCGTCTGGGCACAGACGGTGCTCCGGCTGAGTATCGGGGTGTACATCGTCGTCGCAGCGACGCTGCTCCCGTTCTCACGAGGTATCGCCCGCCTGTTCGTCTCCGACCCCACGGTGCTCCCGCTGGTGACGGTGTTCGTCGCCGTGGCGTGTGGCAGTGTCGTATTCCGGGGCGTCGACGGCGGTTCCGTGGGGCCGCTCCGTGCCAGCGGCGACACGCGCTGGCCGTTTTACTCACAGCTGGCCGGGATGTACCTGTTTGCCCTCCCCCTGGCGTATCTCGGCTACGTCACGCCGCTGGGCACGCTTGCGCTGTACGCCTCGCTGGTGGTCGAAACCGCGGTTCCCGCGGCGGTGACCTACTATCGGTTCCACTCGGGGACGTGGCGGGCCGTGAGCCGGTCCTACCGGCCCGACGCGGCGCTCGACGACTGACATCAATCAGTCGACAGTATATTTGTGGGTCCACCCCGACATGCTCGCGTGGACCGCACACGCGCTGTCTCCGTCGGTCGTGAGGTCGTCCGCACGGTACGGGAGGAAGAGGTCTCCTTTCTCGCGGCCGGCATCGCCTACTACATGTTCGTCTCCCTGCTGCCGCTGTTGTTGCTGACGCTGGTCGTCGGTACGCTGGCAGGCGGGGAGGCCTTCGCCGAGCGAGTCGTCAGCGCCGCCGGTGACGTGCTTACGCCGGCGGCGTCGACGCTGCTCGAAGACGCGCTGACAAGCGGGGCCGGCCGCGGGGGCGCAACTGTGCTCGGTGTTGGCATTACACTCTGGAGCGCACTCAAGGTGTTCCGCGGGCTGGATACGGCTTTCAGTCGCGTCTACGGGACGGACGGCCCCGACTCCATCGTCGGCGAACTCGTCGACGGGCTGGCCGCGCTGGGCGGCATCGGTATCGCACTGGTCGGGCTCGGTATCATCGGCGCGTTCGGGACGGTACTCGGTGTGCAGGTCGCGCTCGGCGGGCTCGCGCTCGTGCCCGTGCTGGCGGTCGCCTTCCTTCCGCTGTACTACCTGTTCCCCGATCAGGAGACGACCATCCGAGAGGCCGTCCCCGGCGCGGTGTTTGCCGGTGTCGGGTGGACGCTGCTCGGGACGGGATTCAACGTCTACGCGGCACAGGCCGATTCATATCAGGTGTATGGCGTCATCGGCGGGGTCCTGCTGCTCGTGACGTGGTTTTACTTCGCCGGGCAGGTGCTGCTCGTGGGCGCAGCGGTCAACGCGGCGCTCGCGGACCGGCAACTACAACAGGTATCGCGCCGACGGTCCGGCAAAGCGATGAGTGAGGACGCTGACGAGACCGACACGCCCCCGCCGGTCGGAACCGGACGAGACGCCGACGCGCTGACAGACGAGGAACTACAGGAACTCCGCGAGGAGTTCGAATCGTTCCGCGAAGACGTCGAGGACCGAACGCTCCACCGTGACGAGGTGCGGTCGGACCTCAAGCAGTACGTCCGCCGCCGGATGCGCCGCGGCCACGCCCGGCAGTGGGGCCCCTACATCGTCTTGCTGTACGGCACGATCATGACCCTCGGTGCGTTCTACTACCTGCAGGGCATGTGGGCCGTGCTGGCGATGCTGGTCATCTGGCTGTCGGTGCTTGGCCTTTACATTATCATGATTGCGGTCGGCGTGACACTGACTGCCACCGGCCTCCCCGGGCGACTCGTCGACCGCGTGCGCGACTGGCGACAGTGATACGGGCTGTCGGCGTCACCGAGGTGCTGTCGGCGCTGCCCGGTGCAGTCGTCGTGCTGTTCGCGCTGCTCACCCAGCTTGGGGACTTCTGGTTCACCTTTCTGGCCTGTGGCCTGCTGTACTGGCTCGGCCCGTGGACGCCGAAACTCGGTCGGGACCTCACTCGCGACCGGACGGCGATGCTGGTGGCGCTGCTCGCAGTCGGCGTCGCGCTCGTCGTGTCACTGAAGGGCGTGTTCGCGCTACCGCGACCGCCCGGCGCTGGCACGGCCACTCACGCCGAACTACTTCCAGCGGCGCTGCGGGGCGTCTACGAGTCGATGGCGACCGGAGAGGGATTCGGCTTCCCCAGCGGCCACGCCACCCTCTCCCTGCTCGTCTGGGGCGGTATCGCGTGGGCACTCCGGGTCGGGACGCGCCGACAGCGCACCGCTGTCGCCGGGACAATCGTTGCCCTCATCGGGCTCTCCCGGCTAGTACTGGGCGTCCACTACCTCGCCGACATCCTCGCGGGCTTTATCATCGCCGGGACAGCGCTCGCACTCGCCCTCGGGACGCTCAAAACGCCCGAGCGGGTGTTCGGACTCGCAGCTGTCATCGCCGTCATAGGGCTGCTCGTCAGCGGCGTCTCTCGTAATTCGGCCGGTGCGCTGGGCGTTGCTGTCGCGGGCGCTGTGGTCTGGTCGCGACTTGGTGATACGATTCCGGAGCCGACCCGGCACGGTGTCGGTATCACGGCGTTGCTGGGCGTTGTCTCAGTCGGAACGTTCCTCGGCGTGACGTTCGGATTAGACCCGTCACCGGTCGCCGTCACGCTGCTTGCGGCGCTCGGGACCGGGGCCCTGCTGACGCTACCGCTGGCCGGTGAGCGACTCGCGAAAAAATACTGAAGCGGCGGCCGTTTAGAACTTCTCGAGGTAGCGGTCGAGTTCCCAGTCGGAGACGTCGACCAGGTACTCCTTGTGTTCCTGACGCTTGGCCTCGACGAAGTTCTCGAAGACGTGCTCGCCGAGCGCGTCGCTGATGACCTCGTCCTTTTCGAGTTCGTCGACGGCTTCGCCGAGGTTCTCCGGCAGCGTGGTGATGCCGTACTCCTCGCGTTTCTCTTCGTCGAAGTCGTAGATGTTCTCGCGAACCGGGTCCTCACACTCGAGATCTCGCTCGATGCCGTCGAGCCCGGCGTGAATGAGCGCCGCGAAGGCGAGGTACGGGTTACACGACGGGTCGGGGAAGCGAGCCTCGATACGGCTGGCGGCCGGCGTGCGGGCGGCCGGCTTGCGGATGAGCGCCGAGCGGTTGCGGTCCGACCAGGCGACGTAGACCGGGGCTTCGTAGCCCGGGACCAGACGCTTGTAGGAGTTCACCGTCGGGTTAGTGACCGCGGTGATGGCCGGCGCGTGTTCGAGGATACCGGCGGTGAAGCTCTTTGCCGTCTCGGAGAGGTTGAACTCGTCGTCCTCGTCGTGGAACGCGTTCTCGCCGTCCTCGGTGAACAGCGAGATGTGCGTGTGCATGCCGGAGCCGTTGATCTTCGGGATGGGCTTTGGCATGAACGTCGCGTGCAGGTCGTGTTCGGCCGCGATGGCGCGGACGACAGAACGGAAGGTAGCGACGTTGTCGGCCGTTGTCAGGGCGTCGTCGTAGGTGAAGTTGATCTCGTGCTGACCCTGTGCGACCTCGTGGTGGGAGGCTTCGATGTCGAAGCCCATGTCTTCGAGGCCGTAGATGATGTCACGGCGCACGTCGGACGCGAGGTCCTTCGGCGCGAGGTCGAAGTAGCCACCGGCGTCGTTGGTCTTGGTGGTCGCGCGACCCTCTTCGTCTTCCTCGAACAGGAAGAACTCGGGCTCGGGTGCGGCGTTGACCGTATAGCCCATGTCGTTAGCGCGCTCGATGGCACGCTTCAGGACGCCACGCGGGTCGCCGGAGAACGGCTTGCCGGTCGAGGTGTCGATGACATCACAAATGAGGCGGGCACTGGAACCGCCTTCGACGTTCTCTCTCCACGGGAGCACGGAGAACGTCGACGGGTCCGGGTCCAGGCGCATGTCGGACTCCTGAATCCGGACGAAGCCGTTGATCGAGGACCCGTCGAAGTAGATTCCCTCTGTGAACGCTTTCTCTGCCTGGTCGGCTGTGATCGAGACGTTCTTGATCGTGCCGAGGATGTCGGTAAACTGGAGTCGAAGGAAGTCGACGTTCTTCTCTTCGATCTCGTCGAGTACCTCCTCCGCCGCCTCTGAAAGTTCGCTTGTCATCTTTGGACACCCGATAGGAGCGGTGCTACTACTAAAACCCTGCTGATTTGCGCAAAGGTTTCGACGCTTTCGCTTACATTTGGACATTCGTAAAATTCTAATCCCTGGGGGGCGTCCCCCAATGTAATGACGTACGAAAATCTCGACCGTGAGTTAGTGAATGCACTTCTGGGTGACGGCCGTGCCAGCCTCCGAAGCCTCGGAGAAGACCTCGACGTGTCGGTAACGACCGTCTCAAACCACCTCTCCGATCTTGAGGACGAGGGGATCATCAACGGATACACGCCCAAGGTTGATTACGACAAGCTCGGCTACGACGTGACGGCCATCATCCAACTCAAGGTTGAGGGGTCGTCACTCCCGGCAGTCACCGAGGACCTCAAGGAGCACAAGCAGATGATCTCGGTGTACGAGGTCACCGGCGACTACGACATCATTGCGGTCGGGAAGTTCACCGATACCGACGGCATGAACGCCCAGATAAAGGAGCTGCTCACCGACCCGGACATCAGGGAGTCGAACACCTCCGTCGTGCTCAACGCCGCCAGTGAACACGAGCAGTTCGACCTCGATCTGAAAGAGTAACGAGCGCCGTTCTGCAGTCGTTCTGAGCGCTCCCGGAGCGACGGCTCCCGCGAGTCTGATCTCTGGGTAGCGTGGCACGCGAACCCACTCCCGAATGGTACCGACGAATACTTGACTGACCAGTCAGTTAGTTTCACGTAATGAACGACGGCGACACGGCCGACGATATTATGGATGCGACCTACCGTGCGCTGTGTACGCACGGCTATGCGGATCTGACGATGCAGGATATCGCCGACGAGTCGGACAAGAGCAAGGCCGCCCTCCACTACCACTACGACAGCAAGCACGACCTCCTCTGTGCGTTTCTCGAATACCTCTATGAGGGGTTTGTCGACCGGATCGAAGACCCGGAGGGCGAAACCCCACACGCACGCCTGCTTTCGCTCATTGACTCTGTGCTTGATAAGCCGGACGACGGGAGCGAGGAGTTCGGGACGGCGATTCTCGAAATCCGTGCCCACGCACCATACGAACCCGGCTTTCGTGAGCGGCTGACAAAATTCGACGAGTACCTTATCGATGAACTCGAAGCGATTCTCGAAGACGGCATCGATGACGGGACGTTCAAATCAGACCTCGACGCCGAGGAAACTGCCCGATTCATCGTCACCGTGCTGACCGGAGCAGCGACCGAGCGCATCACGACCGGTCGCCCGGTCGAGTGTACCAGACGGATGCTCACCGAGTATGTCGAGACGCATCTTCTGGACGGCCAGCAGGGGGTCACAGCGTGAGCGTCCGGCAGAAACTGGCTCGGCTGGGTGCGCGACTCGGGAACCTGTTCAGGGGACAGGATGAGTTGGACCTGACCAGTGGCGACATCGGCAAGCCGCTACTGTTTCTCTCCTTCCCCATCGTCATCACGAACCTGCTACAGGTGGCGTATAACCTCGCGGACACGTTCTGGCTGGGCCAGTACTCCACGACGGCGCTTGCGGCCATCTCCTTTGCCTTCCCGATGATCTTCCTGCTCATCTCGCTCGGCATGGGACTGTCGGTGGCGGGCAGTGTACTGGTCGCCCAGCACACCGGGGCCGAGGAGCACCGAGAGGCCGAGTACGCCGCCTCCCAGACGGTGACGTTCGCGCTGCTGGCCTCCGTGTTGCTCGGCGCGACAGGGTACTTTTTCGTCGAGGACTTCCTGTCACTGTTGGGTGCCTCCAGCGAGGTACTCCCGGGCGCGACAGGCTATCTACAGGTCGTCTCACTCGGGCTGACGGCGATGTTTGGCTTCTTCGTATTCATCTCGCTGATGCGCGGAGCCGGCGACACCATCACGCCGATGCTGGTGATGTTTGGCACAGTCGTCCTGAACATCGTCATCGACCCGTTCCTCATCTTCGGCTGGTGGGTGTTCCCCGAGATGGGCGTCGTCGGCGCGGCCGTCGCGACCATCTTCTCGCGTGGCGTCGCGCTGGTCGTCGGCATCGGTATCCTGCTGTCGGGCCGGCGCGGCGTGCGGATCCATCTCGGTGACATGGCACCCGATCTGGAGTACCTCCGAAAACTGCTCAGGCTGGGCATCCCGGCCTCGGTTGAAGGCACCGGGCGCGCCGTGTCGGTCAACGCCATGCTGTTCATCGTCGGGACGTTCTCCGTGACCGTGGTCGCGGCCTTCGGCGTCGGCATCCGCGTGTTCTCGCTGGTGTTCATGCCGGCCATCGCGATGGACCGCGGCGTCGAGACGATGACCGGCCAGAACCTCGGTGCCGAGCGGCCCGACCGCGCGGCGACGGCCAACCATTTCGCCGCGAAGGTGTCGTTCGCCATCCTCACCGTCCTGGGCGTGGTCACTATCTTCGCCGCACCGGCCGTCGTCAGCGTGTTCAGCGACGACCCCGAGGTCGTCCGTATCGGAGCCGAGTTCCTCCAGTGGGTCGCACCGACCTTCGGCTTCATCGGCATCGTCCGGGCCTACTCCGGCGGGTTCCGCGGGGCCGGCAAGACCCTCACCGCGGCGGCGCTGGCGATTACCATGCTGGGTATCATTCGACTCCCAGTCGCCTGGGTCGCCTCTCGCCCGGTCACGGTCCCGGGGTGGCTCGGCCCGCAGGTCGTCGACCTCTTCGCGTACTCACTGGCTGAACAGGGTATCTGGCTGGCCTTCGCTGTCTCGAACGTCCTCGCGGCCGGCCTCGCAGCGGCCTGGTTCCTTCGGGGGACGTGGCGCGACGCCGACGCACGGGCCGGCAGCGAACCAGCCGTCGCTGACGACTGACGGCGCTGGCCGCTGAATGATTGCCACAAAACATTCTGACAGCGTGTGTCAGCGCCGGGCAGCCCGCTCGAAGCGCTCGTCCGTGAGGTACACGTCGCCGTCCTGTACTGCGACCTCGATACCGTCCAGAGCGTCACCGGCACATGGACCGTGTGTACAGACGCCGTCCTTGGGTTCGAACTGCGCGCCATGCTTGTGACACACGAGTTGGTCACCGCGGACAATCGCGCCCCGACCCGGGTCCAGCGGGACCTCGGGCTGGTGCGGACAGGAGTTCCGCCAGGCAACGACGGCGTCGCCGGAGCGGTGGAGGATGCAGTTGACGCCGCGCCGGCCGTCGCGCGCTTCGAACACGAGCGTGCTGTCGGTGGGCACCGAATCGAGCGCGGCGATGCGGCGCGGGTCCGCACCGTCGTCGTCGCCGTTGGGTGACTGCTCGTCGTCACTGCCAGACTGGTCAGTGTCGCCAGTCCCCGAAAAGCTGAACCGGACGGTCGCGTCACCGGCTTCGACCTCGCCCCCGTCGTCGTGGATGCGGACCGATTCCGACTCGTCGTCGGTGTCGACGGTCACGTCCACGGGATCACTCATAGCGAGTTGTCAGCGGTTGACGCACATAGCGATGTCGAAGTTGTCCGCAGCATGCCGGTTGCAAAACGGAATTATGTCAGCCCCCCGGAACGTGAGTATGGACCGAGACGACGTTTCCGTGGAAGTGGAAGTTGAGGTCGAGGTAGACACAGCGGAACTGGAGACGGAAGTCGAAGATATGGCCGAGTTCGAGGCGGAACTGGAAGGCAAAGGCATCGAAATCGAACTGGAAGCCGAAGTCGAGTTCGCCGAGAGCGACGAGGACGAGGAAGTGGGAGAGACGGCGGAGGCAGAAGGCGACGACGAGATGGACGAGACAACGGACGGCGACGAAGATCAAGAGTAGTCACAGATAGCAACAGCGGCGATGGGGGGCCGTCGTTCACGTAGGTGAAACAGTTTTCACAATCATGAGTGTGTACCGGCCGCGGCCGGTGGCTCTCCAGCGCTGTGATTGAGATGGGCCAGTCACTGGTCAGTATCGGCGGCCGTGGCGACTGATGCGTAAAGTCACTACAGACCGTCTAGCCGTGCGGCTACCTGTCAGAATGAGTACTGAAACTGAGTTCTCAGAATACTTACTAGTAGGCACCGGCTATGAACAGGCATACGATGCACGACACGCCAGACGTTATCGCGATCAGCGGCAGCCTTCGAGACGACAGCGGAACCAGAATCGCTGTTCAGCGCACCCTCGACGCGGCGGCGGAGGCTGGCGCAACGATTGAGCACATCGACCTGCGGGAGTGGGACCTCCCGCTGTTCGACCCCGACACGGGTGCGGCTGAATCTGGTGACGGCCCGGAACTCGCTGCCCGTATCCGCGAGGCCGACGCGATGGTCCTTGGAACGCCTGTGTACCACGGCACAATCGCCTCACCGCTGAAGACGGCGCTTGACTACTGCGGTATCGATGATGTCGAAGGAACGACTGTCGGCATGCTGGCAGTGGCTGGCGGCGGGTTCCCCACGCCGACGCTCCAGCATCTCCGCGCCTCTGTCCTCGAACTGAACGGCTGGCCGCTCCCGCAAGCCGTTGCCATCCCCGACTCGTGGGCTGCCTTCGAGGACGGTTACATCGCCGACGGAGACATCGCCGAGCGCGTCGAGAAACTCGGGGCAGACGTCGTCGCGTACGCAGGGATTGCGGACCGACACGGGGAGACGGAGCAGTCGGAACTGGCGACCGGTGACTGAGGTTACTCGAACCAGTCGACGAAACTCCCCTCGAGCAGATTCTCCTCCTGATGACGGATGTAGGTGGCCTGCATCCCCCAGATTGCCTCAGCAAGCGGGACGTTCTCCTCGACGCGGCGGCGAACGTAGTCGTGTTTCCACCGTGCGGGCGTGAGCCGGCGGTCGACACGCTCGCGTAGCGGCCGGATGTAACTGTGGGCCTCCTCAGCCGAGAGACCGCGCTGTTCGAGGCCCTCGCGTGCGTGCTCGAACAGTTCACCGTATATCTCCTCGGTGCTGGTCGTCGTCGCTCCGTCAGCGGTGATCCACTCGATTTTCGCCCGGAGACCGTTCCGAGCGGCGGTGTAGAAGTTCCGCTTTGCCGTTTCCCAGTCCAGCGACCGGATAGGGTGTTCGAGCTGTGGCAGGCTCTCCATCAGGCCGGCAAAGACAGCGGCGAATCCGATTGCATCGTCGACGGTCGGCTGTGCGGCCAGCGGGCGGAACTCGATGCGAGCGTTGGCCGCCGACCGGGTCGGCCCCTCGAACACCGGCCTGACCCACCGCCAGTACGTGCCGTGCTTGTGTCGGAAGTGAACGAAATCGTCGTCGAAGCGGGTCCCCGACTGCAGTTCGACCGGGACGATGGTGTCGTCCTCGACGATATCGTCGATGGCGTCCTCGACTGAGTTGAAATCCGGCGGAAAACACACTTTCGGTGGCGTCGAGTCGCCGTCAGGCGGATTGAGCACTGACTCGAAGACGCCGATACGGTTCTCCATGTTCGCCCCGGCGACAATCTCCAGATCGGGCGCGTCGTCGTAGAGGTCCGGCGGGAAAAACGGCGAGTTGACGCCAAGCGCCAGCAGCGGCGCGGCGATGCGGAGCGCGTAGCTGAAATACTCCGGCAGGTCCGGGGCGTGTGGAATCTGGTAGTGGGGTTGAATCGAGGTGATGAGCGACTCCGGCATCACCGTCTCGGCCTGTAGCGAGACGTGTGGCGCGTCGATTTCGAACGCCGAGGGGTAGTCCGTGTTGGCCATCGTGTGATAGCGGACAGAGTCGGACATGTTCGTCCCGATGCGGACGCCGTTCTGTTCGACACAGTCACAGAGGTACTCCCGGGCCGTCTCACCGGCGGGTGGAACGGTCCACATACCGTCGGAGACGAGCCGGATACCCTCGTTGCGTACCCGTTGCTGGGCCGGCATCAGCGACGCCTTCAGTTCGTTTCGCTGTGCCGCCAACCCGTGGGTGTTCAGCGGCTGCGGACTCGTCTGCATCTCCGCGTTGTGCAGGCCGAGTTCCTTCTCGAACCCGATGAGTTCGAGCAACTGGCGGGGGACCCGCTGGAGCGCGTCGGTCTGCTCGTCAACGGCGTACAGCTCCAGTTCCATACCGACGATCGCTTCCGTGTTGTCGAACGTCCCGTCACGAACGGCGGATTTGAGCGCTTCGGCCTCCTCGCGCGCCTGTTCGTTGAACGACTCGCTATCCGCCGCAAGCACCTCGGCCACCCGGTCTGCCAGTTCCGAAGCCGACATAACTCCGGGTTTGCAGCCATAGGTGTTAAGCATGCCCCAGACAGGTCGCGAGGAGCGAGACAGCGGTTTCGACACCCGCACAACAGCTCGCCGATGTCGCTCACTCCCGACCTCGCCGAGAAAGCACTTCACACACCCTCACAACAGCTCGCCGATGTCACTCACTCCCGACCTCGCCGAGAGAATACTTCACACATCCTCACAACAGCTCGCCGATGTCGCTCATCGTCTCTCCTAACGGGTCCCGTTCCGCAGTCGTCAGTGCGCCCTCAACCGCATCGCGGGCCGCGGGCAACGGTTCGTGGGTCTCGATGTACACAGCTAGGGCAAACTCCTGTTCAGTCACGCCAGCGAGTGCAATAGCATCGCTGCGGGAGATGTCCCCGGCAAGCCAATCGGCGATTATCTCGCGGCCCTGTGGGCCGACCGGCGACACTTGCTCGCCGACGAGGTGAAGCGTCTTGGCGGCCACCACGGGCGCAACACCGGCGGCGCGGCCCGCATCGCCAACGCTCCGCCCGGCTGCGTAGGTCTCGACGACGGTCGCCGCTGTCGTCGCCGAACACGGGAGGTCGTCGGCTACGGGAGCCAGCCGCTCCGGGAGCGGCGCGCCCGTCTCGTCGACAGCCGCGACACCGTGGTCACGCTGGTGGGTCGTGACCTCGACACCAGCAGCGATATCCGACAACGTCATTAAAAATTTTGTTTCTATCTTTGGAATTTAATACTGTCGGTATCCAGATAGGCACTGGCACCACTCTCGGCGTTTACCTACCGGTTACCGGTTGGCAGATCCGACGAAAACCGCCCGGAAACCCGGCTTTGCATCGGTTTTTTAACCCACCATCCAACCGTAGGTGGAAACATGAGTACGACGGTAACACAATGTCCGGAGTGTAACGGGTCAGTCAAACAGCAGGGCGTCGAATCGGTGTGTGGCAGCTGCGGGCTGGTCGTCAGCGAGGACGCCATCGACCCCGGCCCGGAGTGGCGGTCGTTCGACGATGACGACACGGACCGGGCACGCACGGGCGCACCGTTGACGCGGTCCCGTCACGACCGCGGCCTTTCGACGAAAATCGGCCGGTCGACTCGGCTGAAAGGGCGCAAACGCCGTCAGTTCGCTCGCCTCCGCCGCGAACACAACCGCGCCCAGATCAGCTCGAAGCGCGAGCGAAACAAGGTATACGCCTTCACCGAGATCCGGCGTATCATCAGTTCGATGGCGCTCTCAGACGCAATCAGAGACCGGGCGTGCGTGCTGTTCGAGTCGGCACAGAAGGAGGCCCTGCTACAGGGGCGAACGCTGGAAGGGTTCGCAGCCGCGGCCATCTACGCCACCTGCCGGACCGAGGGCGTTGCCCGGACCGTCGACGAACTCTGTACTGTCGCCAAAGCGACCCAGGCGGAGCTTCGCGCGGCCTACGACGCCCTAAACAGAGAACTCGGGTTACCGACCGGTCCGATTGACCCACGCGAGTACGTCCCCCGGTTTGCAACGACGCTTGAGTTGCCGACGGCAGTCCGGCAGCGTGCGGAACAGCTCGTCGACGTGGCACAGGACCGTGGCCTGGTCAGTGGGCGCAATCCAGCCGGCGTCGCGGCGGCGTGTCTCTACACCGCGGCCCAGGAGCAGGACGTGGCGCTCACGCAGGCCGAAGCGGCAGAGACAGCAGACGTAACGCCGGTCACGTTACGAGGGACCTACACCGAGCTACAAGAGTAAACGGCGTCAGCGAGCGCTTCGAGCGAGTGTTTGGCCGGTGTGTCCGGGGCTGTGTCTCGAAGCGGCTGTCCGTGCGCCTGTGCCGTCGCCAGTGGTTCACTTTCCGGGATACCGACGGCCGGCGCACCGAACCGGTCCGCGACGGCCTCGGTCGCAGGATTTGTGCCTGCACGGTTGAGGACGACCCGACAGAGTCCGGCGTCGAGTTCGCGGGCCAGCGCCCGAACCCGGAGCGCGTCGGCGAGGGCCGCACCTTCCGGCGTCGTAACGAGTACCGCGGCGTCGGCGGCTGCAAGGGGCAGCCCCACGTCGGCGTGCAGGCCGGCTGGCGAATCCACGATAACCCAGCGATAGGCCCGCTCCAGTGCGGCGAATACGTCTGTGAGGGGCTGCAAGTCGGCGCTTCGAGCGCCGGCCAGCGTTCGTCCGCACGGGACGAGAGTCACGGGACCGTCCTCGCGGACAGCCTCGTGTGGGTCGGCGCGGTCGGCGAGAACGTCGTGCAGGTCGGGCCCGTGGCTGGACGGGAGGTCCGCCATCCCGAGATCGCCGTCAACGACGACGCTCCCCGCGTTCGAGAGCGAGTCCCTGCTGTCGGCCCGTTCAAGTTCGTCGAGTTCCGCCGCGAGATTGTACGCGACAGTCGACTTGCCGACGCCGCCCTTGCCGCCGGTGACTGCCAGGATCATGCCAGCCGGGCCAGCGTTTCGGTCGGTACCGTGGCGGCCGCTCGTCGGTCGGCGAGCCGTTCGGCCCGCCGGGCCAGCGCCCGGAGCATTTGCTCGTCAGTATCGCCGCGTGCCGCGACCGTCCGGACGCCGGAGAGGTCGTCTACCGCACGAACCGCAGCTGTCGCCGCCGACAGCGACTCCGCCTCAGCCAGCCGCTCGGCACAGTCTACCCGTCGAGCAACGGTTTCGAGCCACTGCGAGACCGCGTCAGGGAGTTGCTGATCCGGACGGTGCCCGGACGCAGTCCCTGATTCGGCTGGCTGATGACTTCCCTCTGGCTGTGGTTCGATGTCCTGCTCGGGTGTGAGGTCGGGCGGCCCAGCACTCGCAGTTTGGGGTACGTGTACCGGCTCGGCTGTTGGCACAGCGTCAGCAGGCGGCGACGGGTCGCCCAGTTCTCTGAGTACGGCAGCTGCGGAGTCGAGTCGCTCGTCGGCGGTCGCAGTATCAGGTGCCGGCTCAGCACGCACCAGTTCCGCCGGCTGGTCAGCCGGCAGGGCCGGCGTCGCGTACCCGAGCGCGTGTGTTCCCGGCCTCACGACTCCCTCGAACCCATCTTCCGACCAGCCGGCCTCAGGAACGCCTTGCGTCCTCGGCGGCCAGAGCGGACCATCGAGACGGTTCCGAACAGTAATTCGAGTCGGTTCGGGGATGTCGCCGACAGTGGCCGTGACGAGCGTCACGCCGTCGACTCGCTCAGCGCGACAGTCGAAGGTAACCATAGGGGCGGTGGTCTGGCCTTCTGATTTAAAAGTCAGCAACGAACGACAGGGGCGTCGAGACAGTCCGATGCAGCTGTCGGCGATCTGAACCGATCCGTTTCGAGGACGACCGGTGCGGGCGTCTTCGCGAACCGGAGTACGCCCAGAGCGGCCGTTACTGGGTCGGCGTCGAACGGGCTGTCCGGAACTGGCCCCGGAACGGCGTCGATGGCCCGAGCGAACGTCTCGGCACATCGGTCGACGAGCGTTGCCCGAGCGCTCCGCCGGAGGTTGGCCAGTTCGTCGGCAAGCCGACGCTGTTCCTCCAGTGTGTCCCGGTAGGCGCGTGCCCGGCTCCGGCGGAGTTCGCGAGTTTCGCTGACGGCAGCCCGCTGCGTCTCCAGTTCGCTCAGTTCCGTTGCCGCGTCGCGGAGAGCGGCCTGTGCCGCTTCGTCGTCCGCACCGACCGCCTGCCGAGCGGTGAGACGCCCGCGGTGGGTAGCGACCGCTTCCTGCAGGCCGTCGATTGTCGACTCCGAGACCGGATCGACAGGGTCCGGCAGCTCCGGCGGCGAGCACTCAAGCTCGGCCAGCTTTGCGCGGCGGTCCGCGATAGCGTCGTCCTGTGGCGTCTCGTATCCCCGTGACCGGGCGGCAGCCGCAAGTGCAGTTCGCGTTCGGAGTCCCATCGACGGGTGGACGTGTCCGGTGTACGCGTACACGGCCGGCGGTTCCGGACAGGACACAGCGGGAAGGCACCGCCGGCCGCGGATGCTTGCGGCGACGGTCTGACCGTCGACGTTTCGGGCTCGGAGGTCGACGACAGCGCCCGTGTAAGTAGTTCCAGCGACGCGGAGCCTCACAGGTCGACGCCTCGGAGTTGGTCCGGGTCCGGGAGATCACGTCCCGATGCGAACCGCTCGTAGGGCGTCGCCGGTTCCTCGCGTGCCTCGTACCGCTTGGCCGCCTTCCGAACGTGTTTCGGGACGTCCGTCGGTTCGAACGGCTCGACGTGCTCGATCTGAACGTCAAGCCCGTGTTTCTCGTGCAGACGAAGCGCCTGAAACGCCCCGAACTCGGTCCCGGAGAACAACGCTGCTCTCCCGAACTGCCGAACGACACACGCTTCGTGGGCACGACAGACGTTCCGTAAGTCTCTGCGTGCCGGCCGGGAGTACGTGACGACGAGTAGCACTGGGTAGACATTGCTATTATTGCTATAAAATTTTACTGAATTGAACGTGCTTTAGAGTGAATATATATTAAACTCGGCGAGAAAGATAGCGGAGCAGTTGGAGTCGAGAGTCAGCACTGCGCACGGTCTGTGGGAGACACCGACAGCAACTACGGCCCCAGAAAACGCCTTATTCGACGGCCGTGACGGTGAACTCGCCGGCGTCCGAGACGAGGTCCTGAACGCGTTCGCGGGCTGCTGTCTCGGACGGTGCAAGGACAACCAGTCCGTCAACGGCGGCCCCGCCGCTCGCCCGGTAGGCCTGCAGGTCGCCCTCGAACTCGGTCGCGTAGGTCCGGAGCGTCCCGCGAACGTCCCGTTCGAGGTCGGCCAGCGACCGGGACCCGGCCTCGAACTCGGCCAGCGCTTCCTCGATGTTGCGGAGTGCGGAGATGCGGTCCATAGTCAGGTCGTCCGGAGGTGATCCGTCCGGGGCTCGTACACCTCGCCCTTCTGTTTCAGTTTGTCAATCTCGTGTTCGGCTTTGGACTCGTCGATGCCGACCTCCTCCGCACGCTCGATGACCACGTCAGCGGGTGCGCCTTCGTCGTACTCGTCCTCGATGTCGGAGATGATGCCCTTGATGTTCTGGATGCGGTCGCGCTGGGTCTTGGACTGGCCCGTCTCGACCACATCGGCGTCGAACTCGCCGGTTTCGGGGTCGACCCCGATTTCTTTCAGGCAGTAGTGAGCGATGTCGACCGCCCGGTCGGCGTCGGCCTCGTCGACGGTGTCCGACAGCCGAATCCGGGCGGACGCCTCGGCCAGTCGGACCAGCGCCTCCAGTTTCCGGGCAGTGACCGGGACCGGCGCGTCTTCGTCCTGTCCCTTGAGCCGCAAGTCGACGTAGAAGTCCTCGATGCGCGATTTCGCATCCTCGGTCATCGTCGGGAAGCAGTTGCGCTTCGCGTAGGCGACGTACTTCCGGAGCAGGTCCGGTTCGATGGTCGGCGCGACCTCCTCGGTGACCGTGTCGACCTCCTCCTCGCTGAAGTTCGAGGTCGGGTTCTGCGTCCGATGCGTGTTGAGTTCGCCGGCGTAGTTGGTCTGGATGATGTGCTCGGCGAGGTTCCGGTCGGCTTCCTCGTCGGGCTTGTCGGTGACCGTGAAGATGAGGTCGAAGCGGGAGATGAGCGCCGGTTCGAGGTCTATCTGCTCGCCGATGGGCTCGTACTGGTCGAACCGCCCGTACTTCGGGTTGGCCGCGCCCAGCAGGGAACAGCGCGATTTGAGCGTCGCGTTAATTCCGGCCTTGGAGACGCTGATGCGCTGCTGTTCCAGCGCCTCGTGCATCGCCGACCGGTCTTCCGGCGTCATCTTGTCGAGTTCGTCGATGGCGGCGATGCCCTGGTCTGCGAGCACGAGCGCGCCGGCTTCGAGCGTCCACTGCTGGCCGTCACCGAAGTCGTCGCGCACGGCCGCGGCGGTCAGCCCCGCGCTCGACGACCCCTTGCCGGAGGTGTAGACGGAGCGGGGCGCGATGTTCTCGATATATGATAGCATCTGGGAGTTGTGCGAAACGACGCCGTTGGTGAGGTAATTGTGCGTCCCCTCGATTTCCAGGTCGTAGACCCACTCCTCGTCCGACTCGACGGTCTCGATACGTTCGACCCTGTCCCAGGCGATATCGCCGTCGACGAGGGAGCGAAGCGCATCGACGTCGTTTGCAACACTGTCGAGGCCCCCGCCGTCTGTGATGGCACCTGCGGTGTCAGATGCCGACTCGCTCAGTTCCGAAAGGCGAGCCTCGAATGCGTCAAGGACGGTTTCGAGGCTGTCACGGCTTGGGTTTCGAGATCCGCGTTCGTAATGCTGGTACGTCGAACGGGGAAGCCCGCAGTCCGACTGCGTGAGTTCGAGTGATTCGCGAATGCGGCGAAGCTCGTGGCCGACATCCGGGACGACATCGAGATTCGGATTCCCGTCTGTCCCGTCGAACTTGGCGGAGGCCGCCGTCTTTCGCTCCGTGACGAAACCGACACGGTCGACGTATGTGCTGAACGCCTGCCCCGAAATCCGCAATCGGTAGCTTCCGTTTTGTCGTGACTGAATCTGTGACGAAATACCGAGCGAGAGCAGCATCGTTCGAACGTCCGCGAGTAACTGCTCGCTCATCGAAGCCACCGTAATCTCGCGCTGAGACGAGGAGACGTGACCCTCGCCCTCGATGTACCCCTTGAGGAAAGCGGCCGTAACGTCGTCGTTTGTACCCATCAACTCCCGCGGAACGCGTTGGCTCTCCGAGGAAGACAACAGTGACTCCTCGAGAGAACCCAGGAAACTTACAAATTCGCCAGCGGAACACATCAGCTCGCGGGCGTCTTTCCCCTCGTGTGGATTACGTATCGTCGCGTTGAGATTGAGCGACTCCAGAATCGTCGTTGCGTCGTCAAGAACTTCGTCGTCGTTGTTCGTGATAGAGACGAATCCGGTGTTGTCCGCTCGCTGTTCGACGTATCCCTCTGCGACGATGTATCCGAGGAGACGGGCGAGGTCCGTCGTCCACGTCGACGGGAGCTGGAGGTCGATTCGGTTGTGTGCGTCAGACGTTCGGAACGCTACATCTATTTCGTTGTCACCCGCAGTCGGGACGGACCGCGGCACTCCGATGAACGTCCCCTCGTCGAGATTTTCGGCCTGTTTCGCCCGGAATCGGCCGTCGGTCTGGACGAACAGCGGATGGGACGGTGTGACTTCGAGTTCGCGACCGGTCGCGGTCCGAATCCGGTACAGTACGTCGGGTGCCTCGCGCTTCCAGACCTTTGTCGCTCGTCGGGGCGCTATCGTCCCGTCGTCCAATAGCGATGGGACCTCGAAATCGACGCTGTCCCAGACCCCGTCGTCTATCGGTTTCGGGTCATCAAGGTTGGACTCAACGAGGTCACGAATCGGAACGTCACGGCCGTCCGCAAGCGTTACGCGGGTATCGCCGTGGACACACTTCCCCGTACCAGGGTCCCCTATCAGCAACATATGGAGGTCGCCACGTATGCGAGATCCGTCAGGAAGCTCTTTGGTCACGCCGGAGAAGAGCTGGAGCATCATCGCGAGCTTCTCCTTCTCGTAGCCGTAGATGGAGGGAGCGATAGCGCCGACCATCTTGTCGTAGATGTCGGATTCGTTGGAGAGCTCGACGATTTCCTTCTTGTCGGCGTCGGTAATCTCCATGTCCTCGAACTGCTCATCCTCGATTTCGACGCTGACGCCCTCCATGTAGATGTCGAACATGGGGGACTTCTCGTTGTCCGACCCCCGCTGGTCGAGTTTGAGGACCCCGGTCACGCGGACGTGGTCGCCCGCGGTGACGTGGCCCGTGATGTCGTCCTCGATGTTGACGTCGATAGACTGGGGCGTCTCCCCGCCGCGCAGTCCCTCGGGAGATTCCTGGACGCGGAGCTTCTGGGCGTCGATGAACTGGGACTGGTCGGTGTTGAGCCGGAACGGCCCCTGTCGCTCACAGCCCTGACACTCGTGGGGCTCCTGGAAGTCACCGGCAGCCTGTGGGATGCGCGTGAGTGTGCCACAGCGCTGGCACTCGAATGCGGCCTCGATAACCTTCGGCCGCACGTCGGTCGCCTTCCGAATGATGCCCTGGACGGCGACGAGGTTGCCGTGGTGTTCGTGGCGCAGGTCCCGGATGTCCTCGGATTCGGGGAGGTTCCGGACGCGGACGTGAGCCTGCCCGAGCGAGACGTCGACCGGGAGGTCGTACAGCCGCAGGGCCTCCTCAGCGTACTCCTGAATCTGCTCGGGCTTTGTGCGGTAGTCGTCGGCCAGGTCCGGGTCGAAGCGATAGAGGTCGTCCCAGTCGATGTACAGCGACTTCTGGTCGTTGGGGTATTTCTGGGCGAGCTCACCGATTTCGTTGCGGTAGTAGTTGCGGTAGAACTCCTCGAAGCGGTCGATGAGTTCGGTGTTCTCGGCGGTCGCCATCTGAGTGGACAGTGGTTATGCCCACTGGCCTAAGAAGGTTCGCAAACCGGGGTGGAACTGAACCGAGGCTGTGCAGGCGTGCCATTAGTATCAGTGTCGAGAATTGGGACCAGTATTTTTTGCAGGTATACCTGATTCACTCAGAATAGAATCACCGTGCGTAAACAAAAAATCACAAGACGGCGGCTTCTCGCCAGCGGTAGCGCGGCTGCAACCGCAGCGTTCGCTGGCTGTGGGAGCCGCTTCGAGAATTTCGGGGGGAGCGGAGAGGCAGACGCAGGACCCAGCGACAGCCAGCAAGCGACCGCCAGTGGTATCGACGAGAGCGATGCGGCGGCGACTGTCGGAATGGTGTACGCGCTGGGCGGGCTCGATGACCGCTCGTTCAACGATGCGGCGAACCGCGGCATTCAGCGCGCACGTCTCGATGACGGAGTCGAGTACACGAACCACGAGCCAAGCAGTGTCGACGGATTCGCCGAAGTACAGGCCGAGCTAGCGGGTTCGACAAGCCCGTCATACGACCTGATCTGTTGTATCGGATTCCTGCAGGCTGAGGGGCTGTCTGAGGTCGCACCGGAACACACCGACCAGCAGTTCATGATCGTCGATTCTGTCGTGGATGCCGACAACGTGGCGAGTTACGTATTCCGCGAACACGAGGGGTCGTTTCAGGCCGGGAACCTCGCTGGACTGCTCACGACTAGAGATGTCGACCTCGGTGCGGGTGCGACGAACCCGGAGAAGACGACCGTCGGGTTTATCGGCGGCCTCGACCAGCCGCTCATCCACAAGTTCGAAGCCGGTTTCAAAGCCGGGGTTGCGCACGCGAACGCGGACGTCGATGTCCTCACTGAGTACCTCGGGAACTTCGACGACGTGCAGGGTGCCCGCGACATCGCAGCCGGGATGTACGACGACGGAGCGGACATCGTCTATCACGCAGCAGGTGGCGCAGGTGTTGGCATCTTCCAGGCCGCACAGGCCCACGGCCGGTACGCAATCGGCGTGGACTCAGACCAGTCCCGCAGCAATCCCCGGTACGCGGATGTCGTGCTCGCGAGCATGGTCAAGCGGGTGAACGTCGCAGTCTACGACGCGGCGACGGCGACAGTCGCTGACAGCCTCCCCGCTGGTGAGGTCGTTTCCCTCGGGCTAGATAGTGACGGCGTCGGCATTGTCTATGGCACCTCCCTCGAGCCGGCAATTCCCGATGACGTCAGGGCCGCGCTGTCGACATCGCGGGAGCAGATCGCCAGCGGCGACATCGTCGTCCCCACTGAGCGCTCCAGCACGGGTGGTGCCTGATGGCGGGCGGTCCACTCGATGAGTTGGCGAGCGCGCTTGATCGGGTCGCCCCCGAGTTCGTCCGGCAGCGGTTCGCTGCGAAGTTCGCTGTCGCGTTCCTCGCCGTGTTGCTCGTCATCGCGGGCGCTGGCGCGTTCACCTTCCAGGCGACATCCACAGCAGTCGAGCGCCAGACGACCGAACAGCTCGCCGAGACCAGCCAACTGGAAGGAGACGCTATCGGCTCGTGGGTCGAGCAACAGCGCACGCACACGCGCTCCGTTTCGCAGGGCGAGCCGCTCCGGAGCGACCGGCGCGCCGCGGCGTACATCCTTCTGCAGGACCAGCTACTGCCTGATGATGTTGTCAGTATGCACCTCGTAAACGACACACGTGGCGAGGTGGTCGCCAGCACGGAACTCCCGCTGGAGGGGCGGTCGCTGTCAGACCTTGACGCGCCGTGGACGAACGCCGAAGTGCCGGAGGGGCCTGGGAACAACAGTCAGGTGTGGTCGAGTAGCCGGTCGTACCGCTCACCGGTCCTCAACGACGAGCCCGTGATGGCGTTCGCTAGCTCGGTCCCGAAGCGTGACGGCTCGCATCTCGTCGTCGTCACGCGCATCCAGAGCCAGGTCGACCGCCTCAGCAATACGAATTCCACGAAAGAAACCACGATTCTGAACACCAACGACGAGACAGTACTGAATATCGACCGCGAGTTCGATGCCGACTCCCACAGTGAGAGCCTCGCGGCGATCCGCGACGCAAACGGTACTGCGGCACCGGTGACAGCGGTTTCGGATGGTCGCGTGTACGCGTTCGCGCCCGTCCCGACGACGAACTGGGTCACGGTGACGAGTCTAGACACGGCGCAGGCGTTCAGTGTCCGTGATACGGTCGGGCAGACGGTCGGACTGCTTGTCCTGCTGGCGCTCGTTTCGCTGTCGGCTGTCGGCCTCGTACTCGGGAAACGGACGGTCGACCCCCTGAAGCAGTTGCGGGACCGTGCCGAGCGCATCGAGGCCGGCGACTTCGATGTCGACCTCGAAACGAACCGCGCCGACGAAATCGGTCGCCTCTACGGCACCTTCGACGATATGCGGATCTCACTGCAGAACCGTATTCAAGAAGCGGAGGACGCAGTCGAGGAAGCGAAGACGGCGCGGGCGGAAGCCGAAGAACTGCGGACGGAAGCGGAGGACGCACGGGCAGAGGCAGAGGAAGCCAGTCAGCGCCTCCAAGAGCGCGCTGCCGAGTACAGCGCGGTGATGCAGGACATCGCCGACGGAGACCTCACGAAGCGACTCGACGAGGACGCGGAGGAGACGGCGATGCGAGAGGTCGCGGTGGAGTTCAACGCAATGCTCGATGGCCTCGAAGCCACCGTCAGCGAGGTCGCAGCGTTCGCCGACGAAGTCGCGGATGCCACGATCGAGGTCGCGACTGGGGCCGAGGAAATCGAGACGACAAGCCAGACCGTCAGTGACCGCATACAGGAGATCGCCGACGGTGCCATCAGACAGCACGACGACCTTGCGGAGGCCGCCGCCGAGATGGACGAGCTATCGGCGAGCATCGAGGAGGTCGCAGCGTCGTCGACGACGGTTGCAGAGACGGCCAGGGAAGCCGTCGACCGTGGCGAAACGGGCCGGGAAGCCGCTGAGTCAGCCATCGATGACATGGCGGAAATCGAGTCCCGGTCGGCAGACGCGGTCGACCAGATTCTCGCACTACAGGAGCGCATGGACGACATCGGTGAGATTGTCGACTTCATCTCTGATATCGCCGAGCAGACGAATATGCTCGCCCTGAACGCCAACATCGAGGCCGCCCGCGCCGACAAGGACGGCGAGGGATTCGCTGTTGTTGCTGACGAGGTCAAGAGCCTCGCAGAGGAGACAAAACAGGCGGCAGCGGAGATAGAAGCCGAAATCGCGGCTGTACAGACGGAGACCGACGAGACCGTCACGGACATCCGCGCGACCAGCGACCACATCGACACCGGTGTCGAGACTGTCCGTGAGGCTGCCGATGCGATTGAGGACACCGTCGACGCGATCGAGAACGCCAACGACGGGATTCAGGAGATTGCGGATGCCACCGAGGACCAGGCCGACGCGACCCAGAGCGTCGTCCATCGCGTCGACGGGGTGTCCGAGATCAGTCAGAACGTGACGGAGGACGCCGAGCAGGTATCGGCAGCCGCGGAAGAGCAGTCCGCATCCGTCGCCGAAATCGCCCAGAGCGCGGACGAACTCCGCGACCGTGCCGACTCGCTGGCCGAGACCGTCGATCAGTTCGACACCAGCGGCGGAGCGGGCGAGCGCGGCGATGCCGCCGGTGTCGGCGGGGAGCGCACCACGCGTTCGGCCCCCAACGGGACTGACGACTGACGCGACGTGCCATCGCGGCGGGCTCTTTTCACAGTGTTGCTCGGTAATTCGCTGCCGAGATGATTGTACTGACTGGCCACGGGTACGAGTGAGAGCAGCGACGACAGCATGGGACTGACAGGACAGCCGATAGAGAATTAGCGGTAGAAGCGATAGAACGGTCGCGTTCGTTATCTAAGTATGGGATCGCCCAGATTTGAACTAGGGGCGCGGGCACCCAAGGCCCGAAGGTTACCAAGCTACCCCACGATCCCGTACCAACATTTCGACCGGACAGTGAGTAAAGGGTTTCGTTGCGAGGCGACTGTGTCACGCGGGAGCGAGGCCCCAGAAGTATGCGATGCCGAGCGTCGTCGCGACGGCGAAGACAGCCTGTAGCGGCGCACCGACCTTCAGATAGTCGGTGAATCGGTACCCACCGGGACCGTAGACGAGGAGGTTCGTCTGGTAGCCGACCGGCGTCATGAACGCCGTCGAGGCAGCGAAGGTGACGGCGAGGACGAAGGCAAAGGCGTTGGCGTTCAGTTGCCGAGCGGTTTCGATGGCGACCGGGATCATCAGGACGACGGACGCGTTGTTCGAGATGATGTTCGTCAGCAGCGCTGTGACGATGTACATCAGTCCGAGGACGACGGCGAGGCCGCCACCGGCAGTGAGGACACTGCCGGCGCCCATGACGAACAGCTCCGCGAGCAGGTCAGCGCCGCCGGTCTCCTGCAGGGCGATACCCAGTGGGATGACACCGGCAAGCAAGAAGATGACGTCCCACTGGACGGCGTCGTACAGCTCGGGCGGGCGGAGACAGCCGGTAAGGACCATCGCGAGCGCGCCGCCGAGCGCCGAGATGACGATGTGAATCGGCGTCAGCGCAGCGACACCGACAACGGCAGCGACGATGCCGACCGCGACGGGAATCTTCGACTGACGGAAGTCCGGTCGTTCGACTTCCTGGGCGACGATGAAGTCGTTATTGCGGTTGAGGCGGTCGATGCTGTCTGGGGTGGCCTGCACCAGCAGCGTATCGCCGATTCGGAGTGTGACGTGGTCCATTCGCTGGCGGTACAGCTCCTGCCCGTGGCGAAGCGCCAACACGGTCGCGTCGTAGCGCTGACGGAAGCTCGTGGAGACGAGCGTCTCGCCGATGAGCGAGGAGCCGGGGGCGACGACGACCTCGACAAGATTCTTTCGCTCGGTTGCGGTCTCCAGTTCCGCGTCGTCGACCTCGACTTCGGGAATCACGTCCAGCCCCTCGACATCGAGGAGGTCGACGAGCGTGTCCCGGTCCGTCCGAACGGCAAAGACATCGCCAGCCCGGATCGCTTTCTGTCCGAACGGTTCGAGGAACGTGCGTTTCTCGCGGACCAGCTGGACGATGTCCACGTCGAACTCCGAGACTCTGAGCGCCTCCTCTACAGTCTGGCCGATAAGCGGGGAGTCTTCGCGGACGACGACTTCGGTCAGGTACTCACCCATCTCGAACTCCCGGGTGAGGTCCTCTTCGGCCGGGATACGCGACGGGACCAGATAGCGCCCGACAGTGAGCAGATAGATGGTCCCGACGATGGTCACGATAATGCCGAGCTGGGTGAACTCGAACATACTGAACGGGCGACCGATCAGTTCCGCCGAGAGCTGCGAGGCGAGGATGTTCGTCGAGGTGCCGATAAGCGTCAACATTCCGCCGAACATCGAGGCGTAGGACAGGGGCAGCAGTAGTTTCGACGGCGAGAGCTTGCCCTTGTGCGCGATATCGGTCACCATCGGCAGGAGGATTGCGACGGCGGCAGTGTTGTTGATGAACCCGGAGATAGGTGCGACCAGCCCGACGGTCGCACCGAGCTGTTTCGTTTCGTTATCCCCGGTCAGGGAGGCAATTTTCGCGCCGAGGATCTGGACGATGCCGGTCCGCTGGACGCCGTCGGAGAGAATGAACATCGCCAGCACGGTTATCGTCGCCGTCGAGGCAAATCCCGAAAGCCCGCGATCCAGCGGCGACAGCCCGTCACCGGGCTGATGTAACACGTACACCGGCTCGGCGAGCAGCCCGACATCGGCCGCGAGTACCGTCACCGGTTCGGCCAGCATCAACGCGACCATGACGGCGATAGCGGTCACGTCGACTGGCAGCGCCTCCGTCGCAAACAGCACCAGCGCGGCGACGATGACCGCGAACACGAACAACATCCCCGGCGTGACAGGTGGCAGCGACACGTCTGACCCCTGCGCCGCCAGTGACAAAAGGATGGGTCGTTTGCGATTCGGGCGTCCGCTGACGCCTTGACCCGGCGGCCGCCGTTTATCCCTGTCCGGGTCGAACACTACCCCAATGAGTCTTTTCAACGATATCGGTCGAAAAGTCGAGACGTTGAAACAGGAGGTCGAAAAGGCGTCTGACGACGAGGCCACCCACCGGTGCAGCGAGTGTGAGACGCTGCTTTACGCGGACCACGACGAGTGCCCCGAGTGTGGGAGCACGTCGGTCGTGGCCCTGAGCGAATAGCTACGACGAGGTGGACACGCCGGGAACTGGCTCACCGGGTCGGCCCGTCGCGGCCAAGGTCGTCGAGGAGAGCGTCGTAGCTCCGGCCGAACACGGCCCGTTTTCTGAGCGAGGTGATCGCGACCTCGAAGACGGGGACGGCGAACTGACCGTCCGGGCCGCCGACGACGACGGCCGCTTCGTGGTCCGTCTCGTCGGTCCAGTCGCCATCGAGGTGTCGGACGAGTACCTCGCCGAAGTAGCCGCCGAGTTCCCGCACGACGCTGGTAAATGCACGGTCGTCGAACTCCGCATCGCTCCCGAACGTCGTCTCGGCGAAGCGCTCGTCGTCCCACTCTGTGTCGACCAGGTCATCAAGGCGTGACAGCGAGGCCGGCGAGAAATCGAGGTCGTGTTCACCCCAGAACTCGGCGAACTCGACAGCGGTGTCGGCGTGGTCCGCGCGGACCGTGCCGGGGTCCCACGAGCGGGCCGTCGAGTCACCCTTAATCGGAGCGGACGGCTCACTCTCGTCGGTGGCCGCTGTCGTGGCCGTCTCATCAGCAGGGCCGTCCTGTAACGGTGTAGTAGCAGTGGCACCAGACGCCTCGGCGTCCGCAACAGGGGCCGATGTATCGGGACTGTCATCGGACAGTTTCCCGGCGTCGGATTCCGTAACGGCTGCCGGCTCGTCATCGACCGCCGCGGTGTTGTCGATGTCTGCAAGTGACTCGTCAGCCGTCGTTTCGGAAGCCGCCTCTGCGTCTGGAGTGTCGGCTGACGACGCATCCGACGAGCTATGGTAAGTCGGTTCGTCGTCCATCGATGCGTCGACCGGTCCGTCAGCGGGTGTGTCTGTCACTGCTTCGTCAGCGGGTGTGTCAGTTGCCGGCCCCGCGGGCGCGGTGTCACCAGCGCCGTCATCGTCGCGGGAGTCGACAGGCGTGCCTTCTGGCGGTGTCTCGGTCGCCGGCGCGTCGTCCGAGGGGGCGGCTGTAGCACTATCGAACGAGGACTCTGCTTCGTCGATATATGCGGCCGCCTCGTCGGCCGCGGCCGTACCAGCGGGCTCATCGGTAGCTGTTTCGGCGGCAGCAGGCGTGTCGGTGGCCGACTCCCTATCACTCGGAACAGCAGTCGATTTCGCTTCGGTGGTTTCAGCGGTCGGCGGCTCGCTACCGGCATCGTCTGACGCTGAATCGGTCGGGTCGGGGTTCGCGTCTCCAGCGATGTCGGAAGCCGAATCCTCAGTTTCGTTACCCGGTGGTGCCTCGTTCGCTGGCTCGTCAGCAACGTCACCGGCGACAGGCGTGGGGTCAGCGTCGTCCGACCGGTCACCCGTCTCCGCGTCGGAGTCGACCCGGCGAACGACTCGGGTCGGCTCCGTTTCGACAGCCTGCGACGGCGCAGAAGCAGCGGTCTCGCCGGCAGTTGTCTCGCCTCGCTCGTCTGTCGCCGTCGGTTCGGGCGGTGCGTCGCGCTCACCCGCCTGCCCATCGTCGACGCAGCTAACGATCCGCGTCGGCTCGGAGA
Source organism: Haloarcula rubripromontorii (assembly GCF_001280425.1). NCBI lineage: Archaea > Methanobacteriati > Methanobacteriota > Halobacteria > Halobacteriales > Haloarculaceae > Haloarcula > Haloarcula rubripromontorii. Next base: position 843,953 of record NZ_LIUF01000001.1, on the reverse strand, counting down.
CGACGCTGTCGGTCTCGGTTTCGTCCGTCTCTGGGATTGCAGGTCCGTCGTTCTGGATACTATCTAGTGCCAGTTCGGATTCCAGACGCGTCACAACGGCCGCAAACACCGGCTCGTCGCCGAACGAGCGAGCGGCCACGTCGAACACCGCGACACCCACCTCGTCGTCCGGGCCGGCAACGGTAACACCCCATCGACCGTCGGCCTGGACCCACTCGCCGTCGTACGCTCGCACGAGGAGTTCGCCGAGATAGCTCCCGAACCGGACCGTGTTCTCGGTGTAGGTCGTCGTCCCCGCGGCGTCACCGACGGTCTCGCCGCCGTAGCTCTCCTCGATGGCTGTATCGAGGCGGGCAAGCGCATCGGGGTCGAACGTCAGCGGGTCCGCGCCGTCAACGACGCGCTCGGCGTACTTCCGGAACGCCGTCGGGTCAAGCGTCGCCGTGTCCAGACGGTCCGGCCCATCGTCGGACGAGGAGTCACCTCCGGCCGTCCGTTCGTCCCCGTCGGTTGACGAGTCATCGCCACCGACGGCGCGACGGATCGTATCGAACAGGCCCATGGACACCGGAAGTACGTGCCGCTACAAGAATGTGTGCCCCGAGATGACGGTCGAGAGACAGGTTCAGTGCTCGTCGCGCAGTTCCATGTCGGCGACGATTTCGTAGGGGTGCTGTCCCTTCCGGATGCCGTCGAGCAACTGGAAGGATTCATCTGGCGCGAGGAAGTGCCGGGTCACAGCCCGGCCAAGCGGCGTCGGTTCGAGGCCGTCGATGAACTCGTATTCGAGCAGTTTCCCGAGTGCGTGTTTCGTCGGCACCTCGCCGACCATCCGGTCGTTGAGCCGCTTGGCCTGCTTTCCGGCGACAGTGACGTTAGCCAGCGTCTCTTCGACGGCCGCCCCCTCGTCGTAGCGTGTGATGACCGGCTCCATCTCGCCTTTCAGGAGCTTGAACGCCACTTCGTCCTCCGTCATCTCCATGCTGTTGTGGTACGAGCAGTCCGGTTCGACCAGCATGTAGACGGTGCCCTTGTCGTGGTAGTCAGGGCGGCCGGCGCGGCCGAGCATCTGGCTGAACTCCTGGACGGTGAGCCACTCGATGCCCATCGCCAGCGAATCGAAGATGACCTGCGAGGCCGGGAAGTCGACCCCCGCCGCCAGCGCCGCCGTCGTCACGACGGCCGCGAGGTCCTGGTCCGCGAACTGGCGCTCGACGCGCTGGCGCTTCCGGTTGTCCAGTCCGGCGTGGTACGGGGCCGAGGAGTACTCCAGTTTGCGTGAAATCTGGTGGCAGCGCCGCCGGGAGTTCGTGAAGATGATTGTCTGGCCGCGATAGCCCTTGCTGGATTTGTTGTCGAACGCCCGCTTGACGAGCTTCTTTTCCGTCTCGATTTTCTCGCGCCCGTCGGCGAATGTGACGTGCCGTTCGATGGGGACCGGCCGCTCCTCGAACTCGATGAGCGTCGCCCGGAGCTGGTCGGCCAGCTGGCCGGGGTTACCGACCGTCGCCGAGAGGTAAATCCACTGCGTGTCGCCGCTGTCGGGCGACCCCCCGGACTCACAGTAGTACTTCAGCCGCGAAATCAGGCCGTCGAGCCGGTGGCCCCGCTCGTCCTCGCCGAGCGTGTGGACCTCGTCGATGACGACGGTGCCGACGGTCCCGAGGTCCTTGCCGGTCCGGAGCGCGTGGTCGATTCCCTCGTAGGTCCCGACGATGACATCGGCTTCGGGGTCGAAGCGCCCGCCCTCGTCGGCGATGCGGCTCGCACCGACCCGGAGCGACACGTCGACCATGTCGCCGTAGCGGTCCTGGAACTGCTCGTATTTCTGGTTCGCGAGCGCGACCAGCGGAACGAGAAACAGCATCGTCCCCTTGCCGTTCAGCACGCGGTCGATGCCGGCCATCTCGCCGATGAGCGTCTTCCCCGTCGCCGTCGCGCTCACGACCAACTGGTCGCGGCCCTCCGTGGCCCCGTGTTCGACGGCGAGGCTCTGGACTGGCAACAGCGTCTCGAACCGGGATTCGAGATGCTCTTGCATCCCCGGATGGAGGTCCAGCGAGTCCACTCGGACGGGGTCGACCTCGTCGACGGTCGCCGAAATCTCGTCGAACTTCGTCAGGTCCGGGTCCAGTTGGCCCGACAGGAGGTTCGTCACGCGGTCGAGGTCCTGTACTTCGAGCAGCAGTTCTTCGAGGCGGTCGCGGGCGTCGCCGCTGATACTGCCTTTAAATGCGAGTTCGCGGTCGAGCTGCTGGCGAGCGCACTCCGGGCAGATGGTCTCGTCGTCGGTCTCGATAGCGGTCTCGCTCGTGATCGGCGAGTAGCGCCCGTCAGAGGCACAGAGCCGGCAGGTCCGGACGACCTTGGCCTCGATCTGGTACGCGTCGAGCATCTCGCGGATGCGGTCGCGTGCAAGCGGGGCGGTCTGTTCTGAAACCCGAATGCGGGCCGCACGGCGGGCGAGGTCGACGAACTGGTCGGGCGAGCGAAGCTCCTCGCTGGTCCCGTCCTTGACGCGGAGGCGACGCGGGCGGGGGCCGGCGTCGGTCTCCTTGAGTTCGAGGATGCCGTGGAAGAGCCGCTCGCCGTCCCGGTGGGCGGCGACGCGGAACTCCTCGCCGTGTTCGTGGAGGAACAGCGTCTCTACCTGTGCGGCCTGCTGTGACACAGTTGTCTAGTGGCGACTGCGCTACTTGAGCGGTTCGGACTAGGTGTGAGTGGTGCTGGTGTTGTGACGGCTTGTTTGCCAGCCAGAACGTCCGCTGGTAGTCACTTCTGGAGCTTGATTTCGTCGTCGCCGGCGGGAACCGCACAGAGGAACGCGCCCGGTTCGTTTCCCTCGTTGCGGTACCAGTGGACTGCGCCGGCGGGGATGTGGAGGCTGTCGCCGGCTTCGACCTCGTACTCTTCGCCCTCGATACCGACGGTGTAGCTTCCCGAGAGGACGTACTGCTCGTGTTCGATTTCGTTGGTATGTTTCGGCACGCTCCCACCGGGGGCGAGGGTGAAGCGACGGATAGCGAGATTCCCGCCGCCCTGTTCTTCGCCGACGAGGACGCCCTTTTCCAGCCCGTCGGCCGCGTCGACGGGTTCGTACTCGATGTCCTCGGCCCGGTGAATCAGTGGCTCGCTCATATGCGGTCTATCGCGGGTCCAGCGCAAAACCGTACCGGCAGCGGTGACTGCAGCAGTCCCGCCAATGGGGCTTAAGACCGTCCCGCGTCAACTCCTCGATATGCGCCGGTTTCGTATCGGAAGCGCGTTCGGAATCCCGATCCAGTTGGACCTGACGTTTCTCCTCGTGCTACCGCTGTTCGCCTGGATTATCGGGACACAGATCGAGCAGACGACAGAGCTGTTGAACGGGACGTTGAACGCCGGGCTGGACGCCGCCGTCCTTACTGACGGCGCACTCGTCTGGGTACTCGGCATCGGTGCGGCCGTCGGCCTGTTCGCCGGCGTCGTCCTCCACGAACTCGGTCACTCCCTCGTGGCCATCCGCTATGGCTTTCCCATCGACTCCATCACGCTCTGGCTGTTCGGCGGCATCGCCCAGCTCAGCGAGATGCCCGAGGACTGGAAGCAGGAACTGGTCATCGCCATCGCCGGCCCCATCGTCAGCATCGCCGTCGGCGCTGTCTGTTTTGTCGCGTTCCAGTTGCTCCCGAGCGGCGCGGCGACGGCCATCGAATCAGCGCGGTTCATCCTCGGCTATCTCGCGCTGATGAACATCGCGCTGGCGGCGTTCAACATGCTCCCGGGGTTCCCGATGGACGGCGGTCGCGTCCTGCGTGCGCTGCTGGCCCGCCGACGGTCCTACGCCCGAGCGACGACACTCGCCGCCGAGGTTGGGAAGGTGTTCGCCGTCTTTCTCGGCCTCTTTGGCATCTTCGTCCTCGGAAATATCTTCCTCGCCGGGCTGGCCTTCTTCATCTACATCGGCGCAGCGGGCGAGTCCCGCCAGACCTCGATGCGGGCCGCGTTCGAGGGGGTCACCGTCGCGGACGTGATGACGCCGGCAGACCACGTAACAACGGTCCCCGAAGACATGTCCGTCCGGGAGCTCATCCAGACGATGTTCAAGGAGCGCCACACCGGCTATCCGGTCGAGCGCGGCGGCGAGGTCATCGGCCTCGTCACGCTCGAAGACGCCCGCGCCGTTCAGGAGGTCGAGCGCGATGCCTACACCGTCGGCGACGTGATGACGACGGAAATCATCACGATCAGCTCGGACACCGACGTGATGGACGCGCTGACCTCGCTCCAACAGAACTCCGTCGGTCGGCTGCTTGTCACTGGCGAAGACGACTCCTTCGAAGGGCTGCTCACCCGGTCCGACATCATGACGGCCCTCTCCATTATCAAATCGAGCAGCGACTACACCGCCATCGGTGAGCCGGAAACCGAAACCGTCCGACCCGAGTCCAGAATAGAGCGCTAGCGGTCACTCCGCGGCGAGATACGACATCGCCGCCTCGTCAGAGACCTGCTCGAACTGCTCGTAGTACTGGCCGACGGCGCGGAACTCCGACGGAACCACCAGACAGATCACCTCGTCGACCAGCGCTTCGAGGTCCGATATCGCCCGCGGCGAAGCGACCGGCACCGCGAGGACGAGCCGCTCGGGGTCAGCCTGTCGAATCTGCTCGATGCAGGCCCGGGCCGTCGCGCCTGTCGCCACGCCGTCGTCGACGAGGCACACCCGCTTGCCCGTGAGTGACAGCGATGACTCCGAATCACGGTAGCGCTGGGCTTTCTGTCGGGCGGCTTCGGCCATCTCCGCTCGCGTGTTTGCAACGTAGTCACGGGGAATCTCTCGTCGGTTGATGACATCGCTGTTGAGCCAGACCGAGCCGTCGGCGGCGACAGCGCCGATAGCGTACTCGGGGTTGTTCGGTGCACCGATCTTTTTCGCGACCGCAATATCCAGCGGCACACCGAGCGCGTCAGCGACTGGACGCCCCACCGGCAGCCCACCACGCGGTATCGCGAGGACCATGTCGACTTCGATGTCCCGCTCGCGCAACGCCTCTCCTAGCCGTTTTCCAGCCGCCTGCCTGTTCTCGAACGTCGGAGAGCGGTTGCGTCCCATACTGGTTAGTTCGCTGTCGGGATGCAAATATTTCCGCATTCAGATGGTCAACTGGAAACCGCACGCTAACCGGAGGACATCGTTACTCGGTGTCCAGCGCCGCGGCGACCGCTTCGAGTTCCCCCTTCCGGAAGGGTCGCTCTGCGTCCGCAGGGTCGTCGTCCCCCTGCTCTCCGATTTGCCAGAGAATTCCCGCCCGCATCTGTGGCTTCGATGGGAGTCGGTCCGTGTCGATGTCGTATCCGACAGCCTCACAGATCGCCGCCAGCGCTTCCTTGGTGAACGCAGTCGAGACCGGCCGTTCGTACCGCCCGACAGCCTCGCGGATCTCGTTCCGCAGTTCGTCGACAGTTGGTGACATACCAACACGGGCGGCGGGACCGATTGTGTAGGTTCCGGTTACGCCGGCACACCAGAGGCAGGGGCGTCCGTCCGGGGGATTCCGGCCCGCCACCGCAGTTCCGTCCGCGAGACCCGTCCGAACTCTGCTCGCCGGTGACAGCCCGGACAGAGCGAGACAACGTTGTCCAGCGTGTGTGCGTCCCGAACCGCGAGTACCGGCAGCGCGGCGAACAGCCGGACCGGCACAATGTGGTGCACATCCGGGTTCCGCCCCAGCTCGTCGGCGTCAGCACCACACAGGACGCAGGCGTGGTCGTCCCGCTCTAAGGCTCGTTCGCGCACTGCCCGCCAGCCCGGCCCGTAGTCGCCGACGCCACCGCCGCGCCAGTTCGGATGTCCGTCACCGGTGAACGCCTCCGAGAGCCACTCGGCGTGGCACTCGCGGCTGCAGAGGATGACTTCACTCTGGATCTGACTCGGATATCGTTCAACACGGGCGTCACAAACGTCACAGGAGACCGATAGTTTGCCACCGGACCACGAGTGGTGTGCAGTCCCAGAGATTTGTGGTGGGTCGCGCCACGCCACATTCTCGACACAGTCAGGGCAGTACACGCCGCCTTTTTCTGATGGATAGTACTCGAACTCAGCGTCACAGACCTCGCAGTTCGTCTGCTCCGTTGCATCCGAAAAATTCGGATTCGCTTCTCCTTCGTACGATACGGCGGCATCGTGGCAGTCCTCAGAACAGTAGGTACGGGCAGACTCACAATAGAAGGAGTCTCCGCAGTGGTTGCACTCCCTATTCGGTAACCGCTCGTCGTGGACGCGGCTGTGATGCACTCAAAGGCCACGCCGACTGTCGAACATCCGGCCGCAAGCAGGACATTCGTGTTCTGTCACACTATAGATAACTATGAGGTGGATAGTAAATACTAGTATAGTGAAAATGAGACTAATCGTGCTGATATCCCCACGTTAAATGTTAAAAACTTGATACAGTCCGGGTGCGGGAATTGAACCCACGTCTCAGCCACCACAAGGCTGAAGGATACCACTACCCCAACCCGGACACGCTTGCTGAAGCATCCGTAGATATTCCGCTGGAACAGAAATACGTTACGAATCGGGGAACCAGTGAGTCATGGGAGCGCGTGACAGCAGAGAGACGGCAAGCGGCAGCCAGAGACCTCGACCGCTTCGAGACGCTTTTACACGGCCGAGGCGTAGAAGTCCCTACGCGTGGCCATCACAGACAAAATCTACGTCAAGAACCACCAGCAGCTCGCCTCCCAGCTAGAGACGAGCTTCCCGAAGGGCGCGTTCAAGGGTGCGACGCTGGACATCCTCTTTCAGGGCGAGGGGCTGGCAAAGCTCGACGAGGCCTCCAGAGAGCGGGTGCTCGATTTCGCTGAAGACTTTCTGGACTGTGACTGTGAGGCCAACCCCCACTGTGGCTGTGCCGAGCGGAAGTTCATCTCGTACCTGCTGGAACTGCGCGAGCAGGGGATGGGACCGGACGCCATCGTCGACGTGATGAGCGACGACTACATGCTGTATGCCTATCCGGGTGACGTGCTCTCCTTCCTCGATAACTCCGTCAGAACGTTAGAAGCCGTGGAAACCCTGGCCGACGTCGATGGGCGCGACGACGTGGCCGAAGACGTGCAACAGAAACGCCAGCGATTACTCTAAGTCGTCGAAACTGCCGATGCGGTAGGAGGCGTCGTCCTCCTCGCCCTGGTCGAGGTCTTCGAGGTGGATGACCTCGTCCTGGTCCATCTCGTCGAGTTGCTGCCGGAGCTTCGTGACGTAGCGCTTGTGTTCTTCCAGTTGTTCCCGGAGGTGCTCGGCTTCGAGTTCGAGCCGCTCGTGTTCGCGGACGAAGCTCTTCGGAACTTCGACCTTCGGGGGGAAGCTCTCGGTGCTGGTCTCGGTTGCGTCGTCCTCGAACTCGTGTTCCGGCGCGACCTTCACCTGGCCGTCGTGGGAGACGAGCGTGTCGACGTAGTCCCGGAAAACTGCAGAGAGCGAGATATCGCGCTCCTCAGCGATTTCGCGGAGGGTTTCGAATTTGTCCTCGCTGACGCGAAAGGAGATCGTCTTGTTTTTGTTGCCCATAGTTATGTACTGTTTTAGCAGCAACGTATTTAATCGTTTGTCAGACGCTACCACCGGCGCGTGCCACTGGCAACGCTCGAACCGCTGTGATTTAACAGCCGGCCGACCCCCGTTCCGGACAGAGATGGCGACAGACATCGACGCAACCGCTCACCACTTCGGCATCATCGTCAGCAACCTGGACCGCGCCGTCGAGTTCTATCGCGACGTGCTTGGACTTGACGTACTGACGCGCTTTGCCGTCGGTGGCGAGGCGTTCGGAACCGCCGTCGACATCGAGGGAGCCAGTGCCGAACTGGTACATCTTGACGCTGGCGACGCGCGCTTGGAACTGGCGACATACGAGCCCGAGGGCGAGGAAATGCCCGATCCCGACCTCAATCGACCGGGGGCGACCCACCCCGGGCTGGAAGTCGACGACCTCGACGCTGTTGCCGACCGCTTGCCCGACGATGTCGAGACACTCAGCGGCCCGCAGACGACCGAGAGCGGGACGACAATCATGTTCGTTGTCGACCCTGAAGGGAACCGAATCGAGCTACTGGAGCCGTAACGTCTGTCCCGAAAAAAGCCGCCGGCCGGATTCAGTCCGCGCTGGCTTCGGCCTGCTCGTCCTGTAGGCTCTCCAGCGCACCGACGACCGACTGCCGGTAGTTCTCGATTGAGAGCTGGTCGTACTCCTCGTCGGCCATCGCAATGTACTCGTCGACGGCCGGGTCCTCCATGTCGGCCTCCTTGTACCGCTTGACCCGGTCGAGGGTTCGCTCGGCCGTTTCGACGACCCAGCGATCCCGCGTCGCCTCGTCGACTTCCGAGATAGACTCGGGCCGAATCGAGACGTTCACTTCGCCCTCGTCGGTCTCGTAGGTGCGTGGCTTGCCGACGACGGCGACGTAGGCCGGCGGCTCCAGTTCGCGCAGCATCGACGCCGCGTCGGGCTGGTACTGCCCGGCGTACATGAAGAACGTGTCGCCGTTGGGGTCGACAACCCGTCCCTGCCAGTACTCGCTGTCCTCGCCGACGTCCTCGGTCTCGGTGAGGGTGCCGACTAAGAACACGCGGTTAGCGCGCTGGCCGGTCGGCAGGAGGACGTACACCGGCGCGCGGTCGTCGTCGGATTCCTTGAACGTGTAACTCGCGTCGTTGAACTCGCGTGCGAAGACGCGCCGTGCGACCTCGCGGGTAGGTGTACTCGCCATTTAGATCGACCTCGCTTTGATGAGGATTTCATCTGCATCCACGGCCCCGGTCAGTCGCTCCTGCTCGTCGGCGAGCAAGTAGCGGCCGAAGGTCGGCCCCTGAACGCGGTAGTAGCGGCCGAGGATCTTCTGTCGCATCTCGTCTGCGACGACGGTCGTATCGAGCGCGTCCATCGCCATCTCCTTCGCTTCTTCGAGGGCGATACCGGTCAGTTCCTCGGTCGCGTCCTCGTCGAAGATAACCTCGGTGACTTCCTCGCCGTCATCGAGAACGCCCTTGATGCGGAGGTCGAACTCGCCTTCGACCTCGCCGTGTTCGTTGCAGCGGCCGTTCTGCAGGACGCGTGTGCAATCGTCCTCCGGACAGCGCTTGATGAGCCCGGAGCCCGACTGGATGTCGACCAGCGCGCCGTCGGCCTCGACGCTGTCGTCGCCGACCTCGATTGCTTCGTCGAGTTCCTCGATAGTGGTCGTCCGGTTGAGCTTCACGGAAAAGCGGCCCTGGTACTCGTCGGTGACGACGTTGCGCAGGGCGTAGGACTTGCCTTCTTCGAGCGATGGGAGGTCGGACTTCGACCACTTCGTGAACTTGATCGTGCCCGTCTCGTCGCCCAGCAAGCCGACCTGGGCCACGGCGTCGGCGCGTGGCTCCCAGAGTTCGACGACCGTCGCGCGGACGTCGACCCACTCCTCGGGGGCGTCGACGTCAGCAACGTTCACCTGCTCGTTGCCGCCGCCATCGCCGCCGCCCAGCTGGTCGCGGTCCATGCCGGCCTCGTCGAGGTACGTGTTGACGACGCTCCGGCGGGCCTCGCTGATGGGGACCTGATAATCGTTTACCAGCGTGTCGAGGCGCTCGACGACGTCGTCGACATCGATCTCTAGCTGGTCGGAAAACTGCTCGTGTATCTCTGTCGCGTGGGTACGCAAATCTGACTCAGTCATTGGCTTTCACTGTCTCCGCCTGGTTTTCGTTGGGAGACAATCGAAGGTTGGTCGCCTTCGGTTATAAACACTCGCCCAGCGGAGTGAAAGTGAAATCCGGGAAACGCGAGAAGATTGATTTGTCGGCGGACACAACAGCCGTCATGGCCGACGACGAGCGACTCGCGCGGTTCATCAGGAAGACCCTGCGGTCGGCCGAGCAGCAACTCTCCGACGCCAAGAAGGCCTATCAGAACGGCAAGCGGTCGGCGGAGGCCGGCCTGCCCAGAGACGAGGAGGGGCGGGCCCGCATCGTCTGCCGCCGCCACGCCGAGTACCGCGCGGTGTCGATGGACGAGAAGCGGCGGCCAGTGTGTTACGACGCGGAGAACCCGGACTGCCAGGGTTGTGTCGAGGACATCAGGGACGGCACGATAGAGACGTGGTAAGTCGCTGCCGGCAGTGGGTTCGGCCGGTCTTTACCTCGGTCGCCAGTACAACACTTTAGCACCGGCCGGCTGAACGCAGAGTATGGAGCGACCAATCGTCGCGCTCATTCTGGCCGGCGGGACCGGCACACGGCTGTATCCGGCGAGCCGGAGCGACCGGCCCAAACAGTTCCTCTCGTTCGGGGGCGAGGAGTCGCTGCTCGCCGAGACTGTCGGCCGGGTCGGATTCGCGGACGAGACCTACGTGCTGACCCGGGAGTCGTTCGCCGACGGGGTCCGAGAGCGCGTCCCGAATGCAGCAGTGTTGACCGAACCGGAACCCAAAGATACCGGGCCGGCGCTTGCGTACGCGGCCCACCGCATCCGTGAACAGGTCGGGGACTGCGTCCTGTTGTGTCTGCCCAGCGACCACCGGATTTCGGGGCCGTTCGAGACAGTTACACGGACGGCCGCGCGAGTCGCAGTGGAAACCGAGGGACTCGTCACCGTCGGCATCGAGCCGGACCGGCCAGCGACCGGCTACGGCTACATCAAGCCCGGCGAGTCCGAGAACGGGTTCGCGCCGGTCGAGACGTTCCACGAAAAGCCCGACCGGGAGACCGCGACGGAGTACGTCCGGGAGGGGTTCTACTGGAACGCCGGCCTGTTCGCGTGGACGCCGACCGCCCTCCTGTCGGCCGCGGCGTCCTCGCCGCTTGCATCCATGGTCGAGCGACTCGACGAGGACGCCGATGCGGCGTTCGGCGCTGTCGACCCGGTGAGTGTCGACTACGCTGTGCTCGAAGACGCCGAGAACGCCTTCGTCGTTCCGGCGGCGCTGGACTGGGACGACCTAGGGTCGTGGGATGCTTTCGAGCGCGTCCTCGACAGCCGGGACGGGAACGCGGTACTGGGCGAGGCCGTCACCATCGACGCCAACGGGAACGTGCTGGCGAGCGACGGCCACGTCAGCGCCGTCGGCGTCGACGACCTCGTGATAGCGTCCTTCGACGACCGCACGCTCGTCGTCCCGAAAGACGAGGCCCAGCGGGTTCGGGAAGTGGTGGCAGAACTGCGGGACGACGGGCGCTTCTGACCGGACCGACGGCCAGGCCCGCTAGCTCCGCATCGAGCCGCCGTCGACCGGAATGGCCGTTCCGGTGACGTAGGAGGAGCGGGCCGAGGAGAGGTACGCGACCACGTCGCCGAGTTCCTCGGGCTGGCCGACACGCTCTAAGGGCGCGTCGGACCACGACTCGATACCCTCTTCGTAGGAGTCGTACTCGCCGCGCTCGACGGCGGCCTCGACCAGTTCCTCGATTCGGGGCGTCTCGTGTGCGCCGGGGAGGACGGCGTTGACGCGGACCTCGGGCGCGAACTCCCGGGCCTGCGTCTTCATCAGGCCGATGACGGCCCGGCGGACGGCGTTCGACAGCACCAGGTCGTCGATGACCTCCCGGACCGAGCGGGACGTGATGTTGACGATGGTGCCGGCCTCGGAATCCCGGAGGTACGGGTAGGCGGTCCGGGTGGTCCAGACGGCGCTCATCACCAGCAGGTCGTAGGCGCTGTACCACTCGCGCTCTGTCGTCTCCATGAACGGGCCGGGGGCCGGACCGCCCGCGCTGGTGACGACGTGGTCAAGGCCGCCGAAGGTGTCGACGGTCTGCTCGACGAGCGCCTCGACCTGGTCGGGGTCGGTGATGTCCGCCTCGACGGCCAGTACGTCGCCGTCGCCGACCGATTCGAGTTGGTCCCGGGCCGCGTCGACGTGGTCCGATGTCCGGCCACAGACGGCGACGTTCGCGCCCTCGGCGGCGAGGGCTTCGGCGCTCGCGAGTCCGAGTCCGCTGGTCGCGGCGGTACACAGCGCTGCGTTGCCATCGAGTTCAAGATCCATACTGACAGGAAGGACTGACTGGCTCAAAGAAGTCCCGCTCGCAAACGATTCGACTGACTGTCCTAGCTGCCCCAGAAGTTGTCCCGGCTTCCGAGACGGCGGCCGTCATCGTCGGGGTCGTCGTCCGTCTCGTCGGTCTCGGCGTCGCTCTCACCGGATTCGGCTTCGGACGGTGCTTCGTCCATCTCTAGGCGCTCGATTTCCTCGGCCCGGGCGTGGTTCGAGTGGACGTTCGTCACTTTGACGAGCGAGCGAGCCGGCGGGAGCACGCCATCGACCATGATGATGAAGCCGTCCTCGGTCCGCCCGACACCGGCCCCGCTCTCGTGGATGTCTTCGACGTCGACGGTGACCTCCTCGCCCATCTTGACCGGCTGGCTCTTGAGTTCCGAGATCGGCTGATTGTAGTGATTGCACCACTCGGCACCGCCGCGGTCGCCGTAGTGGGTACAGCCCATCCCCTGGATTCGTTCGGTGAATTTGGGACAGTCGTCTGCGAGCGGACAGTCGGCCATATCAGGGGATAACGTGGCCGCTGGCAAAACGCTTGCGACCCCGTGTCCGAGGTACACGGCCTGTTATTACCTTTGAGATTTTCACCGGCACACATTTTACCGCCACTCGCTGGTTGTCGCGTAGCATTCGGCAGCACCCAGAGCTATGAGAACGCAGCTGTTGACAGGACTGGTTTGTCTCTTTCTGGTTTGCGCGTCCCCGGTCGCCCTCGGTGTCGAGTCGGGACCGCCAGAGCCGGGCAGTCCCGGCGGCGACAGTTCGATTGCCGTCGAGTACACAATCGACAGAGAGCCGAACCAGACCGGTCACGTCCGGGTGACCGCGACGATTAAGCGACCACGGCACGTCACTGGACTGTCAGTACGGACGCCGGCGGAGACGACAGTCCACAGAGCTGACGGACTTCACCCCGATGGTGACCGCTGGCGTCTCAGCGGTGCTGCCAGAACAGCACAGTTGACCTACACTGTGCCAGTCGGACTCTCGACGACGTTCGGCCAGCGGACCGCCGACACCCGCAACTGGACGCTATTAGCCAGACAGGAAGTGTCACTGCGTGCCCGCTGGCGCTGGCACGTCGGGCCGCGGCCGACGTGGAACGAGTCGCTCGCGCTCGCGCCCGGTCAGAGCGGTGTCGCCGGCCGGACAGCCGCCTACATCGGTCCCCACGGGACAGAAACCAAGACGGTCGATGGCGACCGAATCACGCTCATCGTCCCGGCAGCGTCGGAGCTGCGACCCGAGAGAGACGCCATTCTAGACGCTATCAGCCATGCGAAGCGTGCCTCAACCGCCGGGAGAGACCACAACCACGTCCGCGTGTTTGTCGCGCCGAACGAACTCGCGTCCGGCGGGTACGCCCCCTCGAACGGCGAGCCGGACGTCATCGTCAACGCCGGGGAACCCGTCCGCTCCCCGGTCAACGTCTGGGTCCACGAGTACCGCCACACCCGACAGACGTTCGAGTCGACACCGGCGATGGTGTGGCTCGAAGAGGGCAGCGCCGACTACCACACGGCGGCGCTGACCTACGCCGCGGGCGACATTGGCGAAGACCGGTTCCGGGACAGGGTCACGACCGAGCGCCACGAAACCGCCGATCTGACACAGCCCGACAGCTGGGACGGCCCCGGGCCGCAGTACCACAAGGGAACGCGCGTCGTCGCAGCCATCGACGCCCGCCTCCGACAGGCGACCGACGGTCGCCAGACGTTCGAAGCCGTCCTCGGCAGGCTGATGCAGCAGGACGACCGCGTCACTCTCGCGCTGTTCGCCGAGACGGTGTCTTCCGTCGCCGGGACGGACCTCGACGCGTTCGTTCGGGACGCCGTCACTGGCGACGCGCCGCCGGTCCCGATGGACGCGCTCACCGACCTCGGTCCGCGACGGAGCGGGTCGGCAGACACGACTGAGCGGCCGATGAACGCCGCGCCGGCGGTCGAGAGCGCCGCTACAGCGACCAGCGCCGGGGACGGGTCCGGAGCCGGCGTCGGTACTGCGCGACCGGTCACCGACCGCCATGGAGAGTGGACCGTCCTCGGGACGCTGGGCATGCTGACGGTGGTGCTGGTCTCTCGCCAGCGACTGTAACCTTTCCAGACTCGCCTGTTTTGAGAGCGACGCCGCAGGCATCGCGTCCGAGCACCGGCACGCTGGTCTGTGCCGAATATGTTCTTCCACAACTGTCATGCCGACCGCTTCCGTGTCCTCCGGCAATGGCATCACAGTCCATCTTCGAGCGGATCGGCGGTCGCGACGCGGTTGAGGCGGTGGTCTCGGATTTTTACGACCGCGTGCTTGACGACCCGCTGCTCGAACCGTACTTCGAGGAGACCGACATGGACCAGCTCCGCAGCCACCAGGCGCAGTTCATCAGTGCCGTCGCCGGCGGTCCGGTCGAATACGACGGCGACGATATGCAGACCGCCCACGAGGGCATGGGAATCACAGCGGACGCCTTCGCCAGTGTCGCCTCCCATCTCGAAGCTGCGCTCCGCGAGAACGGGGTCCCCGACGACGACATCGAAGCGATCCTCACCGAAGTCGCTGCCATGGAAGACGACATCGTTGAGGCGTAGCTGGTCGTGTCAGGTTTTCATCCCAGAGGCGAGTGGGCTTCTCGACCACGAGACGAAGGCAGTGGCTCTCGTGTTCGGAATCTCCTGTGTGTTTCGGCACGCTTCGGTATCGTTCAACAGCGTCACGGGCACGGTGGGATTCGAACCCACGACCGTCGGATGTCTTCCCCCGATGGCAGCGCCAGCGGGGATAGAAGTCCGACGCTCTATCCGGACTGAGCTACGTGCCCTCGCTGTCGTGTACTTCCGGTAGTGACAAAAGAAATGCGGAACACAGTCGGCAGTCAGTCGTGGGGGTCGAGGTCTTCTTCGACATCGTCGGGCGTTGTAATGGCGTTCACGTTGCCGGTCTGAATCGCTGCCAGTCCATCCAGCCCACAGAGAGCGTCGATTTCGTCCTGTGTCGTCGAGACCAGCAGGTCGTCGAACTGGAGGTGGCGCTCGACGGTCGCACCGGCGGCCTCCGCAGCGGCGGCAACGCGCTCGGGGTCAGCACCGTCAGCCGTTTCGAGAACCAGATCGACGGGTTCGCCGTCAACCGGGTCGGCGCGCAGACTCTCGACGGCACGGGAGACGTACATTATTCGGACGAGGGGCCGCCGGGGCCTTGATTGTGCTGTTCGGGGCGGTCGAAGCGGGCCTCCGCGACGGCAAAGGCAAGCGTACTGACCAGCCCGAGCAGTGTCCCGCCAGTGAGCATTATGGCAAGGTACTCCAAGTCCTGAGCGCCGAGGAAGAAGGCGCTAACGGCGTGTAACACGAGGGCGATAGAGAGGACGTAGAAGGGAGCGTTGAGATATCGCCACCGGAAGCTCCCGTCGAGATACTCGTCGGTCACCCGACCGAGGCTGGAGGTGATACCGGCGGCGGCGAACCACTGGATCGCGCCCGACACCAGCGACGCGATGACTTCGAGTGCATCGGGGTCCGTCTGGCGTTCGAGTTCCTGAACACCGTTGACGCCGCCGATAGCAAGCAGTGCGGCCGCGACGACGTAGGTGATAATCGTCACGCGCCCGGCGTACAGTCCGGCGGTCGTTCGCTCGACCGCTTCGTCCAGTATCTTCTCGGCGCCGAGGCCTCGGGCGAGGATATAGAGTCCGAGCAGGCCGGAGATGACGCCCAGCGCAGAGCCGGGGTAGCCAAGCGCTTCAATAGCGATTGTCAGCGGGTAGATTAGCAGGAGAATACCCAGCGGCACCAGAATCGTGCCGCGGGTTTCCGGGTCATCAAGTACCTGCTTGATGGTGTAGTACATCGATTCGAGGTTCTGGGCCTGACGGACGACGACGCGGCGGACGCCGTCGATGCGGACCCGCGAGCGGATGACGGGGACCACCGACTCGTCCTGTGCGCCGTCGGTGACGATGAGCGCCCGCACGTCCTCGCTGGCCGCCAGCGAGGCGAGAACGGTATCGACCTCCTCGCCGACCGCGCGGTTGGCGGCGACATCGCTCCCGTCGACGCCGGTGACGGCCGCGACTTCGACCGGTTCGTCGGTGATGTCGTCGTAGATGTGAACGCCCTCGAACAGGACGTTCACGTCGGAGTCCTCCGGGTCGTTCGAGGCCAGCGCCACCGCTGCGTCCACGACGGCATCGCGCCCGATGACGGGCGTCTCGATGCCGGTCTTGCGGCCGAGGTCGTCGTCGAGGTCGATACACAGCACCAGCAGCATCTGTCGGCGCTACGCCGTCTGTGTTTAACTTCTTTCGGGACCGGGTCACCCTGATTCCGGGAGCGTGCCTCGGGTCCGGCGTTCGACGAGCAGCAGGGCCGCGAGTCCGAGGATGATGAGGGTGTAGGCCCCGGCCGCGAGGAGGGCAGCCTCTTCGGAGGCGTACTCGCCGGTGCGGAAGATGATGGCCTTCCGGACCATCGCGATGACGCCCGTGTAGATGACAAGGCGGACGATACGCCGGGTCTCGCTCTCCTGGGTGTAGGCGACGACGGTCTGGTACACCTCGACGATGATAAACAGGAGCAGGGCGGTGTCGATGAAGCCGACAACGACCAGCGGATCGGTGATGTCGCCACGGAGCGCACTCTGGAATATCTGCAGCCCCAGGTCGAACACGCCGATGGCAAACAGCAGGACGAGCACCAGCGCCGCGACCACCTCGACGTACCGGATGGCCGTCTCGCTGTAGCCGAGTAGCTTATCATCGAGCGACTCCGCGGCCGGTAGCGGCCCGCCTACGGGGTCGGCCTCCTCGTCATCCATACACACGAAACGAACGCCAGCCCATTCAAAGCGGTCCCTATCTGGCGTGGCCCGGGTCTGACGGTCGCGGCTGGTAAGTGTCCGGCGTCGTGCCCAGTCTGGCAACGAGCCACAGCACTGGGAGCAACAGGACGCTGCCGACGACGAACGGCGACCAGTAGCCGACGGCGAAGTACAGTCCACCCATGACCGGCGGGCCGACGGTCCGGGCGAGGCTGCCAGCGCCCTGCGTGATGCCGAAGGCGCTCCCCTGGAGGGCGGCGCTGGCTCGCTGGGAGACGAGCGCCGTCAACGTCACCGAGAGGACGCCGTTGCCAAGCGGCAAGAGCGTCAACACGAGCAACAGGCCGAGCAGGTCGGCGGTGAGAAACGGGGCGAGCGCGGTCAGGTCTGGAAGGACCGAACCGAGGAGCCGCGAGGCCGGAATGGTACCGACGCCGACGACGAGCAGCCCGGTCCCGAACAGCGAGAGCCGGACCGGGCTGTAGCGGGCGGAGAGCCGCCCGACCAGCACGCCTTGCGTGACGACCGCGAGGACGCCGATGTAGGTCAGCAGGAGCGCGCTCTGTGCAGCTGTGTAGCCGTAGATGTCGGCGACGTAGGGGACGAACATCACCTGGACACCCGAGAAGGCGAAGGAAACGAGGAAGAAAGCCACCAGCAACGGGCGGAGGCCGGGGGTCGAAACCGCCGTCCAGAGCTGGGAAATCGATGAGGTGCGTTCGGTGGTGGGCGCGTCCGCGGACTCAGAGACAGATTTGGACTCGGGGAGAAAGCGCAGGGCGACGACGACGCCACAGAGGCTCGCGGCCGCGGCGGCGAAGCTCGGGAGCGAGAACCGGGTGACGGGGACAGCCGCCGGCAGGACGGCGTCGACGGCAGCGACCGTGGCGTCGAAACTCAACACCGCACCGATGCCGGGGCCGAAGATGAAGCCGAGGCCGAACGCGGCCCCGATAAAGCCAAGGGCGGCGGCCCGGCGCTCCGGCGGCGTCACGTCGGCGACGTAGGCCTGGGCCGTCGAGAGGTTCCCGCCCATCGCGCCGGCGAGCATCCGGGAGACGAACAGGAGCCAGAGCGCGTCGGCCAGCCCGAACACCGTCCACGCAATGACCGAGCCACACAGCGACACCACCAGCACCGGTCGGCGGCCGACGCGGTCCGACAGCGAACCAAGCAACGGGGCGAAGACGAACTGCATCGCGGAGTAGGAGGCCGCCAGCAGGCCGATAACGAACTCCGTCCCGCCGGGGAACGTCCGGGTGTAGTACGGGAGAATAGGAATGATGATACCGAAGCCCAGGAGGTCCAGAAAGACGACAAAGAAGACCACTGCGAGGCCACGGCGGCGGGACCCGGTACTTGTGGTCCCGGTGTCTGTCATACCAGCCCCTGCGTCGGGACGGCGGATAAGCGCGCCGGGGCGATGGCCGGTCCGTGGGCTCGTCTCGCACGCCGAGCGCGATGCGCACGCTTTTTCCCGCTGGGAGCGGTGGCTAGAGACAATGATTTCCGAGGGCTGCGAACAGTGCGCCAAAGGCGGCAAGATGGTGCTGTTCGTCTACGGCTACTGCGACCAGCGAGACTGCTTCTACTGTCCCCTCGGGGAAAACCGCAAGAACGTCACCCAGATGTACGCCAACGAGCGGCCCGTCGAGGATGACGCTGACGTTATCGAGGAAGCCAAGCGCATGAGCGCGCTGGGCACCTCGATTACAGGTGGCGAACCCCAGGAAGTACTCGACCGGACCTGTCACTATCTGGAACTGCTGAAAGACGAGTTCGGCGAGGACCACCACACGCACCTCTACACCGGTATCCCCGGCGGCCGCGAGAACATGCGCCGCCTCTCCGAAGCGGGCCTCGACGAGATTCGCTTCCACCCGCCGCTGGAGCAGTGGGGCGACCTCCACGGGACCGAGTGGGAGGACATCCTCTACATCGCCCGCGAGGAGGGGCTGACGCCGGCCTTCGAGATCCCCGGCATCCGGGCCGAGGAGGAGTTCCTCGAATTCTTAGACGAGGGCGCGGCCGACTTCTGTAACATCAACGAATTCGAGATGTCCGACGGGAACTACCGCCGGATGCAGGAGGAAGGCTTCGAGCTGAAAGACGACCACATGAGCGCCGTCGAAGGGAGCCACGACATTCTGGAGACAATGGGCGACCACGAGAAGGTGTACTTCTGTACGAGTGTGTTCAAAGACGCCGCGCAACACCGCTCGCGGCTCAAGCGGATGGCCCGAAACATCCGGCGTCCGTTCGACGACGTGACCGAGGACGGGACGCTCGTCTACGGGAAGGCCTGGACCTCGGAGGCCCGGCTGGAGTCGCTCGGCGTCCCCGAGGAGTACTACACCGTCAAGTCCGAGCACGTCGAGCTCGCCTGGTGGCTGTTAGAGGAGATGGTCGAGGAAGGCGACCTCGAGAAGGGCGAAATCGTCGAGCAGTACCCGACCTACGACGGGACGGTCGTCGAGCGGACGCCGCTGTCGGGTCCCGCGACCGGTGACCGGGCCACCGCCGACGACTGAGGACCGCCGGGTCCGGGCGGAGTTTTATCTGTCATCTGAGAGAAGTGCCGGTGACCCTCCATGCGATTCGCCATCGACAGCGGGAAACTCCTGTACGCCCTCGGTGTCCTGTTCGCCGCGGCAGCGCTCCTGTATTTTGTCCGTGATGTCGTGTTCGATCTCTCGATAACGGTGAAAGCGGCGCTGCTGTTGCTGGCCTTTATTGCGCTGTTTGTTGCGGGTGTAGCCCTCGAACGAGACGTGCTTGACGTCGTCGCCTTCGCTCTCAGTGGGGTGACCTACGTCGTGTTCGTCGGCTACGTCGTCGTTCGGTATTCGCCCGGCGAGACGGGAACGTTCCTGTTGCTCGCCATGTCCGCAGGACTGTTCGTCGGGCTCGGCTACGCACTCCGGGCAGGGATTCCGACGCCGTCGCGGCGAACGGCGGCGGCCGCCCTCGGCGGCCTCCTCATCGTGAGTGCTGGACTCGTGGGAGCCGACGCGCTCAGCGGCGGGGTGACCTACGATGTGCAGACGAACGAGTCCGTCACCGTCTCGATCCCGGAGACGGAACACACCCCGAACAGGTACCCGTACGTCGAGGGGGAGATCGGAGCCGTGACCGTGTCGAACCCGTCTCCGTTTCTGCGGGCGCTAGATCTCCCCTCACTTTCGGGCTGTCTGGTCGGCCCGACAGAACACCCGGATGAAACCGTCTTTATAAACACCGATATCCAGTGGGATGAGGACACCATCGGTGCTTCGACGACGAAGTCCTACGCCGTCAGGGCTGAGTTACCGATTGACCCGAACCGGACGGAGTCAAAAACGTACGCCATCGAACAGGGACTTGACTGCAGTACGGAGCGCTCTGAGCCAACGCTGGTGGTTCAGGTCGGCGAGAGCGACACGATAGACTGACTACGCCAGTTCTGTGAGACACTCCTGGCAGTAGGTGGCATCTTCCATGTTCGGCGTGCCGCAGGTGTCACAGGTTACGACTGACAGACTGGTCTCCGACAGCGGCGACGACTCAGCGTCACGGACTGCGTCGACCGGCCAGTCAGGGCCAGCCGGCGACTGGTCCTGCATCTCGGCGTGCTGGTGGACCTGTTGGATGAGTTCGTCGTCACGCATCGCTTCGAGGCCGCGCCAGAGCCCCAGAAACAGCAGCGTCGGCGCGACGATGACGAACAGGCCAGCGATGACGCGTACCGCCAGCTCTACCTGGCCGAGTGCCATATGCTCACAATGAACTGGATAGTCGAGTATCCTTCGCCGCAGCCGTCGGCTTTCGGGCCGTCAGGCGGCGTCAACGCCTTCTTGCCTCGTCTCGCTGAAGACAGGGTATGAGTGGTCTTATCGCGGCAATCGGTAGCGTCCTCGCTGTAGTCTTGCTTCTCGGACTGAGCGCGTTCTTTTCAAGTTCGGAGATAGCAGTGTTCTCGCTGCAGAAAGACTGGATAGCACAACAGGCAGCGACGGGGGAACGACGAGCGCAGGTGCTGCAAGAACTGTACGATAATCCACACCGGCTACTGGTGACGCTGTTGGTCGGCAACAACATCGTCAACATCGCGATTTCGAGCATCATCACCGTCCTCGTCGCGAGCTATCTCTCACCCGGACCGGCGGTCGTTGCAACCACGGTCGTGACAAGCGTCCTGATCCTGATTTTCGGTGAGATCGTGCCGAAGGCGTTCGGCCTCGGCAACGCACAGGCGTGGGCACTGACTGTCGCGTCGCCTGTCCGACTCGTCGAGCGCGTACTCTCCCCGCTTATCACCCTGTTCGATGGCATCACTGGCCGGATAACTGCACTCATTACGGGCGAAACGGACATCGAAAAGCCGTATCTGGAGTGACCGTCAGTACTGGTACAGCGAAACGACGAACGGGAGCCTGTTGTACATCCAGATTGCCAGCGGCAGGCCGACGATTGTCAACGACAGCGCGTACGCGACACCGGTCCAGACGCCACTGGCCCACCAGCCGACGAGGACGAACCAGATCGCCCGGACGAGCAATGAGTGCTGCGAGCCGCCAGCACTCTCCGTGACGAGCCGATCACGTCGCTTGAGCGTCAGCACCAGTGGCACCTTGTTTATCATCTTGATGCCCAGCGGGAGGCCGATGATTGTGACGTTCAGGAACCACGCGACCGAGAGCCAGATGCCGGTCACCCACCAGCCGACGAGCAGGAACCACACCGCCCTGACAAAGAGGGACCGCTGTTCACTCATACCTGACCCTACCTCAGCCGGCATCATAAGCTTCCTGTCCAGTGTGTGAGGACAGAATGTGGGGCAGCCACACAGTGTGGGTCTGGCGGTACCCTTCAAACCCGTCCTCAAAGACGAACGTCCCGTCCCGCTGGACGACCTGCACCGACCTTTTTCATCGTCGGGTCACCTTCGGCGACCACTCCTCGAAAAACGTCGATGAAAAAGCCGACCGCTCACTCCGTTCGCGGTCGATACTCAGTCCTCGAACCCGTCTTCAAAGACAAACGTCCCGTCCCGCTGGACGACTTCGCCATCGACTTCGATGAACGAGTCCTCGCTCATGTCGACAATCATGTCCACGTGGACTGCGGACTCGTTTTGGTCGTTCTCCTCGCCGACAGTGGCGTCGTAGGCTCGCCCTACCGCCATATGAACGGTGTCGCCCATCTTTTCATCGAACAGCATATTGTAGGAGAACTGGTCGATATCCCGGTTCATTCCGATACCCAGTTCGCCGAGTCGGCTCGCCCCATCATCAGTCGATAGCACCTCTGTCAGGAGGTCCTCGTTCTTCGCGGCGCTGTGCTCGACGACTTCGCCGCCCTCGAAGCGAAGGAAAACATCAGTCACTTCCCGACCCTGATGGTACAGCGGCTTGTCGAACAGCACCTCGCCCTCGACGCTGTCGGGGACGGGGGCGGTGAATACCTCTCCGCCGGGGAGGTTCTTCTCGCCGTAGTCGTTGAGCGTCTCGTTGCCGGCGATAGACATCGTCACGTCTGTTGTCTCCCCGGAGACGATGCGGACTTCGTCGGCGGGGTCGAGTATCTCGACCATCTGTGACTGGTGCTCGCGAACGGCGTCCCAGTCTTTGAGGACAGCATCCCAGACGAAGTTCTCGTACCCTTCCGTGGACGTCTGGGCGAGCTGTGCGTTGGCGGGCGCAGGATATTGCGTGAGACACCAGGTCTTCGAGAGCCGCTCGTTCAGGAGCGGCTGCTGGGACTGCTGATAGGCGGCCGTTGTTTCGGGGTCGACATCGCTGGTCTCGGTGACATTGTCGCTACCCTTGATCGCGATATACGCGTCCATCTCCTCGTACAGCGCCTCGACGTGGCTCGGTGTCTCAAACTCGTCGCGGTTGCGGAGGTAGGCGCGACGGAACCGCTCGCCGAGGCGGTCCTGCACGACGAGCGGATTTGCGCCACGGTCGGCGGCGAACTCGTGGAGGGCGGTAACGAGATCTGCAGCCTGAGGGTGCGCGTCGATAACGAGGTTGTCGCCTTCGCTCAAATCGATAGAGTGGTCAACAATGACTTCCGCGTGTTCGCGGATACGTGGGTCCATACAGATAGGCACCACCGACGCCTCCTAATCGTTACCCTCCCGGCTACTTCTTCTTGCTCTGCTGGAACCCTTCCTTGAACCCCTGAAAGGTCCGCCGGAGCATCAGATACATGAAAAAGAAAAACAGGAGCACAGCAGCGAGGAGCGCGTACGTGAGCAGGTCAGCCATACCAGCGGTTGTCGAGCCGAGATGAAAATGCTTTCGGGAGGGGTGCCTTCGGGCGTCTGCCGGTCGATTTTGGAGGGTAAAACAGGGGTTTGACCGATAGCTACAACGACCACTGTCCTTTGGCAAAGACTCATAATCCCATAGAACATACAGATAGTCATGTCGTTGCTGCCCTCTCGGGACCCGGCGACCCCGGACGCCGAACCCCGAGTCATCGGTGTCGACAGTGATGATGCGGACGACGTGCTGTCGGCACTCTCGGCAGAGACAGCGCGCAATTTACTGTCAGAACTAAACAAGGAGCCGGCGCCGCCGTCAGAGCTGGCCGACCGGGTGGATACGTCGCTGCAGAACGCACAGTATCACCTGAAGAAACTGAAGAACGCCGGTGCAGTCGAGGTCGTCGACACGGCGTACTCCGAGAAGGGGCGCGAGATGGACGTATTCGCGCCGGCCAACCAGCCACTCGTTATCTGTGCCGGTGACGAACAGGAGACATCGGGACTGCGGGCAGCGCTGGCGAACATTATCGGCGGTCTCGCGATTATCGGCTTCGCCAGCCTGCTGATCCAGCAAGTGTTCGGGAGCGGGCTGGGAACGCTGTTTGGCGGCCCAACAGTGTCGTCCGGAAGTGCGGACACTGGCAGCCGGGACCCGAGTTTTTACGCCGAGAACGCGACTGTGACCGACGGCGGCTTCGAGGCTACTGCGGGCGCACTCGACACCGCCGCACAGGGCGGCGCCGAGGCCGCTGCTGCCGTGATTCCGCCGGGCCTGGCGTTCTTTGCTGGCGGCGCATTCGTCATCGCGGGCATGGCGGCGCTGTGGTATCTGCGACAGTAACCGCTTGCGGCTGTTTTGCTCCGGTATCCCAAAGTGACCACAGGTAGCGTCGCTACGATACGCTCACCGCTCGACGATAGTCGTCGAAATCGGCGTCCCGTCCGGGGAGCGAAGGCGGACGCGAACGTCGCCAGCCATCACGTCCAGTTCCGCGTGGGCCGGTTGATAGCGCCGCGGGTCGGCGTAGCTACCCGGATTGACCAGCGTCCAGCCGCCGAAATCGGTCAGTACGGGTTTGTGTGAGTGACCGACGACGACGATGTCGGCCTCCTCCTGTCGGGCCAGCATGCCGAGTGCGGTTTCGGTGTGCTCGTGCCCGTGGACAACGACGATAGTCAGCCCCTCCCAGGAGACAGTCGCAACGTCTGGGAGTCGATCACGGACCGCTGGTCTGTCGTTGTTCCCGACAACGCCGGTCAGTTCGTCGCATTCGGCCTCGATAGAATCGAGGACCTGCTCGGTCATGAAATCGCCTGCATGGAGAACATGGTCGGCTTCGCGGACAGCGTCAAGCGTCCGACCTGTCAGCCGATGGTCCTCCGTTCCGTGCGTGTCTGAGATAGCAGTGAGCATACTGACGGTAGCGGAGCCAGGTATAAATCCAGAAGCATTTTGCGTTACGGTCGTGACGGAAAAATAATGGCAGGGAGTAAATCGGTCGTCATCGCCGCACTGATAGCCAACGGCGCGATCGCGATTCTGAAGTTCTTCGGCTTCCTTCTTACGGGGAGTGCCGCGATGCTGTCGGAGACGTACCACAGCATCTCAGACACCGGGAATCAGGTGTTCCTGCTCATCGGTATCCGGTTCAGCGAGCGGGAGCGCGACCGCCGTCATCCCTTCGGCTACGGCAAGGCGCAGTTCTTCTATAGCTTCCTCGTCTCCGTGTTCCTGTTCGGCATCGCCGGCTGGGAGAGCGCGAAACACGGCTGGAACGAGCTCACGGCCGGCGGCCACGGCGGGGGTGGACACGCCGGCGAGGCCGTCGAGTTCCTGTTTTTCTCTTTCCAGCCCCCGGCGTGGCTGGACCCGCTGTGGGTCAACTACACCGTCCTCCTCGGCGCGTTCGTGTTTGAGACGTACGCGCTCGTGAAGGCCCGCGCCGAGATGAAACGCCAGATCGACCGCAACGACTGGTCGGGCTACCGCGAGGCGTTCCGCAAGACCAGCGACGTGACCACACTGACCGCACTGACAGAAGACGCCATCGCGCTCGCGGGTATCGTCATCGCGCTGGTCGGCCTGTTCCTCGAACAGCAGACCGGCAACCCCTTTTTCGACCGGATCTCCGCGCTGCTCATCGGCATCATGCTGATGGGCTTTGCCCTGGCGCTGGCCTGGGAGAACAAGCGTCTGTTGCTGGGAGAAAGTCTCCCGACGGACGAGGAACAGCGGCTTCGTGACGTTGTTATGCAGAACGGGAACGTGGACGAAATTATCGGCTTCCGGACGGTGTATTTCGGCCCGAACGAGGTCCTCGTCTTCGCCGACCTGCGGTTCGACCCTGCCCTCGATACGGAGTCGATGGATGCAGAAATAACGGCGCTGGAATCGGCGATGCAGGACACTAACGACGACATCAGGAAAGTCTACGTCGAGCCGGAACTGTAAGGGTCGCTGTCTTCGAGCCACCACGGGATCGGGACGCGGGCGATATCGGTTGTGACCGTCATCGTCGTGTCGATGTCCGGCCGCTCCGGTCGCTGTTCAGTGTGTTCGACGTGTCTGATTACCCCCTGTCGGTCGACGTACAGCCGCGACCGCCCGACCGCGGATTCATTCTCGGCAGTTGGTGTCTCGACCGTATTCGTTGCGGCCAGAACAGCGACAGGCCGTCCGTTCCGCTGGACGGAATCCACCGTCCGATACGCAGTGTTCGACAGGAGCCGTCGAAGCAGGTCAACTCCGGGCGGCGAGGCGGCAAGCGACGTGTTCGGCGTCGCTGGCGTGGTGGCGTACGGCGTATCGGGGTCGTCCCGGACGTTCGTGTACAGCGTCCCGTCGGCGAGGACCACGTCGTCCGATATCGGACCGAACCGCTGTCTGACCCGCTGGATGCCTCGCTGACGGTCGATCCAGACATCGAGCGTGTTCTGTGGCCCGGCCTGTTCGACGTGTCGGTGGAAGCTCCGGTTCGAAAGTGCCCGCTCGTGGCGTTCGAGCAGTCGGTCCACGTCGACTACCCCGTCGCTGGTCGGGACCGGGACCGTGGCGTCCGGCGAACTGGTGGGGACGGGCGCTGGCGTCACCCGATTGCTGTCGTCCACCGTCGAGCCAGCCGGGAGGAAGCCGGAACACCCCGCGAGAAGGGCAATGCCGACGGCGAGCGTGGCGCGCCACATGCGTTCCGTGAGGGGCGCTGGCGGCAAGTAGCTGTGGGGGCGAACCCTTTTGCCGGTGAACGGCCAATCGGGGCACGTGGCGACAACGGACGACGGCTACATGCGGTTTTTCCCCTTCGAGGAGCCGTACGACCATCAGCAGGAGGCGATGGGGACTATCTACGACGCGCTCGACGAGGGCCGTGACGTGCTGTTCGAAGGGGCCTGCGGGACCGGGAAGACGCTCGCGTCGCTGGTCCCCGCGCTGGAACACGCCCGCGAGACGGGCAAGACCGTCGTCATCACGACGAACGTTCACCAGCAGATGCGCCAGTTCGTCGAGGACGCCAGAGCGATAACGGACCAGGAACGGCTGCGGGCCGTGGTCTTCCGCGGCAAAGGGTCGATGTGCCATATCGACGTGGACTACGAGGAGTGTCAGGCCCTGCGTGACACGACCCGCGACCTCGTCGAGGTCGAAAGCGACATCGCCGAACTCGAACAGCGCGAGGGGGAACTCCTCTCGGACGGGCAGGCCGGCAGCAGCGAGGCGATGGAGGCCCGCAACGCCGTCGTCGAGGAACTGCGGGACCTGCAGGACGAGCGCGAGGAGATCGAGACCGAGCGCTCGACCTGCGACCACTACTACCGGAACCTCACCGTCGACACCAGCGAGTTCTACTCCTGGCTGTTCGACGACGTGCGCACG
This sequence comes from Haloarcula rubripromontorii, assembly GCF_001280425.1. Lineage (NCBI taxonomy): Archaea > Methanobacteriati > Methanobacteriota > Halobacteria > Halobacteriales > Haloarculaceae > Haloarcula > Haloarcula rubripromontorii. The sequence continues at coordinate 816,999 of NZ_LIUF01000001.1, read as the reverse complement.
CCCGACGACGTGTACGAGTACGCCCACGAGCAGGGACTGTGTGGCTACGAACTGCTGAAAGAGGGGATGGACGGCGTCGACCTCGTCGTCTGTAACTACCACCACCTGCTGGACCCGACCATCCGCGAACAGTTCTTCCACTGGATCGGGCGCGACCCCGAAGACATCATCGCCGTCTTCGACGAGGCCCACAACGTCGAGTCCGCGGCCCGCGACCACGCCCGGCGGACGCTGACCGAGAACACGCTCGACCAGGCGCTGGACGAACTCGACGGCGAGGATGACGCCCGGGCCGACGCCGCAGCCAACGTCATCGGAACGTTTCGGGACGCCCTCGTCGAGGCCTACGAGGACTCATTCGAGTTCGGCGGGCGCGAGGCCGTCGACGAGCACTGGGACGACGTGACCATCGCCAACGACGACCGGAAGGACGACCTGACGCTCGCCTTCCTCCAGGGGTACACCGGCCCCGGGTTCCACGAGGAACTGGACCACGCGCTGGAACTCGGCCGAGACCTCGACGCCCGCTACCAGGAGGCGTTCAAGGAGGGCGACCTCGACACCAGAAAGGAGTGTCAGACCCTGCAGGCCGCCGGCTTCATCGCCGACTGGCTCGACGAGACGGACGAGACCGGACAGTACCCCGTCGTCAGCGTCCGCCGGGACGAGTCGACGGACGAGGTGTACGGCCGCGCGGAGCTGTACACCTGCATCCCGGAGCAGGTCACCCGCGACCTGTTCGGCGTCCTGCACGCAGCGGTGCTGATGAGCGCCACGCTCCGGCCGTTCGACGTGACCGAGAACGTGGTCGGCGTCGACGACCCGGTGACGATGGCCTACGGCGCGCAGTTCCCCGAGGAGCGCCGCCGGACCTACGCCGTCGACGGCCCCGCGCTGTTTTCCAGCGAGCGGGACGACCCACAGACCCAGCAGCGCATCGCCCGCACGCTCGAAGACATCGTGCGCTTCACGCCGGGCAACACGCTCGTGTTCTGCCCGTCCTACAGCGAGGCCGAGCGCTACCACGACATGACCGCCGTGAGCGCGACCCGATACCTCGACGAACCGGGCACCCAAGCCCGTGACCTCCGGGAGGCCTTCACCGACGGCGACGACGGCGTCCTCTACACCTCGCTGTGGGGGACGCTGGGCGAGGGCGTGAGCTACGACGGCGACGACGCCCGGACCGTCGTGGTCGTCGGCGTTCCCTACCCCCATCTGGACGACCGGATGGACGCCGTCCAGGACGCCTACGACGTGGCCTTCGGCGACGACGAGGACGACGCCGGCTGGCGCTACGCCGTCGAGATTCCGACGGTCCGGAAGACCAGACAGGCCCTCGGGCGGGTGGTCCGCTCGCCCGAGGACTTCGGCGCGCGCATCCTGCTGGACAAGCGCTACACGGAGGCCGCCGAGATGGAGATGCACGACTACGCCGTCCGCGGGACCTTCCCGCCGGAGGAGCGCCGCGAGATGGTCGACATCGGGCCCGAGAAACTCAAGTTCGCGATGCTGAACTTCTACCAGGACATGGACGCCTACGACGGGCCGCCGCCGAAGCCCTGAGTCAGTGACATGTGTTCGAGCGGAGTGAGAACACACCGTTTTTCGCCCACGTTTTTCGAGGCGTCGTCCCGCAACGAGCGGCGCGAGTGAGGAACGGCGACGCTGAAAAAGGTGGATGCCGGGGCCTACGACGGGCCGCCGCCGAAGCCGTAGAGTTAATCTGTGGAGTATTTCCGTAAGTCCGCTGTAGAAGGGACTCAGACTCAGATGGCCCTGCGATAGTCGCTGTGTTCATCATAGGCTAATTTTGATTCTGCTGCCGGTTTAAATATAAAGTCGTCGATACGTCGAATCGTTTGCAAAGACTGGAAAACTGCTCGTAGCTTTATTCTCCGCGGTTTTGAACCGCACGTCCTGAGAAAGCGCGATGAAGCCAACAACAGATATCTCACGTCGCGAGTTTGTCACGGTGGCCAGCGCAGTTACCGCCAGTGCGTTAGCGGGTTGTTCCGGGAACACTGTTGAAACCACAGAATCAGCGATAGAGACCACTGATAGGAACACGACAGGCTCGAGTCCGACCGGTGACGGAGCAACAGAGACAAGCGACCTCCTCAGGGCTATCGATAACCAGGCAATTCCGTTCGACCTGACAGCCTCGTCCAGTGGGCTCGACGATATCGCCGCCCGACTCGCTGAGACGCCGATCGTCGGGATCGGAGAGAGTTCACACGGGGTGAAAGAATTCAAAGAGATTCCTCGACAACTCGTCCAGCGGCTGGTCGGCGACCACGGCTACCGCTTGGTGGCGATAGAGGGGACGCTCGGTGACTTCGCTCCCGTGAATGCGTACGTTACTGACGGGAAGGGGGACCTCGACACGGCGCTGTCGTCACTCGAATTCTACTTCTGGCAGACCGACGAGATCCGCCGGCTGTTCCAGTGGCTACGGGAGTTCAACGACGGGCGACCCAGTGCGGACCAGGCTGTCGTGCGTGGGTACGATGCCCAGTTCTATCACATCAACGCGAGGGCCATCCGGACGTACCTCGATAGCGTGGACCCGGAGTATCTGGCGGAGATCGAGGACTCGCTCGAACCGTTGACGACGCGGTTCCAGACGACCGATCCCGCCGCGGTCGCGACTGATTCTCAGATGGCACTGCTCGAGGATCTGAAGGAACGACTGCGAACTCACAAGAGCCGCTACGTGGAACAGCGTTCGGAGACCGAGTTCCGGCTTATACAGCGCCACGTCTGGACGCTCGGGCGAGGGTTACGGTTCGTTGAGAAGCTCGCTGCAGAGGAGTACACACAGGGTAAAACGATCCGTGACGCGGCGATGGCCGACAACGTCGCGTGGCTCCGTGAATGGACGGACTCGGAGCGCGCCATCGTGATGGGGAACGCCAACCATACGACGAGAAATGTCGGTGACACATCAGAGAGCGGAACGCGAATGGGCCAGCACCTGACGGAACGGTTTGGCTCGGACTACTACTCGCTCGGGCTGCTGTTCGGGTCGGGGTCGTTCGCAGTGCCGGCAAACCACAAGAAAACCGAGTTCGAGACGTTTGAACTCGGTGGTCCAGTCGCCGAGACGCTGGAAGCGACGCTAGCTGAGGCGTCACACCCACAGTTTTTCATTGATTTCGCAGACGTACGGGAGCGAGCATCGATTGACCGCTCGGCAGCGGATACGGCGAAGTTTCAACTGACAGCCCCGAAGGTACCTGAACGAGGTGCCATGGCACTTCCGGAACCCCCTGATGAACTGATGGATGGCGTCGTTTTCATCCGCGAAGTCTCGCCCGCAGCGTTCTCCGGGTCAGCGTAACCACAGAACGTCATCCGTGAACTACCGGTCGGGACGGCTGCTTCACCAATTCCGTATTAGCAGTGCCCGCTCAAGCTCCCGAGTCATGACCCGCAGGGCGTGTGAGACCGGTTCACCGTGACTGAGAGCCTACCTCGGATCATCGACCGCCCGCTCGGCGTTGTCAGCTGACCAGCTGAAACCGGATAGTTTGAAACCCTCCACGCGAAACGGACGGGTAATGCTAGTCGCCTTCGACTTCGACGGGACGCTCTCCGACTCGGAGATGACGGTCCTGCTCGGGAGCCAGAACGGGACGGCCGAGGACATGGCCGATATCACCGAGCGCGCGATGAACGACGAGATCGAGTACGCCGAGAGCCTCCGCCAACGGTGTGCGCTGCTGGAGGGCCTCTCGGACGAGCAGGCCCAGACGGCCTTCGACGAAGTGGCCCTGCGCCCCGGTGCGGCCGACGTCATCGAGGCCCTGCGGAACGCCGGCATCTACGTCGCCATCCTCACTGGCGGGTTCGAGCGCGGCGTCGAGGCTGCACTCGAAACGGAGGGGGTCGAGGTCGACGCCATCGTCGCCAACCGACTGCCCGTGGCAGACGGAAAGCTGACCGGCGAAGTGCGCGGGCCGCTCATCTCCGGGACGAAAGACGACGCGATGGAGGTCGTCACCGCCGTCACCGGCGAAGACCGGGACGCGACGGTCGCCGTCGGCGACGGGGCCAACGACCTGCCGATGCTCGAAGTGGCGAATCTGGCTATCGGCTTCGACCCAAAACCAGCCGTCGCGCCGTCGTGTGACACGACGGTCGAGACAATGGACGAACTGTACGAGCTGCTGGAAGCCGAAGGAATCCTGTAACGAACCTCTGTTTTTGTCGCTCACGGTCTCGACCTGGACGCTGCACGATAGACGGAGAACAAACGGGGAGAGGCACGCTCCCCACGGACGCGAGCAGTCGTTGTCGGACCAATGACAGAGTATGGTTGAGCGTGAACCGACGCGTGCTCGCTATCTGCGACGGTTCATTGAATACATTGTCTTCTCCCGTAATAAAACTAGTGAATAGGTGAATTATTGCGACAGTTTGGTACGTTCGTCCAGAAAAATTCCGAAGAATACTGTATTTTTCGTTAGTTAGTTGCCTGGCCGATTGCCTGGTCGAGGTCGGCTTTGATGTCCTCGACGGACTCGGTGCCGACCGACAGGCGGACCATGTCGTCGGTGACGCCGGCGGCGGCCTTCTCCTCGTCCGTGAGTTGCTGGTGGGTGGTCGAGGCCGGGTGGATGATGAGCGTCTTCGCGTCGCCGACGTTGGCCAGCAGGGAGGCGATCTCCGTCGACTCGACGGTCGTCCGGGCGGCGTCGTAGCCCGCGTCGAGACCGAAGGTTATCATACCGCCGTAGCCGCCGTCCAGGTACTCGCTGGCCGTGTCGTGGGTCTCGTGGTCATCGAGGCCGGGGTAAGTGACCCAGGAGACTTCGGGGTGGTCGTCGAGGAACTCGGCGACGGCCATCGCGTTCCGGCAGTGGCGGTCCATCCGGGACGGGAGGGTTTCGAGGCCCTGCATCGTCTGCCAGGCGTCGAAGGGGGACTGCTGGCAGCCCAGGTCACGGAGACCGCGAGCGATGGCGGCGTAGGTGAAGGCCGCGTCCTCGAATCGCTCACGGAAGTTGACACCGTGGTACGCGGGGTTGTCGCCGGCGATTTCGGGGTACTTGTCGGCGTGTTCCTCCCACGGGAACGAGCCGCCGTCGACGAGAACGCCGCCGACGGTGGTGCCGTGCCCGTGAATCCACTTCGTCGTGGAGTTCCAGACGAGGTCAGCCCCGTGTTCGATGGGGTTACAGAGGTACGGCGTCGCGAAGGTGTTGTCGACGAAGAGGGGGACGCCGTGGTCGTGGGCGATATCGGCCAGCCGCTCGAAATCGGGCGTCACGAGCGCCGGGTTGCCGATGGTCTCGCAGTGGACGTAGGCCGTGTTTTCGTCGATAGCCTCGGCGTAGGCGTCGTAGTCGAGCGTGTCGACGAAGCGGGTTTCGACGCCGTTGCGCGGCGCGGTGTGGGTGTAGTAGGTGTAGGTCCCGCCGTACAGCGACGACGCCGTGACGACGTTGTCGCCGACGTCCGCGAGCAGGAACGTCGCCAGGTTCAGCGACGCCATACCTGACGCGGTGGCGACCGCGCCGACGCCGCCTTCAAGTGCGGCGAGGCGCTCCTGGAGCATCCCGACGGTGGGGTTCATCAGCCGCGAGTAGATGTGGCCCGGCTTCTCCAGTGCGAACTGCTTTGCCGCGTCCTCCGCGTCCTCAAAGACGTACGAGGTGGTCTGGTACAGCGGCGGGGCGCGCGAGCGTGTCTCGGCGTCCGGCTCTTGCCCGACGTGCAAGGCGTCGGTTTCGAATCCGTGGTCTTGGTCGTCACTCATACACCCCACTTCCACCTGACAGGCCTTAATTGCGACCACACCGGTGAGCCCCGCCACTGCTACGAGATAGCGGTGATTCTTCGCACTACTACCGAATACATTCGTCCATGATTGGCCAGAGTACAGGTCGATGGAATGCTGTCGAGACAACGCGCGAACACGCGGACGGCCGGGAGCAAGTGGTGCGACGACTGTCGCACCCGAAGCGACCCGGGGAAGGGCAGGCCCGCCGGCGTGAATGGGTAGTAGCATACCGCTCGCCGGCGGCGAGCGGTTTCACCGGTCGCGAACCCAGTGAGCGACCGGCATTTTTCGCCCACGTTTTTCAAGGAGCCTTCCCGCAGCGAGCCAAGCGAGCGAGGAAAGGCGACGCTGAAAAAGGTGGTTCAGGAGAACTTCCGGACTGTCATCGAAAGCGTATCCAGGTCCAGAATTGGTGCAAAGCCGGCATCGGGGTCGATATTGACGCTCTTCTGGAATGCGGTCTGGGCCTGCCAGCACCCGGAGTTCAGCGCAACGACGTTGTGGTACTCGCCCCAGCCGAGCTTGTGGACGTGGCCAGTGTGGAACACGTCCGGGACCTCCTCCATGACCAGATAGTCGCGGTCCTCGGGGGCGAGCCGGGTGTGGCCGCCGTACTGGGGCGCGACGTGGCGCTTCTTCAGGAGCTGGTACATCGCCTTGTGTGGCTCCTCGTAGCTGGCCTCCTCGTCCGGAAGTTCGGCGATGACCTCGTCCAGCGAGACGCCGTGGTACATCAGCACTGTGACGCCCTCGACGGTGACCAGCGACGGGTTCGAGTGGACCTGCGCGTCGTGGGCACTCATGATGTCCCGCAACTCCTCGTCGAAGCCGGGTTGTGGCTCTGCCAGTCGGACGGCGTCGTGGTTGCCCGGAATCATCCGGATCTCCATGTCACCCGGGACCTCCTTGAGGTACTCCGAGAAGGCCTCGTACTGGTCGTAGATGTCGATAATGTCCAGTTCCTCGTCCTGCTCGGGGTAGATGCCGACGCCCTCAACCATGTCGCCGGCGATGAGCAGGTACTCGACGGTCTCAGCCTCCGGAGTGTGGAGCCAGTCCGTGAACCGGTGCCAGGCGTCCTCCATGAACTCCTGGCTCCCGACGTGAACGTCGGAGATGAGCGCCGCCTGAACGTGACGGTCAGCGGTCGAGGGGCTGTGCGTTCGGGGCACGTCCGGGAAGTAAAGCGAGTCCACAAACAGGATGCCGGCGTCGTCGGCCAGCGTCCCCTCGACGGCGATGACCTCGTCCATGAGCAACTGCTGGACGAGGTCGGCGATAGGGCGGTCTTTCATCACCAGACAGGGGAAGGTTCCGTTCGTGTCTTCCAGTTCGACGAGCCAGTGCCCGCTGGCGGTCGAGCGGATGTCCGAGACCATCCCGATCAGCGCCGCGTCGCTGCCGCCGCCCATGTTTTCGATTGCGTCGGTCGGCCGGTGGTTCACTCTACCCCGGAGTTTGCTCGCCAGTTTCTCGTAGCGGTCCCGGAACACCGAGACGAAGTCCGAATACTCGCCAGTCCCAGTTGACTGGCCGGTCATATCGTTCGCAACCTCGATTGCCCGGAGGGATGTGTCCACGTCCCGTGACCCCTCCGTTTCAGGTGGAGGAGACGCACCCGGTTCGGTCGACGGGACTGGATCTGTTCCAGTTGAAACGGAGGGGTGTGACTTGGGTGGAGTGCCGGTGATTTCATCTCCGGATTCTGATCCGGTATTCGGCGTGTTTTCCCTATCTTCTGTCGTTTCAATCACAGATTCGACGTGGTCGGTTGTCAGCTTCAGGGCGTCATCGGGGAGGGTTTCGAGTGCGCGTTCCAGCGTCGCCGATGGATCCGGGGTATCGGCGATCCGGGTCACTGCCTCGCGCTCCGCGTTGTAGCCCCGGCTCGCGAGTTCGCTGACGATTCGTGCCGGCGTCTCCAGAGGCACGTTCCACACTCAGTGTCTGCGGGCAAAAGGATAGCGGACCGACGGCCGTCACAAGATTGATACCCCGCTGTCGGCAATCCGAGATAGAATGGGCCGGGACGAATCGACCAGCAGCACGTCGCCAGACGGAACAGAGGAGGCTGTGGACACCAGCCCGACGTTTCGTCTCGGCCTGTACGTCCGCGACATCGGTACGAGCGTCGGAGCGGTCATGCTCGTCGGTGCGCTCCTGTTTGCCGTCAGCGGGGTGTGGCCCCCGCTTGTCGCCATCGAGAGCGGGAGTATGGAGCCACACATCGACACCGGTGACATGGTGTTTGTCATGGACGCAGAGCGGTTCCCTGGACAGGAGGCGCGTCACGGCGTTGTAACAGCAGCGGCCGGGGCCGAAACCGGATATCGAACCTTTCAGCGGTCCGGAGATGTCATCGTCTTCGAACCCAACGGTAACGAACAGCGAACGCCGATTATCCACCGGTCGATGCTGTGGGTTGATGCCGGCGAGAACTGGTACGACCGAGCGAACCAGACGTACATCGGAAGCGCGGACAGTTGCGACGAGCTTCGGAACTGCCCAGCCCCCCACGCTGGATTTATCACGAAAGGTGACAACAAAGTGACCAACACTAGATACGATCAGGTCACCGGAGCGAGTACTGTTGTGCGCCCGGAGTGGGTCATTGGAACCGGAATCTTCCGAATCCCGCGTCTCGGGTACGTCCGGGTCCAGCCGTCTCAGCTATGGCACCCATCAGCGTCGATAGCGGTCCGAGAAGCTTCAGCGCCGACGGCGAGTTGACCAACTCGGACGGTAGTGTTCGCTCTAACAACAGAAAGTTGATTGGTCGCCTCCGAGAATTCGTGGTACGAATGGCCGGGTCAGACAATCGGTCGTCGGACGGAGACGAAACCGAGGGACCGGGAGGGATGATGTACGTGACCGATATCGTCAGTAGCGCCGGTTCGGTCCTGCTTGTCGGGGTGTTGCTGTTTGCCGTTAGTGGTGTGTGGCCCCCACTGGTCGCTATCGAAAGCCCGAGCATGGACCCACATATCAAGGAAGGCGACCTCGTGTTCGTGATGGAAGAGGAGCGGTTCTCCGGCCCGGGAGATCACAGTGGTGTCGTTACCGCGGCGAACGACGACAGCTATCAGAAGTTCCAGCAACCGGGCGACGTTATCGTATACGAGCCCGACGGCAACAGTCGACAGACCCCGATCATCCACCGAGCGATGCTGTGGGTTGATGCCGGCGAGAACTGGTACGGTCGGGCGAACAAGGACTACATCGGGAGTGCGGACAGCTGTGACGAACTCAGCTCCTGTCCGGCCGACCACGCCGGCTTCATCACCAAGGGCGACAACAACGGCCGGTACGACCAGGTCGGCTCCAGCCCCATCAGCGAACCGGTCAAGCCCGGGTGGGTCGTCGGTACCGCGGAAATGCGAGTCCCACTGCTGGGGCAGGTCCGACTCCAGTGGAATCAGGCCGGAGCGACCGACGTAGTACCAAGCGGGACAGGACCGGCAGTGACGAACGAAACAGGGTCAACAGCCGTGAACACGACTGTGTCCGGATAGCTCGTATCTCTAGAAAGGGGACTGTTTCACCTGCAGCGGCGGAGACTGTCGGGCGCTCATACAATCCACAGATCAGTTGTCAAAGCGGGCCTGGACGAACGGCTGGACGTCATCGATATCGCCGAGTCTCGAATCCGACAGGAGTACCGCCTCCGTCTCTTCGGTCGGAACCGACAGCGAGATCTCCTTGGTCCGGCCGTACCGCCCCTTCGAGACGACGACGGCGTTGACGATGCCGAGCATGTCCAGTTCCGAGATGAGGTCGGTGACGCGGCGCTGTGTCAGGATATCGGCGTCGATCTCCTCACAGAGGTTCTTGTAGATGTTGAACACCTCGCCGGTGTTGATGTTGTGGACGCCGTTTTTCTCCAGGAGGATGATGGCAAAGAGGACGATTTTCGACTGCGTCGGGAGCGTCCTGACGACTTCGACGACACGGTCGAGTTCGATTTTCTCCTGGGCCTGGCGGACGTGGTCTTCGAGGACGTTGTCCGTCTGGTCGCGTTCGGCGAGTTCGCCGGCCGTCCGGAGGAGGTCAAGCGCACGGCGTGCGTCCCCGTGTTCCTGTGCAGCGAAAGCCGCACACAACGGAATGACATCCTCGGTGAGCGCGTCGTTTTTGAACGCCACGTCCGAGCGTGCCTGCAGGATGTCCCGGAGCTGATTCGCGTCGTAGGGCGGAAAGACAATCTCCTCCTCTCCGAGGCTTGATTTGACCCGGGGATCGAGGAAATCAGTGAACTTCAGGTCGTTAGAAATGCCCATAATTGAGACGCGGGAGTTCTCCAGTTCGGAGTTCATCCGGGAGAGGTTATACAGGGTATCGTCGCCGCTTTTCTCGACGAGCTTGTCGATTTCGTCGAGCATGATGACGACCACGCGTTCGTGGTAGTCGACGGCATCGAAAAAGGAGCTGTAGACCCGATCCGTTGGCCATCCGGTCATCGGGACTTCCTCGAACTCCGCCTTGTCTGCTTCCAGCGAACTGATTTCGGTTTCGATGTCGTCGAGGGAGTCAAACGCCGTCTCTTCGAGTGCAGCCGCCGTGTCCTCGCGTGCGCGCGACTGGAGGTCTTCGAGTTCGGTGATGCGGTCGTCGATAAGCCGGGCGTTCTTGTCGATGAACTTATTGGCGAGTTGGGCCAGTACGCGGTACTGGGTGTCGGTCACCTCGCAGTTGATGTACTCGACCTCACAGGGAACCTCATACTTCTGTGAAGTCGTTTCGAGTTCCTCACTGACGAACTTCGCGGACGCGGTTTTCCCTGTTCCCGTCTTGCCGTAGATGAGGATATTCGACGGCGTATCACCGCGCAAAGCAGTAACGAGAATCGTCGCCATGTTGTTGATCTGCTCCTCGCGGTGAGGGAGTTTGTGTGGCGTGTACGAGGGGCGAAGGACCTCCTTGTTCTCGAAAATGGGTTCCCCTTCGAGAAGGTCGTCAAACAGGCCACGGGACGCTTCGTCTGAGGGATCATCGGACCCAGTATCGAGATTATCGAGAATGACATCGTCGAGATCTGATGGCCCGGTCGATATATTGGGGTCTGTTTCGGAGTCGGGTTGCCCGTCGGACCCGTCGGTATCATTCGACGTCTCTGGCGTCGACAAATCGGATTCCGGGGCCGAGTTGTTGCTTTCGTCAGTCATAATCGATCGAGGGGTCCCCTTCGTTTCGTGTGGAGAGAGTTGGAGACACCGGAACAGAGGGAGCGAGGAGTGCGTCAGTGCCGTTGTTTGTGAGCATCAGCGCTCTCCGGTGTGTCCAGTTGAACCACATGAACCGTACCGTGATTCGATATTAAATATTTCGGTACACCACCTGTGAAAGATATATGTTGGTATATTTATATTTCCTGTCGCATGAGTCCTGTTGCCGTAAAGAGAAATATAGCTTCGGTCTCACTGGGGTAGAACAGAGAATATACAGCAGGCTGGTGATCGGACGAAAAGAAGGCGGTGGTGCAGTTCGGGTGTGAATATGAGGGCAGCACATGAAGAGTCGGTACTTGGGGTGGAACTCGACTGTCACAGACCAACCCCCCCCACCCCTTCGTTTCCGGTGGAACGGGAAACAGGCCCGGGGGAGGGGGTAGGAAGGGCGAAAATGTACTGTACCAAGAGGAAAGATTTAATATGATATCTCATAAACCAAACCCGCACTAGATAAAACAAATAGTTAGTAGAGCCTAGTGTACAGTTTTCTAGTGTCTAGGCCGCTCTAGCTAGTGAAGTCACAAGTCGCACCGAGCTGAAGAACTGGTGCGTTCCCGATTCGACCGGCAAGTCTCCCACCCCTCCCCAGGGGTACAGGCCGTTCCACCTGAAACGAAGGGGTGGGGGGCTAGGATGATCACCTAAATCCAACTCGCGTGGTTCAGAATGAGCTGACTCGACTCGAATAGTCCTCCCCTTCTCGCTCGTCTCCGTGCCAACGCCCGCACGCTTATCAGTGCTATGGCCTAACATGTCAGAAAATAGACTAATGTCTGACGTAGGCTTAAGTGAATTCGCCCTTCTTTTACGGGCAGAGCCGCCATACCGGACGACTCCGGGCGGCGGGAGGATAGGATGGGATTGTTAACAAACCTCAAAGATAGTATTTCACGCGCGGCATCGACGCTGTTCTCCGAAGAGGACCCGAAGCGTATCGGGATTTACGGCCCGCCGAACGCCGGCAAGACGACACTGGCGAACCGTATTGCACGCGATTGGACCGGCGATGCTGTCGGCCCGGAAAGTCACGTTCCACACGAGACTCGTCGTGCGCGCCGAAAGGAGAACGTCGAGATAGAACGCGACGGGAAGAAAGTGACAATCGACATCGTCGACACGCCCGGCGTGACGACGAAAGTCGATTACACCGAGTTCCTTGAACACGACATGGAGAAAGACGACGCCGTCCGTCGCTCCCGTGAAGCGACCGAAGGCGTCGCTGAAGCGATGCACTGGCTCCGCGAGGATGTCGATGGTGTCATTTACGTACTTGACTCTGCGACCGATCCGTTCACGCAGGTCAACACCATGCTCATTGGCATCATCGAGAGCCAGGACCTTCCGGTGTTGATCCTCGCGAACAAGATCGACCTCGAAGAGTCTTCGGTCCAGCGCATCCGAAACGCATACCCCCAGCACGAGACGATTCCGCTATCAGCGCTTGAGGGAGACAACATGGACGAAGTCTACGACAAAATAGCGGAGTACTTCGGGTGATATAATGGCGGAAGTCAAAGACCCAGACGACGGCGTCCAGATCGACCTCATCAGCGGCGAACGAATGGCCGGGCTGGCTTCGATGGAGAAGATCCGAATGATTCTCGACGGGGTTCGTGACGGCAACATCGTCATCCTCGAAGAGGGGCTCTCCCCTGACGAGGAGTCCCGGCTCATCGAAGTGACGATGACCGAAATCAGCCCAGACGAGTTCAACGGCATCGAGATCGAGACCTACCCCAAGTCCGAGGCCGCCGACGCCAGCATCCTCGACCGGCTGATGGGCAAGCAGTCGACCCAGAAGCTCACTGTCATCGGGCCGGCGAACCAGATAGAGACGCTCCACAAGGACGAAACGCTCATCAGCGCCCTCGTCTCCCGGAAATAATGCCCCACCAGTGTACGGAGTGTGGCCGTGGCTTCGACGACGGGTCGAAGGAGATGCTCTCGGGCTGTCCCAACTGCGGCGGGAACAAGTTCCAGTATCAGCCCGAAGGGGCCGACATCTCCGAGACCCCGGACGCCGAGCCACCGGAACCACCGGGACCTGACAGTACTGTCGCCCGCACCGTTGGCAAAACCGCTGCCTCGGTGAGAGACTTCGTCAGCGGTTCCGCTACGGACGGGGACCGGGACGCCGAGCAGTCACATTTCGACGCCGACCGGTCGGCTGACCCGCAGCCGAGTGACCCATCCCACACGTCCGGCTCGCCGTCGACCGAACCTGACCGCCCGTCTGTGACTGAAGACTCGGCACAGGCCAGCGCCCGTGGGGACGTCGTCGAGCCGGACGAACTTCCGTCGAACGTCCCGTCGGCGTCCGAATCCGAACACCAGTTCCGTCCCGTCGGTGCCGACCCCGACCCACCGGCCGAGCCTGACAGCGAGGACCGCCCCGATCTGGAGGAACTCCGAGCGGAACTCAACGACCAGTTCGAGTCGATCAAAGTACTGGAACCCGGCCAGTACGAACTGAACCTGATGGAGTTGTACGACCGCGAGGAGTACATCATCGCGCTGCAGGAGGACGGCCACTACTCGATTCAGGTCCCGGAAACCATCCGCTCCGAGTGATCGGTGCGGGCTTCTCGTCGATTTTACTGATTCGCTAACCCCGAATTGCCCCGTAGAACCGCTCCATACACCATTGAGTATCAATGCGGGCACAACCATTATATAATATGCCGTGGATGCTACCGATAACGCCATGAGCCACCGAGAACTCTCGACATCGGAGTCACACCTCGAAGAGTGGGCGTCACTCCTCGGTGCTGATATCGACGACGACGGGCGCGACAGCGATCTGCTTGACGACCAGGACGACCCCGCGTAACCATCGCGGACCGTCAGCGGGCGACTCGCAGTTACAGCTACGTCTCTTACGACGACAGCAAAAAAAAGCAGTCCGGGACGGCGTCAGTCCCGAAAGTTCGCGGTACCGGGTTACGAGATTTTGTCGTACTGGTCAGAGAGTTTCTCTGCAGCGTCTGCCATCAGGTCCTGCTCGTAGTCGTCGAGGTCCCACTCGACGATTTCTTCGACGCCGTTGCTCCCGAGACGGACCGGGACGCCGAAAGCAGTGTCTTCGTGTCCGAACTCGCCATCCAGCTTGACCGAGGCCGGTAGCACTTCGCCGGTGTCGTGGAGGATGGCCTCGACCATGTGAGCGACGCCGCGGGCCGGCCCCCACTCGGTCGCGCCCTTGCGCTCGATGACGTCCATCGCGGACTCCTGGAGGTCGCCCAGCAGTTGCTCCTTCTCGTCATCGCTGAACTCGGGGTCGGTGCCGTCGACGCGGACTTTCGAGAATACGGGAACCTGTGCGTCGCCGTGTTCCCCGAGAATTGTCCCTTCGACGTTCTGCACTGGCGCGTCGAACTCCTCGCTCAGTACGTAGCGGAACCGCGCGGAGTCGAGGCGGCCGCCGAAGCCGATGACCTGCTCGCGCGAGCGGTCGCCGGCCTCGTAGAGGTGGCGGTTGAGCAGGTCGACGGGGTTCGAGGTGGTCAGCGAGATGTAGTCGTCGTTGTGTTCGTCCAGTGAGGACTGGATGTCTTCCATGATCGGCGCGTTGTCGCCCGCGAGGTCGATGCGGGTCTGGCCCGGCTGGCGCGGGATGCCGGCCGTGATGACGACCACGTCGGAGCCGGCGGTGTCCTCGTAGCCGCCCTGGCGAACGCGCGTGTTCGAGTCGTAGGCGATGCCGTGGTTCGTGTCAGCGGCCTGCCCGACCGTGTCGTCTTCCTTATCGGGGATGTCAACGAAAACGACTTCATCAGCGATGTCACGGAGCGCGATGTTGTACCCTGCGGCTGCGCCGACCGTACCGGCTGCGCCGACTACGCTTACCTTTGTCATACCATTCGAAAAGGCTCGGGCGCGAACGTTAAACGTGTCGAAACCCCGATTCCGCCGCGGATCGTTCAGCCAGTATCGGCGTCTCGCACCCGTAAACTGTTTTCAGCCCCGTGGCGTTGTGACACGTATGACTGACTTCGACAAGGAAGCCGAGCGAGAGAAACTCCGCGAGAAGTTCGAGAAGGAGGAAGAAAACCGTGCGGCGACCGAGCAGATGAGCGAACTCCTGTTGAAGGGCGCAACGATGACCAACGCCCACTGCAGCGACTGCGGCGACCCTATCTTCCGCTACGACGGCCAGGAGTTCTGCCCCACCTGCCAGAAGCCGGTCGCCCGTGACGCACAGGAAAACGGCGCGGAGGCCTCGGATGCCGACGGTCAGGAAGATCAGGCCGACGACGGCGACCAGATCGAGGTTGCCGACCCCAGCGACGAGGCCCGCGTCCAGTTCGGCGATGCTGACGCGGACACAGCCGAGAATGCGGCGGACGCGACGGAGGAACACGCACAGCAGGAGACCGCACACACCCAGCCCGACACCGCTTCACAGTCTCCCGCCGAACCGACGGCGTCGACACCCAATTCGGCCGCTCCACCCGAAGCGGGGGGTGACCAGTCGACCCAGCCGTCCGACCACTCGAAGACAGCGCCACAGACTGCTCGAACAGATGCGTCGTCGGAGCCTAGCGGCCGAACTGCCAACGACCAGCCGCGTGGGACAGCGACACAGAACCCCCCTGTTTCCGCTCGACAGACCCGGACAACCGATAGTCACACCGGCGATATTGAAGCCAATCTCGATGCGGCGTCTGCGCTACTGGCAGAGACGGTTCACCGCTTCGCCGAGCGCGCCGCGGCCACCGAGAACCCACGCGAGGCTCGCGAACATCTGCAGGCGGCCCGAGAAGCGGCAGAAGCGCTGGATGCGACGCGGTTCTGAACGGACCGCTACGGCGCGTAGTCGCTGGCGATGACTTCTCGAATCCGGTCGGCGGTTACGTCACCGATACCGGACACCTCTAGCAGGGCTTCTTTATCGGCGGTCATCACTGCCTCGACGCTGCCGAAGGCGTCCAGCAGCGTGCGCGCGGTCACCGGGCCGACTTCGGCGATGGCGGCGACGACGTACTCCTGTTGCTCGGGGAGCGTCTTCGACTGTTTCTCGCCGTGGACGCTCACCTCACGGTCGGCCACCTCCTGCTCCCGTTCGGCGATGACCTCCAGCAGGTCAGCGGTCTCGTCCTCGCCGCTGGTCCGTAACACGCTCGCGCCGAAATCGACCGCCAGCGACGCGAGTGCGCCCTGAATCGCCTTGTGGTGAACGTTGCGCGCGCCGAAGAGATCCTCGCCTTCGATGATGACGACGGGCCGGCCGTAGTTTCGCGCGGCGTCCCCGACCTGCTCGAACATCGACCGGTCCCCGCCCGTCAGCGTGTCCATGAAGTCGGCGACGGTCTTGCGCTCGACAACGACGCGGTCCGAGAGAACGTAGTCGCCGACGGCCAGCGTTTCGAGTCGAGTCTCCACGCCCTCCCGGGTCGAGAGGTCCCGCGCGATGTTCGAGTCGAGTTCCCGCTGGTCGGCGACGATCTCGACGGGGTCGTCCTCGTCATCGCGGCCGGCAGTAGCGACCGTTCCCTCGTCCGGCGTCGTGGTATCCCCCTCGCTACTGGGAGAGTCGTCGTCGGCTTCCGACGAGTCGTCCGCGAACGCGTCCAGTCCGGCTTGCCCGTCTCTCTCCTCGGCTGACTTGTTAGCTGTGCTACCCCTCCCGTTTCCAGTGGAATCAGACTGCCGTGTGGCGGTTTCTTCGTTTTCCGTTCCACCCGAAGCGCCCCCCGCTTCGCCTTCGTACTCGTCGAGGCCGGTCTGGTCGAGCCGGGCCTCCAGTTCCCCAGCGACGCTCTTGAGTTCGTTCAGCTCGCGTTTCATCCGCTTCTGGTCGTTGCGGGCCTTCCAGAAGTACGCCTCGTCGCGGGTGTCCTCGGCCAGCAGGACGACAACCCGGCCCTCGGCCTGTCGGCCGGTCCGGCCCTTGCGCTGGATAGCCCGAATCGCGGTCGGCACCGGCTCGTAGAACAGGACGAGGTCGACCTCGGGTACGTCTAGCCCCTCCTCGGCGACGGAGGTGGAGACGAGTACCTCGAACTCGCCGCTCCGGAACCGATCCAGCGTCTCCTGTTGCTGGGTCTGTGTCATCCCCTCGCTGCCGTCGGTGTCGCTTTGCCCGACGAACTTCTGTGTCGTGAAGTGGTCCGAGAGGAAGTCCACGAGCGTCTCGGCGGTGTCCCGTGACTCGGTGAACACGATGACGCGCTCGCCGTTCTCGATGCCCAGCGTCTCCGCGAGCAACATCCGGGTCTGGCGGAACTTCGGGTGGAGATCGTCGTAGGACTCGGCTTTGCGCATCGCCTCGCGGACCTTCGGCTCGCTGACGAGGCGCTGGTCGGCCTTCGACGCGCCCGACGAGCGGGCGGCCTCCTTCAGGCGCTCGAAGTACCGCCGCAGGGACTCGACGCTCTGGGTCTCGACGTAGGTGACGGCGGTTCGGAGCTTCCGTACCTCCGCGAGCAGGCTCATCCCCTGGTACCCCTCGCTCTGGTCGTTGTCCATCAGCTTCCGGAGTTCGGCCTGCATCCCCTGAATCTCCCGTTCGGAGATGTCCGCCGAGGACTTGTTCGTCACGCCCAACTCTTTCAACTGCGCCAGCCGGTCCTGAATGACCTCGTTTATCGCGTCCCGAATCTCGACGACGACCTCGGGCAGTTCGATGCGGTTCCAGTCGACGCTCGTGTCGTGGGTGTACTCGGCCACGTCGGCGTCGTCCTCGGTCATCACCGCCACCTCGGACAGCCCGAGGTTCTCACACACTTCGAGTATCGCCTCCTCGTCGTCGCCGGGCGAGGCGCTCATCCCCGTCACGAGCGGGTCCTCGGCGTCAGCGTGGTAGCGGTCGGCGATGTAGTTGTAGGCGTAGTCGCCGGTCGCGCGGTGGCACTCGTCGAAGGTACAGTGAGTCACGTCGGTAAGGGAGATGCGGTTGCCGACGAGGTCGTTCTCGACGACCTGCGGCGTCGCGATGACGATTCGGGCGTCCTCCCAGAGGGCGGCGCGGTCGTCGGGCCGGACCTCGCCGGTGAACACGACGACCTCCTCGTCGTCGAGTTCGAGGGCCTCGCGGTAGAACTCGGCGTGTTGCTGGACCAGCGGCTTCGTCGGGGCCAGCATGAGCGACTTCCCGCCGACGGCGTGGAGTCGCTCGGCGGTCACCAGCAGCGAAACCGTCGTCTTGCCCAGCCCGGTCGGGAGACAGACGAGCGTGTGGTCGCCACTCGCCGTCTCCGCCAGTTCGGTCTGGTAGCGGCGGTTCTCCAGGAACTCCGGCGTCACCAGCGGGCGTTCGACGTGTTCGCCACCGGCGTCGGTGGTCGCCATTACCCACGTGTTCGTCCCGCCGGTGGTTAAGGGTTCAGATACCGCGGTGAAAGTGAACGGTAGCCGGTCAGAACGGGAGGTACTGGACGCCGACCCACATCGCCAGCGCGCCCAGTACCGGAATCGAGAAGTTGTCGTCGACGACGTAGCCAGCGACCCGGGGCTTGACGCCGTCGGCGAACGTCGCCGCGACACCGCCCAGCACGGCGGCGGCAGGCGGGACGAACGGAGCGGCGAGCAGCGTGCAGACGCCGAACATCACCAGCAGGACCCAGGCCTGTTTGATGTTGCTGGCATCGCTGGACCCCAGCAGGCCGCTGATTGGGTCCCCGATAGCGAGCATCAACATTGCCGGGACTGCAATCGTCTCGGTCATGCTCGGTAGTCTCACGGCGAAGGCGACGATAGCTATCCCGACGATGTACAGCGCGTAGCCGGCGGGGTTGTCCTGCTCGTACTCGCGGGTGAGCCGGTCGTACACCACCCAGTCCAGCCCGGTCGTCAGCCGCACGGCTTCGAGAACGATGACGACGACCAGCGCCACGGCCAGGAACCCCTGCACGACGCGCCACGTAATCAAGTCCGGCCAGCCAAGGTGGGCCAGCGGGACCGCCGCGCCAGTGACGTGGACGAGCCGCCGGGATACCTCGTCGGCCATCTACAGGTCGTCGAAGGTGCGGTCGCCGGTACTGAGCTGTTCGAGCGTCTCCGCCAGCCCGTCGATGGGAAGCCGCTTCTGCTCGGTCGTGTCGCGCTCGCGTACTGTGACTGTTCCCGCTCGCGGCTCATCGCCGCTCGCGCTGTCCGAGGCGCGTTGCGCCTCGCTGTCCTCCAGACTTTCGTAATCCACAGTCACGCAGTACGGCGTTCCGACCTCGTCCTGCCGCCGGTAGCGGCGACCGATGGCCCCGGAGTCGTCGTAGGTGACTGAGAGGCCAGCGGCCCGGAGGTCGTCGGCGATGTCGGTCGCCAGCTCGCCCATCCCGTCCTTGTCCATCAGCGGGAAGACGCCGACCGTGGTCGGAGCCTGCTCCGGCGGGAGTTCGAGGTAGGTCCGCTCCTCGCCGTCGACCTCGTCGGTCTCGTAGGAATGTGCGAGGACGGTGTAGATGATGCGGCCCACGCCGAAGGAGGGTTCCACGACGTGCGGGCGGACGTGTTCGCCGTTCTCGGTGACCTCGTCGACGCTGAAGTTCGTCTCCGCGACGGGGACGGTGTGGGACTCGCCGCCGACCTCGACGGTCACCTCGTCGTCGTCGAAGGCGTCCGGATTCCGCTCGGCCAGCGCTTCCAGTGCGTCGGCGACCGCGCCGGCATCGCCGCCGAACTCCGGCCCGAGGTAGCTCATGTCGGGGTCGACGGTGGCGCGCTCGACAGTGATCGGCTCGTCGTACTGCTTGAACACCGTGTAGTCCTCGCCGGAGTGGTCGGCGTGTTTCGAGAGGTCGTAGTCGCCCCGATAGGCGAAGCCTGTGATCTCGATCCAGTCGCCGTCGACCTCGCTCTCGGCGTCCCAGCAGTCGGAGGCGTAGTGGGCGCGTTCGCCGGCCAGATGTTGGCGGTAGCGGAAGCGGTCCATATCGACGCCGATGCGCTCGTACCACTCCTTGGAGACGCCGAGGTAGTAGGCGACCCACACGCTCTCGATGATGTCCTCGTCGACGGCCTCACGAACGGTGAGTTCGCGCTGGCCGCCGTCTTCGGTCTGCTGTTCGGCGGCGGAGTACAGCGGGAGCGTCACGTCGGCGACCTCGTCAAGCGGCGGTTCGTCTTCCTCGGGGTCGATGAAGTGTTCGAGTTCGGCCTGGGTGAACTCCCTGACGCGGACGAGCGATTTCCGCGGGGAGATCTCGTTCCGGTAGGCCTTCCCGATTTGTGCGACGCCGAAGGGGAGCTGATTGCGGGCGTACTCCGAGAGTTGCGGGAACTCCACGAAAATGCCCTGTGCGGTCTCCGGGCGGAGATAGCCCGGCGACGACGACCCCGGCCCGATGTTCGTCTCGAACATCAGGTTGAAGTTGTCGACCGGCTGGTCGGCAAGCGACGTGTGACAGGAAGGACACTCGATACCGTGGTCGGCGATGAGGTCCATCACCTCCTCGTTGGGGAGTGACTCGGCCTCTTCGATGTCCGTGTTATCCTCGACGAGGTGGTCTGCCCGGTGGGTCGCGCCACACTCGCCGCACTCGACAATCATGTCGTCGAACCCGTCGAGGTGCCCCGACGCCTCGAAGACAGGCTCGGGCATCACGTCGGGGGCGGAGATTTCTTGATGCCCCTCTTTGACGACATAGCGGTCCCGCCAGGTGTCCTCGATGTTCGATTTCAGCGCAGCGCCCTGTGGCCCGTAGGTCCAGAAGCCCGCCGCCCCGCCGTAGGCGCTCGAAGAGGGGAAGTAGAAACCGCGACGCTTGGCCAGCTCGGTAAGGCGTTCGCCTTCGCTCATAGGCCTCGCAGCAGGTCGATATCCCGGACGATGCCGGTGAGTTCGTCACCGGACAGCAGCGGGATCTGTTCGATGTCGTGTTCGATCATCAGCTGTGCCGCCTCCTCGGCGGTGCGGCGCTTGTTCACCGTCACGACATCGGCGGTCATGAATTCGCTGACGGGTTCGACGGGGAGCTCGACGTTGCGAGTGGGCATGTACCGGCCGCCGACGGCTTTGATGCCTTCCCAGGCCCAGTCGTCGTCCTGGTTGGCGATGGAGTCGCCGGTGTCGTCTTCGCCCTCGACGACGCGGGCGACCGCGATGATGTCGACCTCAGTGAGCATCCCCGACATATCGCCGTCGTCGTCGAGAACGACGCCGTAGGGGACGTTCGCGTGGGAGAGTTCCCGCTCGGCGACGGTCAGGGGCGTCCCCTCGTACACGCAGTTGATGTCTCGGTTGGCGAGGTCGCCGACGATCTGGTCGCCGTCGACGTCGCCGTTGGCGATAGACCGAATCACGTCGGTCACTGTGATGATGCCTTTGAGCTGGCCGTCGACGATAGGCAGGCGACGTTCGCCGTCTTCGACCATCATCCGTGCAGCGGCCTCGATAGATGTGTCCTCGCTGATCGCCGGGACTTCCTCGACGAGCAGGGCGAGCTGGTCCTCGTCGGGGCTCTCGATGAGTGCATCGCGCGAAATAATCCCTCTGAACTCTTCGCCCTCGTCGGTTTCCTTGATAACTGGGACCGACGAGAAGGCCTGCTCCTGGAGGTACTCCAGTGCGTCATCACGGGTCCCGGGTATCGTGACCGTGACGACCTCCGAGCGTGGCGTCATAGCGTCTGCGACGTTCATACTGCCAGAACTTCCTTCCCGCATCTACTAAGTCCTTAACATCCGTCCGTTTTCGACATTCGGGTAGAACGCTGTAGGGCCATCGGCTATCCCTGACGACCGTGCAGGCGCTATCCCGGAAACCGAGAGACCGTGCTGTCTCGGCAACGACTATGTCTTTTGCCATATCGATATCGCGTCTCTGCGCGTGAGCAGAAATCACTTCTCAACTGCTATTGGTTGAGATATCAGGCTCTAACTGTGCCGACCTACTCCCCCGCTCACGCCAGTCCTGACAGGACACGAACTATTGTCAGACAGTTGGCCCAGCGTCATACCACTCCCTTCTCTGGGTTTCGCTAAATTTTTATAGGGTTGTTACATATTATCATGCATGGAGTCGGAACCTGTCGCTCCGGTCGAGATGGCCGCGGATGGAGACATCATGGCATCCGTCGAAAAGGGTCCAACGGACCAGTTTATCCTCGCTGACGTGACCCGAGACGACGCCTATCTCACAACCCCGCTCTCAGACGCTGCCTCGCTCCCGGCCTGGCGATAGGTCCCGCTCAGTCGATTCCTTTTCACTGAAGATCCCGCTCAGCAGGCCACCCTAGCAGCGGCGCGACCGCTCCGGCCGGAGTGCTCGCACGTAGTTGCTCGGACGGAGAAAACAAGCGTTATGCCGCCCCAGTAAGTTCGATTCGGTATGAAGGTACTCGTCACGGACCCTATCGCCGACGCCGGTCTCACGCGACTCCGTGAGGCGGGCCACGATGTCGAAACAGCCTACGAGGTCGAGGGCGACGCGCTCCTCGACGCAGTGGCCGACGCGAACGCGCTGATCGTCCGCTCGGGCACCGAAGTCACCGAAGAGGTGTTCGCCGCCGCGCCCGACCTCATCATCGTCGGTCGGGCCGGCATCGGTGTGGACAACATCGACATCGACGCCGCGACAGACCACGGCGTCATCGTCGCCAATGCCCCCGAAGGTAACGTCCGCGCCGCCGCCGAACACTCCGTCGCAATGGCGTTTGCCACTGCTCGCTCCATCCCGCAGGCCCACGACCGCCTGAAAAGCGGCGAATGGGCCAAAGGCGAGTTCCTCGGCACGGAGGTCAACAACAAGACGCTGGGCGTCGTCGGCTTCGGCCGCGTCGGCCAGCAGGTCGCAAAGCGGCTCGGCAGCCTGGGTATGGACATCGTCACGTTCGACCCCTACATCAGCCAGGAGCGCGCCGACCAGTTCGGCGCGGAGCTGGTCGACGACCTCGAAGACTGCCTCGCCAAGTCCGATTTCATCACTATCCACACGCCGCTGACCCCCGAAACCGAGAACATGATCGGCGAGGAGGAACTCGCCGAACTCGAGGGCGGTTACGTTGTCAACTGCGCCCGCGGCGGCATCATCGACGAGCCGGCGCTCGCCGAGGCCGTCGAGGACGGCGTCCTGAAGGGCGCAGCGCTCGACGTGTTCGGCGAGGAACCCCTCCCCGAGGACAGCCCGCTGCTCGACGTCGAGGACATCATCGTCACGCCGCACCTGGGCGCGTCGACGGAGGCGGCACAGGAGAACGTCGCCACCTCCACGGCCGATCAGATCATCGCCGCGGCCAACGGCCAGCCCGTCGCGAACGCCCTGAACGCGCCGTCGCTCGACGAGGCGACGTTCAAGCAGGTCGGTCCGTATCTCGACCTCGCCGACACCGCCGGCCGCATCGCCGTCCAGCTTTTCGGCGGGCACATGTCCGAAGTGCAGGTCACCTACGCGGGCGACATCGCCGAGCAGGACGTAGAGTACGTCACCGCGAGCGCCCTGAAGGGCGTGTTCGCCCCCTCTGATTTGCAGGTCAACGCCGTCAACGCCCCGCAGATTGCCGAAGACCGGGGCATCGACGTGACCGAGTCCAAGACCCGCACCTCCGAGGACTACCAGAGCCTCATCACCGTCACCGTCTCCGACGGCGAGGAATCCGTCTCGGTCTGTGGGACTCAGTTCGGCGGCGAGGAACCCCGAATCGTCCGTATCGACGACCACCGTATCGAGGCCGTCCCCCACGGCCACATGCTGGTCGTCCGGAACCGTGACGAGCCGGGCACCATCGGCTTCATCGGCACGGTGCTGGGCGAGGCCGACATCAACATCGCCGGGATGTTCAACGGCCGCGAAACCATCGGCGGGGAGGCCCTGTCTGTCTACAATCTCGACGAACAGCCGCCACAGGACATCATCGAGCGGCTCAACGGTGACAGCCGCATCATCGAGACGACCTACGTCGAACTCGGCGACGAGTAACACAACGGATTTTCCGACAGCTAGTCGCGGGCTATTCCCCGTGGAGAAGGCGCTCGTACCGATCGACGACAGCCTGACGGTGTTCGCGTTCCTGTTCGAGCGCGGTTTCCAGTGTCGCTACCTGTGAGCGCAACAGCGCGATCTGTATCTGATAGATCGTGCTGGGCGTCTGCCGGGGCGATGGTGACGGGGAACCCGACCGGTCCCCGGAGTCGAACGGCGGTGCTGAATCGCGGGACGAGGCCATACCCGTGACAGGACCGCCACGGGCAAAAACACCCGTCGGACGGCTGTCACGCGCCCGTCAGTCGCCATGAGAGGTCCGGTCTCAGTCGTCGCCGCCGACACCGAACTCCGCGGTGAGCGGCACCCGGAGTGTGAGCGTCGTTCGCCCGTTATGCCTATCATAGGCGAGGTCCCCGCCGTTACAGGCCAGTATCCACTTCGTCAGCCCCAGTCCCAGTCCGGTGCTGTGCCTGAGGTGGGCTATCGGCTCGTCGCCGAACAACATAGCCCGGAGTATCGGCTTGTCATCGACGACCTCGGCGACAGCGTCGTTTGTGTGTTCGAACAGTGCCCTGAAGCACGCGGCATCTGGTTCACTCATCCCTGTACTGCGTGGCGGTGACGAACTCGAAGCGGGCGCCACCGGTCCCGCTTTCGGTTACAGACACGTCCCAGTCGTGCGCGCTCGCAATTTCTTTGACGATTGTCAGGCCGAGCCCCGTGCCGTCGTCACGTGTCGTGTAGCCGTTCTCGAAGATACTGTCCCGCTCTTCGGCGGGGATCCCGACCCCGTCGTCGGCGACGTAAAACCCGTTGTCGAGTGCCCCGACCCGGATAGTCGACGCCTGCCCGTGCGTGACGGCGTTGCGGAACAGGTTCTCGAAAAGGTGTTTGAGGCGAGCGTCGTCCCCGGAAACGACGAGGCTGTCAACCTCGACGACCAGCTCCGTGTCACAGGAGCTGACGTGGGTCCAACAGGCACGCGCAATCGCACTGAGATCAACCGGTGACGGGTCCTCGACGCGATTCCCCTGTCGGGTCAGGGTCAACACGCCTTCGATGACTTCTTCCATCCGTTCGTGGGCCTGGCGCATCCGGTCGACCCCGGCAGTGCAGTCGTCGAGCTGGCTCAGCGTCCCTTTGGCGACCTGCAGCGGGTTTCGGAGGTCGTGTGAGACGGTGCTCGCGAACCGTTCGAGCCGGTCGTTCTCCCGCTGTAGCTCCCGCTCCTTGCGGAGCCGCTGGGGGGCAATCTCGGCGTTGTTCGCGATTATCTGGACGAGGTTCAGGTCGGTCTCGTCGAACGCGTCCGGCTCCGTCTGTCCCACGCTGATGATGCCGTACTCACCGATTGGGACATATAGCCACGAGACGACCGGTTCGAGCGCCGTGCCGCCGTCGTGGTCGCGGATATCCGTATACATCTGTGCCTGTTGGTCCGCGAAGGCCTCGCCGGGGAACCCCTCGCCGACTTCGTAGACGGGCCGTTCCGACAGCAACTGCTCGGCCTTGTCGTTGACGTGACACGGCTGTAGCTCCCCGTTCCGATGGACGCGGATCACGTTGATTCGGAACTCCAGAATCGACTCGATGGCCGCCCCGACCTCGGCGGCGACCGCCGACGGCCTGTCCGCACTGAGAAGGTCCCGTGTGGCCTCGTGCAGCGCCTCTATCTTCGCTTCACGCCGCCGCTTTTCGGTGATGTCCGTGTTGATGGCGACGTATCCATGCGGCTCGTCGTTTCGTGGGAGCGGTGCAATCGTCTGTTCGATGACGTAGCGCTCGCCGTCGGGGCGCTCGTTGACCAGTTCCCCCCGCCACACATCGCCGTCACTGATGGTGTCCCACAGATCGTCGTAGACGGCCTCGTCGTGTTCACCCGACTTGAGGATTCGCGGTGTGTGGCCGACGACTTCCGACTCGGCGTACCCGGTCAACTCTTCGAACGCCGGATTGACGTACTCGATGACGCCGTCGGTGTCCGTGAACACGACGGCGTGGCCCGCGCTCTCGACCGCCTCTCGGAACTTCCACGGGCTGATGTCGCCGGCCTCCGGACGCCTGCTGTCCGCCTGTCCGCCGTCAGCCCGCGCCGCCTGCGGTCCGTCGCAGACCCCCCGTATCAGGCCGAGGTGCGCGGAGAGAACGTCTGCGTCGACCCGTTCGAGTTCACACAGGACCTCCGGTCTCGCTAACTCACGGAGCCGTCGGCAGGCGTGGCGAAACGCCGGACTCCCTTCGAGTTCCGTCCTCGACAGGGCCGTCTCGACGGCGTGTGCCTTCCGTGTCAGCGACACCGCCTCTCGGAGGTCGCCGTTCCCGAGCGCCATCGCCCGGTCGACTGCCTGCTTGAGTGCTGCCCCGTCGACTGGTTTGTAGAGGTAGTCGTCACATGAGAGCGAGAGCAGTTCCGGCGTCGGCTCGGCCCCGGCCACGACGACCACGTAGGACGACCCGCCGGCGTCCCGGACCGTCTCTTTCAGCTCCCGGACCCCCATCCCCGGCTGTCCGTGGTCGTAGACGACGACGTCCGCCCGCTCGAACGAGGGCGCGATGCCGTCCACTGTCTCGGCCAGCGAATAGCTGTACGCCGGGTCGAGGCCCGCCTCGTACACCCCGGGGTCGACTGCATCGTCGACGACCAGCACGTCTCTGTCCATCTCTTGTCTCGCTCTCTAGCAGAATTCGGCATATATTTCGCCCTGATTGCAAGCAGGTGAGAACGCGGTCCGAATTTAAATGCCGTCCCGAACACGGAAGGCCCGCCGGCACGCCCCGCCAGTCAGGCGTCCTGCGGGCGGTCCCGGGACGACTCACATGAAGTCGGCGATGCCCGACTGTTTGTTGTGGTCGTTCTCGAACACCGACTCGATTTTCCGCTCTAAAATCTTGAGCCGCTGTTTCGTGTAGTCGCGGGCCCCGAACTCGTCGGCGACGCGGATGGCCGTGTCGATGTACTTGTTGACCGACCCCTCGTGGACCGTGAGGTTGACCCGGCCGCCACACTCCCGGCAGTCGCCGGTCAGGGGTGCGCGGCGGAACGACTCCCCGCAGTCGAGACACCGGACCTCCTGTCTGGAGAAGGCCCGGAGGTTCCCGATGAGGTCCGGCAGGAAGTGGTACTCGATGATGCGCTCGGCCACGTCGCTCTCGACAACGGCTCTGAGTTTCCGAGAAATCTCCAGTTGGGCGTCCATCTTGTCCTCCATCGAGCCGAGCGTCTTGTACGCCGAGAGGTCCGGCCCGGCGGCGATGTTGGTCGTGTCGTGGGTGTGGCGGAACTCGGTGTACTCGCGGTCGGTCCCCAGCGTCTCCTCGGCGATTTTCATCACGTCCTCGACCTCGGTCGGGTCTTTCATCTCGCGGGTGGCTTCGTAGAACTCCCGGGGATAGGCGTCCATGATGTCCATGTTGTGTGCCTCGTCGTCGATCTCGCTGGGGTCGATACGCGAGGACATCACCAGCGGGGCGTCCATCTGGCCGCCGCGCTGGTTCGGGAGGTACGACTTCGAGAAGTTCAGCAGGCCGTCCATCAGGAGCATCACGCAGTCCTCGTCGCCGTCGCACTGCCCGACGTAGGTGCCTTCGACGGCCACCCGGTGTGTGTCGGCGACCGTGAGACAGTAGACGTGGTCGACATCGCTTTCGACGTACTCGACAGTTTCGACGGTGTCTGTCGGGGCTGCGCCGTCAGTGGGTGCTGTCGAGTCCTCCCCGTGTGCCGTCATTGTCGTCGTCTCGCCGCCGTCGTAGGCGGGGAGTTCGTCACCGGCAGTCAGGTCGCTGGCCGGGACCTCCTCGAGGCCGTCAGAGCCGGCTCGGAGCATCGTGTGGTCAGGCGTGACCCGGAGCGTTCGGTCACCGACGACGATTCGGACGAGGTGGTCCGGCGCGGGATGTTTCGAGACGGCGTCGACTGGCTGGCGACAGGGGCCGTTCTCGCCAAGCGATGACACGGTAAGATCGCCGCCTAGCTCCTGTACAAGCGTCCCGAAGTCGTCTTCTTCGGGGTCGTCCAGCCGTTCCTCGACCAGTTCCGCGATGGTCCCGTATTTCCAGTCGTCATTCTCGTCTTCGTACCACAGCCGGGTGTCCGGGTGGAAGCAGTTCCGGCGCTTGGCGGCGTGGAAGTACGGATGTGCGTAGCCGACGGCGGCGGAGGTGAAGCCGACCACGCGGCCGACCGTCGCCGCGCTGGTGTGAGGGGCCATCCCGAAGACGAGTTCGCCGACGAGATCCTCGCGGTCGTCGAACTCGTAGAACCGCTCCAGCCCGTAGTACTGCTCTAGGAGGTCGTCGACGAACCGGGCGGTCTGGAGCATATGCTCGGCTGCGCCGTCCGAGAGAACGATGTCCTGCACTTTTAGCTCGACCAGCTGGTCGTCGTGGGTCAGCGGGTCGCCGTGGATGTCCTCTGTATAGCCCAGTCCTCTGAGTCGCTCGGCGGAGACATCCAGTTCCGAGGCCCGGACTGCGGTCACCGGCAGGTCCGTCATGTCGTAGCGGACCGTGCCGTCTTTGAACGCCGACACGTCGTGTTTCGCCCGGAGGATGCCCTTTTCGATCGGCTCCGGCACCTTCTCCTCGGAGGTGAGTCCCTTGACCGCTTTCAGTTGCTCGAAGGCCGTCTCGCGCTCGCCGACGTTCTGCAAGGCGTCCCGATACGCCTTCTGCAGGTCGAGCACTTTGTACTGGGTCGGCGAGGCGAGCGTCTCACACCGGGCACACTCCGCCCGGCCGGACTCGTCGCGCTCGACCTCGGCTTCGCAATCGGGACAGACGTACACCGGCTCGGTGGTGCCGCCGCAGTCGGGACAGCCCGCCTGGTGGGTTTCGGTCCCGCAGTCGGGACAGCGCCGACGGGCGATTTCCACCTCGACGTGGCCGGGCGTGTCGCTCATCCCGTCAGCGTGTTTCGTCGCCTTGGCCACGTCCCGCTGTGCCCCGCCGGCCTCGCCGATGGGGCTGAGCGTGTGGACGGCCGGCGAGAGGTCCCGCCGCTCGGATTTCTCGGGGCGACCCATCCGGTTGCCGATGCGGGTCGGGGCTCGCTCACGGACCTGAAACGGCGCGATTTCGTTGATGGCCTCGATGGCGTTCTGCCCGTCTTCGCGCTCGGCGTCTTCGGCAACCCCGATTGCGTCGAGCGACTCGCTATCGCCGTAGGTCAGCGCGCGCTCGGAGAGGTCGTCCCGCGTCCAGTCCCGCTCCAGCGTCCGAGTGAACCCAAGCGTCCGAACCAGCGGCACCCAGTCGGTGACCGTAATCGTCTCCTCGTCTTGCGTGTGCTCGACGAGCAGGTGTTCGAGCGTCTGCTGGACGGTGTCGCTCCGTGGCAGGACGAGCGCGCCGGCGTCACTGTACGCGTCGCCCGCTGTGCCGTCCATCTCCGGGTCGGCGTACGCACCATCGGCCTGTGCGACCTGTGCGTCCGCGACGGCGTCGGCGAGCGCACACACCTGATCGACGCTCACGTCGTGCCAGAGGTAGGTGTATTTCGGGTGCAGCGGGGCGTCGTAGTCGGTCGCCCAGTCGATGGCTTCCTCGGCGCTCGGGTCGGCGAGGTCGATGTGGGGCGAGTCCTGCATCGCCTGCACGTCCGCGCCGGCGGCGTCGAGGTCCTGCTCCCACCACTCGACGGTGTAGGAGGCCGGTGCGAGTGGATGGTTGTTCTCGACGAACTCGCCGTAGTTGACCAGATACTCGCCCAGGTCCAGTATCTTCTCGACGCCGTTGCGGACTGCCAGCGCCTCCTCGGCGTCGTCGATGCGCCGCACGTCGCCGTTAGCGAGGCGGACGGTCGGTCCCTCGATGGTGTCGACCGGCACGACGCCGGCGGCTTTCCCCGGCCGCTCGGTCTTGATCTGGGTCCCGGTCGCGAGGAAATCGTCGACGAGATGCATCGTCGCCGGGTGGACGCCGGCTGTCGCGAAGCCGTGGTTGCGCGACCGGCCGTAGCGAAGGCGGAACCCGCCTGCCTTCGATGGATGGGAGAACACCGGCCGGCCGGCGATGAGGTCCCGGAGGTATTTATCGGCGGGTTCGACGCGCGGCGGTCCTGCCTGCTCGTCAGCCTCGTCCCTGCTGTCGTCGTCCGCCCCGTCGCCTGCGCCGTCGCCGTCTGCGTCTTTCGAGTCCTCGCCTTCGTCTGCCTCGTCTTTGCCGATGGTTCCGTCGATGAGGTCCTGCAGCCACGGCCAGTCGACCTCGTCCAAGTTCCGGGTGTAGCGCTGGATCTTCGGCGCTTTCAGCGCGATTCCTTCGGCCAGTACCAGACACATCCCCCCACGCGGGGAGTTTGAGTCGACGCGTTCGAGGTCCCGATACCCGGATACCTCCTCGTCGCCGGTCGCCTCGCCGTCGAGCATGATGGGCATGTGCTCGGCGATGAACTTCGTCTCCTTCTCCTTCGGGGAGTACTGGAGGCCGGTGTCCTTGTCGTAGAGGTCGATTTCCTCTGCGTAGCGGCCGATCTCCTCCTCGCGGGCCTTGTACTGGTCGATGCCCAGCAGCGCACGGGCGTAGTCGGCGACCAGCACCGACAGTGCCTGTGCGGTTCCGCCGGCAGAGCGAATCGGACCGGCGTAGTAGACGTTGATGAACTCCGTGCCGTCGTCGTTTTCCAGCAGTTCGACGCGGTCGATGCCCTCGATTGGTGCGGCGACGACGCCCTCGGTCAGCAGGGCGACAGCGGTCCGGACCGCGCCCTCGACCTTCCCTTCGCGGCTGTCGTAGTCGCCGACGGTCCCCTCGACGAAGTCCTCGACCAGTTCCAGCGCGGCCTCTTCGCGGGACATCTGTCCCTCCAGCTCGCGGACTCGCTCGGCCACGCCGTCGATGCCGAGGATGTTTTCCACCCGGTCGGCCATGTCACGGGCGGTCGGGATTTCGACCTCCGGCTTCGGGTCGCCACCGCGCTCTTTGGCCCGCTCGGCGACATCGAAGGCGGCGTCGAGCTGGGTTTCGAGCGTTTCGAAGTACTGTTCGTCGGCCTCCCGCATCTTAGATATCCCAGAGGTCCAGGTCGGTCGGTTCGTCGTGCTCCCGCTCGAGTTCTGTATCAAATCCCCGGACGTACAGTTCGCCCGCCCAGACGGTGCCGGCGTTCAGGTGGCCGGCGACCGCTTCACCGTCGGGACGGGAGAGGACGGCGTGGGTGTGGGCGAACCGCTCCCCGTCGAGATGCGAGATGTTGCCCATGCAAGCGGCGACTTCAAGCGGTTCGTCGAAGGTCAGCGAGTCGTACTCGGTCCGGTCTTGGTCGTAGAACATGAGTTCCGCGTCCTGAACCGCCCCAAGCCCGTAAAAAAAGCCGGCGTCGATGCCCTGTTCGTCCGCGAAGGACTCGATCTGCGCGCGCCAGTCCCCACCGTGTTCCAGTCGGCAGACGAACTCGGACGTACTGTCGACTTCGCGGTAATCCATATCTGTAGTGGATGGCAGGCCGCTCCAAAAGCATTGCTTTCGGTCCAACCGTTTATATCCGAAGCCGAGACCACGGCCGCTGTGACGTAGCTATGGCCCGGCGCGCTGAGCGGTCGTGCGGCACACCGCGCCGGGACTGACGCGTGCCGCCTGTTCGCCACTCCGCTGGGAACGTTGTCAGACCAGCGCTATGCCGGCAGCGACACCCGGCTGACCGGCTGGTTCCGGTCGGCGTCGTAGAAGGAGAGTTCGTCGACGGTCCATCGGATCGGTTCGATGTCTCGCTCGACCAGCCGTGCGGCCGCGTCGCGGTCCCCGCCGCGGGCGACGGTTACGTGCGGGATATACTCCGCTCCTTCCATCTCGTCGACCGGGTCGATCCGCTCGCAGAGCCGCTCGTGCAGGGCGACCAGTCCGGGGCTCTCGACGGCGAGATACACCACCGGCGACGGCCCGGTCACGGCCGTCTCGAACTGTTCGACCTCTGAAACCTCCGCTTCGAACGCCGGCTGGCCGCGAAGCACCTCGCGCCCCTTTGCTTCCAGTTGCGCGTAGGCCGCGTGGTCGCCGTCGCCCAGTCGCTTGGCGACCAGCGTGTGCTCGCCCCGGCCCCGCCGCTGTGCGAGCGGCAGTTCGGACGCGAGGTCAGCCGCCAGCGACGTGACTGCCGACGGGAGCGGGACGTTGATGCTGTACACAGTGGGCGGGTCGCCCGCTGTCGGCAAAAAGAGCGCGGTCCTACAGCCGGTCGAGCAGCCACAGGACGATGAGGACGACCAGTACCACGCCGAGTATCGGCTGGAGTGGTCCCAGAAGCCACCCCAACAGCCCGACTGCCGTTTCGAGCACTTCGAGCCCTAACCAGATCACAATGAGGACGAGGACGACCTTTAACAGGGTATCCACGTCGAGTTTGGCTCTATCCATGCTCGAAAGCACTCCCTCGCGGGGCAAACCCCTTGTGGCCGTGATGTCTGGCGATTGATGGCTCTCCGGCGACTGGCCTGGTATGTAAGGCCGCTGACTATCAGTTCACACAATCGGCAATAAACGATATACCTCCCGAGGGGATAGCCGCGGTAGGATGGGCCGGACCGTTGGAACGCTGGTCGTCGTATTCGTCGCGGTAGCACTGCTTGTCCCGACAGCGACCGGGGCGGGTTTCGACAGTCTCAGCCAGCAGTCCGTTGACGCGGACGTGGTCGTCATGACCGCTGACGTGAATCCTGACGGAACCGCCGACTGGACGGTCGCCTACCGGCTTCGACTGGACGACGACAACGCCACGCAAGCGTTCGAGGACCTGCGAGCGGATATTCAGGCCAACCCGTCGGCGTACACGGACCGCTTCGAGAGTCGAATGCAACGCACTGCCGGGGCCGCGGAGAACGCGACCGGCCGCGAGATGGCTATCAAAAATGTCACCGTGACTGCGCGCGAAGAGACGTTCGGCCAGACGTACGGCGTCATCACGTACCGGTTCCAGTGGACGAACTTCGCTAGCGTCTCCGGCGACCGCATCGAGATCGGCGACGCGCTCTCGGGGCTGTTTCTGGACAGCGAAACCTCACTGACTGTCCGCTGGCCAGCGGGCTATCAGGCTGCCTCCGTTGCACCACAGGCCGACGAGCGGGAGAACGCCTCGGTCACCTGGCGTGGCCAACAGACGTTCGGGGAAACCGAGCCGCGAGTGATAGTCAGCCCGAGAGACAGCGCTGGCGGTGATGGCGGGTCGAACGGGCTCCTCGTCGGTGGCGTTCTCGCGCTGGTCGGCATCGCTGCCGGGGCGTACGCCCTTCGACGGTACGGCATCCTTGGCGGCGATGCACCAGCCGAGCCGCCGGCGTCGATGGTCGACTCGGACGATTCCGAAGCGGAGACCGCTGCCGGCACGGACGCTGACGCTGGCACACCGCCGGCCGAACTGCTGAGCAACGAAGAACAGGTCCTGCAACTGCTCGAATCGAACGGCGGCCGGCTCAAACAGCAGCAGGTGGCCGGCGAACTCGACTGGACCGACGCCAAGACGAGCCAGGTCATCGGTGGCCTGCGCGACGAGGACAAGGTCGAGACGTTCCGCATCGGTCGGGAGAACGTGGTGACGTTACCGGACACCGACGTGACCGGGGGAGACGGCGGCGGGAGCGACGGAGCCGACAGTGGCGGCGAAACCCAGTAATAAAGACACCGATTGTTCACCGCCTCTGTCGATTGAGACGAGCGCAGTATTGCGGTTTTAATCCGGCTTAATCGGCGCTAACCCGGCACCACTGACTCCTATTTATACCATGTTCGGTGGGCAAGTAACAGATATAATGAGACGAGCCACCCCGGTATTGCTGGCACTGCTGCTCGTGGTGAGCACGCTCGCCGCGGTGCCCGCCGTGACGATGGCACAGGAGACTGAAACAGTGACCGACCAGGCAGATGCGAATGCGACGCCCCCCGGCGCACAGCTGGCAGGTGTCGTCAGCATCCAGGGGGCCGAACTGGACGGCGAGGTCCAGTCCCGAACGTTCGGCATCCGCGTCGCGAGGGCGGACACTGACGCTGCGAGGGCGTCCGTCGTCGCCGAGCAGGTGAACGACTCCGAGGCCCGACTGGCAGAACTCCAACAGCGAAAGCAGGCGCTAGAGCAGGCCCGTGAGAACGGCTCGATGAGCGAGGGTGAGTACCGGGCGAAGGCCGCACAGCTCCACGCCGAAACGAAGAACGTCCAGCGACTGGCAAACGAGACGAACGAAACCGCCAGCCAGCTTCCCGCCGAAGCGCTGGAGCAGAAAGGCATCGATGCGGCGGCCATCAAGACCCTCTCACAGCGCGCGAGCGAGCTGACCGGGCCGGAAGTCGCCGCTGTCGCACAGGGCATCGCCGGGCCGAACGTCGGGCAGCAGGCTCGACCTAACGGTGCCGATGACCGTGGCCCCGAAGCGGCGAACAGAACCGAAGTAAGCGACCGTCAGGAGGGCGGGCCGGAGCGGACGCCGGCGAGTGAACGGACGGACGATACCGACGCGACGCCAGCCAACGAGACGGATACCAGCGGCGGGGAAACCGAGCCGCCGGCTGGCGCGCCCGACACCGTCGACGCCGGCCAATAGCCAGAGAGACGCCGAATACACCGTTCAAAGCTCGTCACACGCCAGTCTGTCTGGCGGCGCTGGCCGCTACGGGCGATGTGATGGCTGCTGAGGGACTGTGTTTGTTGACCATACACACGCCACTGTGAACACGGAAACTATTAGTACCCGAGTCACACAGCAGCAAGTACATGACGCAGACCTCTCGCTCCACGACGCTCGCTGCGGATAGCGAGGGGTCCCTCCGTTTCTCCCCACGACGACGACCGGGCCGTTTCTAGGCCCACTACTACTTACTCTTCACTTGACTGGTTCGTTTCGTCGCTAGACGCCGTCGTCGTCGGTTCGATGGGATACTCGATCTGGTGTTTGATCGAGAAACCGACAGGCACACCACGGAACCAATGCAGAACACATCCATGCCAGAAGGAAACGGAACCGTTGCACTCGCCTTTTCGGGCGGGCTCGACACGACAGTCTGCGTATCGCTGCTGAAAGAGGAGTACGGCTACGACGAGGTCATCGGCGTCACTGTCGATGTCGGCCAGCCCGACTACGAGTTCGAGGAGGCCGAGGAAACCGCCGAGGCGCTGGGCGTCGAACAGCACGTCGTCGACGCCACCGAGGAGTTCGCTGACCTCTGTATGGAGGCCGTCAAGGCCAACGCCGACTACCAGGGCTACCCGCTCGGGACCGCTCTCGCGCGCCCGGTCATCGCCAAAGCCATTCTCTCGGTCGCCGAGGACGAGGGCTGTTCGGCCGTCGCACACGGCTGTACCGGCAAGGGCAACGACCAACTGCGCTTCGAGGCCGTCTGGCGCGACTCGGACCTCGATGTTATCGCGCCGGTGCGTGAACTCGGGCTGACCCGCGAGTGGGAAAACGAGTACGCCGCGGAGAAGGGCCTGCCCGTCGAGGGCGGCGACGGCGGTCGCTACTCCATCGACACGAACCTCTGGAGCCGCTCTATCGAGGGCTCAGAACTCGAAGACCCGGGCACCATCCCAGCCGACGACATCTACAAGTGGACCGACAACCCCTCCGACAAAGACGCTGAACTGGTCGAAGTCGCCTTCGAGGAAGGCGTTCCCGTCGCCGTCGACGGCGAGGAACTCGGCGGGGTCGAACTCATCGAGCAACTCAACGCGCAGGCGGGTGCCCACGGCATCGGCCGCACGGACATGATGGAAGACCGCATGCTCGGGCTGAAGGTCCGCGAGAACTACGAACACCCGGCGGCCACGGTCCTGCTGACGGCCCACGAGGCGTTGGAAGGACTCGTCCTCACGCAGGAAGAGCGCCAGTTCAAGGCTCAGGTCGACCAGGAGTGGTCCCAGAAGGCGTACCAGGGCCTCGTCGACGCGCCGCTGACGGGCGCGCTCGAAGCGTTCATCGACGACACCAACGAGCGCGTCACCGGCTCTGTTACTGTGAAGCTCGAAGGCGGCCACTGCCGCCCGGTCTCGCGCGAGTCCGACTACGCCGTCTACAGCGAGTCCGCGGCCTCGTTCAACGAGGAGGACGTTTCCGGCGGGATCACCCAGCAGGACGCCACCGGCGTCGCGAAGTACCACGGCTTCCAGTCCCGCCTCGCGAACAAGATCCTCGAAGACGCGAAGAAAGGGGCCGCCGTCACCGACGGCAGCGGCGAGGACACGGAGGAGTAAACGAATGAGCGACGGCGGGGACCACGAGACGGCAGACGCGAACGCCGACAGTGAGACGGTCGTCCGCCGTGACCGCTTCGCGGGGGGGCCCGCCCGGTCGTTCCTCTCCTCGCTGTCCGACGACGAGCGCATCTTCGCGGCCGACCTCGCGGTCGACCGCGCCCACGTCGTGATGCTGGCCGAACAGGAGATCATCGACCGCGAGACGGCCGGCGAGGTGCTAGCGGCGCTGGCGGACGTGGCGGACGCAGGCCACGGGGCGCTGCCCGACGGCGAAGACGTACACGAAGCCATCGAGAGTGCCGTCATCGAGCGCGTCGGACCTGACGGCGGCAAGATGCACACCGCCCGGTCGCGTAACGACGAAGTGGCGGCCTGCATCCGCTACCGCCTGCGCGAAGACGTGCTTGACCTGGTCGAGACCGTCGTCGGGGCCCGCGAGCAGTTGCTCGACGTGGCCCGCGCCGAGCGCGAAACGGTGATGCCCGGCTACACGCATCTCCAGCCCGCCCAGCCGACGACGGTCGCCCACTGGGTGCTGTCCTACGAGCAGGCGCTCCAGCGCGACACAGCACGCCTGCTTGATGCCTACGAACGAGTCAACCAGAACCCCCTCGGGTCGGCCGCGTTCGCGGGGACGCCGTTCGACGTGGACCGCGAGCGCACCGCGGAACTGCTCGGGTTCGACTCGGTCGCGGAGAACTCGATGGACGCCTCGGCGACGCGGGACTTCCTCGTCGAGACGACGAGCGCTGTCGCCACGCTGGCGACGACGCTGTCGGGGCTGGCCGAGGACGTGGTCGTGATGGCGAGCAAGGGCCACGTCGATCTTGACGACGACTACGCGTCCACGTCCTCGATTATGCCACAGAAGAAGAACCCCGACACGCTGGAACTGGTCCGCGGGCGCACCGGCGATGCTGTCGCCGGGCTGAACGGCCTGCTGACCAACCTCAAGGGCCAGCCCCGCGCCTACAACCGCGACCTCCAGCGCGCGGGACGGCACGCCTGGGACGCTATCGACAGCGTCACAGAGAGCGTGGAAGTGGCCGCTGGCGCGGTCGCGACCGCCGACTGGCCCGCCGAGACGCTCGAAGCCGCGGCGGCCGACGGCTTCGCGACGGCGACCGGCGTGGCGGACCTGCTGGCGATGGCCGGCGTGCCGTTCCGGACAGCCCACGAGGTTGTCGCCGAGGCCGCCGCCGGCTTGGGGCCTGAGGAAGACGCGCCCGACTACGCGGCGCTGTCGGCCGTCGCCGAGGACGTGCTGGGCGAGCCGCTGTCAGCCTACGTCGACCGCGACCAGCTGGAAGCCGCACTCGACCCGGCTGAAAGTGTCGCGATGCGGGACTCTCGCGGAGGCCCGGCCTCCGATGCCGTCGCCAAGCAAGTATCGGTGGCCGAAGACGTACTCGCCGCCGACAGCGAGGCACTGACTGACCGCCGGCAGGCGGTTTCACAGGCGGCTGACCGCCGCCAGACGGAGGTGGACCGATATGTCTGAGCGACCACCGTCCCCTCGCGGGACAATTATACCATAATTCTGATACACGATTCAGTAACGTGGCGGATTCGGCCTTTTCATACCATTAGGGTGCAGTATATCTAGTGATTTTATTCTGATATGTTCGAAGACTTTAAGTGGATCCCTGTCACAGGATGAACTACAATGGCAGAATGCATCGAGTGTGGGGCGGACGTGTCCCTGCACGACAACCTCGAAGTCGGAGAGATCGTTGACTGTGCCACCTGTGGTGCCGAACTGGAAGTCGTCGGCGCCGACCCCGTCGAGCTCGACAGCGCACCCGAGCTCGAAGAGGACTGGGGTGAGTGAGGTGTTCGCGGTGGCGCGGCGCTCGGCGCCGTACGTGACCGTGGCGCTCGACGCCGCGAGCCGCGAACCCACGGAGGACTCAGCATGAAAGTCGGACTCCTCTACTCGCGTATCCGCCGGGACGAGAAGTTGCTCCTGTCGGAACTGCGCGAGCGCGACCACGAGATCGAGAAGATAGACGTTCGAAAACAGCAGTTCAACATCCACGAGGCCCCCGAGGCCTTCGACGACCTCGACATCGTTGTCGACCGCTGCCTGGCGACCAGCCGCAGCGTGTACGCGACGAAGTTCGCACAGGCCTACGGCGTCCCAGTCGTCAACGGTCCCGAGGTCGCCGACACCTGTGCAGACAAGGTCAACAACAGCCTCGCGCTGGAGGCCGCGGGCGTGCCGACGCCCAACACCGACGTGGCGTTCACCAAGGACGCCGCGCTGGAGTCCATCGAGAAGTTCGGCTACCCCTGCGTCCTCAAGCCAGTCGTCGGCTCCTGGGGCCGCCTGATGGCGAAGATCGACTCCCGCTCTGCCGCCGAGGCCATCCTTGAACACAAGGAGACGCTCGGCCACTACGAGCACAAGATCTTCTACGTGCAGGAGTTCGTCGAAAAGCCCGGCCGCGACATGCGCGTACTGGCTGTCGACGGCGAACCCATCGCGGCGATGGTCCGCTCCTCGGACCACTGGCTCACCAACGCTGCCAAAGGCGCGGAGACCGCCGAGTTCGAACTGGACGACCGCGCGCTCGAACTGGTCGAGAAGGCCTCCGACGCGGTCGGCGGCGGACTGCTTGGTATCGACCTGATGGAGGTCGGGGTGTCAGAAGACGACGCCCACGACTTCGAGGACTACACCGTCCACGAGGTCAACCACACTGTCGAGTTCAAGGCGCTGAACGAGGTCACCGACGTGGACGTGCCCGCGAAGGTCGTCGACTGGCTCGAAGAGAAGGCGGCGACGGAAGCCGACGCCGAGGTGACGGCATGACGTACACGGCGAGCGTCGTCGGCGGCTCCGGTTTCACCGGGGGCGAACTGCTTCGCATCCTCGATGGCCACCCCGAGTTCGAACTCGAACAGGCGACCAGCCGCTCGAAGGAGAACAAGACCATCGGCCACTCCCACCCGAACCTCCGGCACTCGGACCTGCGCTTCTCCTCGCCGGAGGACCTGGCGTCGGTGGACGTGCTGTTCGCCGCGACGCCCCACGGCGTCTCGATGGAGCAGATAGACCGATTCCAGGACGCGGCCGGCACGGTCGTCGACCTCTCAGCGGACTTCCGCCTCGACAGCGAGGCCCAGTACGACGAGTGGTACGACGGCCACACGCGCCCGGACCTGCTGGCCGAGAGCGAGTACGCGCTGCCGGAACTCAACCGCGAGAACCTCGAAGGTGCGGACCTCATCGCCTCCGGCGGCTGTAACGCCACGGCGACGATCCTGGGCCTGCTCCCGCTGTTCGAGGCCGACGTCCTCTCGGGCGACGAGCAGGTCGTCGTTGACGTGAAGGTCGGCTCCAGCGAGGGCGGGGCCGGCGGCGGCGAGGCCTCCTCGCATCCGGAGCGCTCGGGCGTCGTCCGCCCGTACGCCCCCACGGGCCACCGCCACGAGGCCGAGATACAGCAGTTCCTCGGCATCGACGTGTCCTTCACGGTCCACGCGGTGGACATGACCCGCGGCGCGAGCGCGACCTGCCACGTCTTCCCAGAGGGCCCCGTCTCGAAGGGGGACCTCTGGGGCGCGTACCGCGGCGAGTACGAGGACGAACCGTTCGTCGAACTCGTCGCCGGCGGCGGTGGCGTCTACCGCTACCCCGAGCCGAAGTCGGTCGCGGGCACGAACCGCGCCGAGGTCGGCTTCGAACTCGACCCCGGCAACAAGCGACTGGTCGTGTTCTCGGCAATCGACAACATGATGAAGGGGTCGGCGGGCCAGGCCGTCCACGCCGCGAACGTCGCCCTCGGCATCGAAGAGACGGCGGGGCTGGAGTTCCAGGGACTCCACCCCGTCGGCGCACCGTAACCCCTGGAGTGATTTTCTATGACAGTCGTTATCAAAGTCGGTGGCGCTCGCGCGGTCGACCCCGCGGGGGCGCTTGCGGACGTGGCATCGTTAGTGGCCGACGGGGAGCGGGTCGTCGTGGTCCACGGCGGCTCGACCAAAGTCGACGAGACGCTCGAACGGCTCGGCGTCGAGCCCGAATACGTCGAGACGCCGTCGGGCGTCGTCGGCCGGTTCACGGACGAGACCACGATGGAGGTGTTCGAGATGGCCTTTGGCCACCTCAACACCCAGCTCGTCGCCGGCCTCCAGAGCGAGGGCGTCGACGCGGTCGGGCTCAACGGCGTCGACGGCAAACTGCTCTACGGACCGCGCAAGTCCGCAGTGCGGGTCGTCGAAGACGGGAAGAAGAAAATCCGCCGTGGCGACCACTCCGGGACGATAAAGCGGGTCAACGGCGACCTGCTGGAGTCGCTGCTCGACGATGGCTATACACCCGTCGCCGCGCCGCCGATGGCAGGGGACGATGACGGTGAAATCATTCCCGTCAACACGGACGCCGACCGCTCGGCGGCGGCCATCGCCGCCGAACTCGACGCGACGCTGGTCCTCCTGACCGACGTTGCGGGCGTCTACGAAGACCCCGACGACCCGGCGACGCTCATCGAATCAGTCGAGACGGCCGCCGACTGGGACGCGCTCGAAGACGCGGCCGAGGGCTTCATGGGCCGGAAGATAATGGCCGTCGAGGAGGCCCTCGACGGCGGCGCGCCCGAGGCGGTCGTGGCCGACGCCAACGCCGACGCGCCGATTCGCTCGGCGCTCGACGGCGGCGGCACGCACGTCTACGCCGACGCACTCACAGACAAACAGACGGAGGAAACAGACACATGAGCGGATTCGTCTTCAACGAGAAACCCATCCAGATAGAACGCGGCGACGGTGCCTACGTCTACGACGACAGCGGCACAGAGTACCTCGACATGGGCGCGTCATACGCCTGTGTCCCGCTCGGTCACGGCCACCCGGCAGTACAGGACGCCGTCACCGAGCAGCTAGAGAAGATAACGTACGTCCAGGCGTCGTACCCCAACGCCGAGCGGACGGCGCTGTACGACCTGCTCGCCGACACCGCGCCGGACCCCATCGGCAAGACCTGGCTCTGTAACTCCGGGACCGAGGCCAACGAGGCGGCGCTGAAGTTTGCCCGCTCGGCCACCGGGAACTCCAAAATCGTCGCGACGATGCAGGGCTTCCACGGCCGGAC
Organism: Haloarcula rubripromontorii; assembly: GCF_001280425.1. NCBI lineage: Archaea > Methanobacteriati > Methanobacteriota > Halobacteria > Halobacteriales > Haloarculaceae > Haloarcula > Haloarcula rubripromontorii. The sequence goes on along the minus strand of NZ_LIUF01000001.1, from coordinate 775,854 downwards.
GATGGGCGCGCTCGCGACGACCTGGAAGGACAAGTACAAGAAGCCCTACGAGCCGCTCATCGGCGACGTGGAGTTCGTCCCATACGACGACAGCGAGGCGCTCGACGAGGCCGTCGACGAGGACACCGCCGCGTTCATCGTCGAACCCGTCCAGGGCGAGGGCGGTATCAACCCCACGTCCGACGGCTACCTCGAAGCCGCACGGGAGATTACCGAGGCGGCCGGAGCCGCGCTCATCTTCGACGAGGTCCAGACCGGGATGGGCCGGACCGGCGCGCTGTGGAACTCCCAGCGGGCTGCCGTCGCGCCCGACATGATAACCGCGGCGAAGGGGCTGGGCAACGGCCTCCCCATCGGCGCGACGCTGTGCCGGGACTGGATTGCCGAGGACTACGGCTCCCACGCCTCGACGTTCTCCGGCGGGCCGGTCATCTCCGCGGCCGCCGGCGCAACAGTCTCGACTATCATCGAGGAGTCGGTGCCCGGCAATGCCGCCGTGATGGGCGACTATCTCCTGACCGAACTGGAGGCGGCTATCGGCGACGACGTGCGGGACATCCGCGGCGAGGGCCTGATGATCGGCGTCGAGGTCGGCCGCGGCGCGAACGCGGCGCTGAAGAAACTCGCGCTGAACCACCAGGTACTCGCTTTGCCGGCCGGCCGCACGGTCGTCCGCCTGCTCCCGCCCCTGACCATCGACGAGGCCCACGCCGACGCCGTCGTCGACGCGATGGCGGAGGTGGTGGGATGAGCGAAGCCGCGAGCCACGAGACCGACACCGAGGCCCGCGACCTGCTCGAAGCAATCGTCCGCATCCCATCGGTTTCACGGAACGAGACGGAGGCAGCCGAACGGCTGGTCGAGTTCTTCGAGGCCCACGGCCGCGAGGCGTGGCTCGACGAGGTGGGCAACGTCCGCGCCCCGGCCGACGACGGCGTCCTGCTCACCTCCCACATCGACACGGTCCCGGGGGACATCCCGGTCCGCGTGGAGGAGACCGACGAGGGGGACGTGCTGTGGGGGCGCGGCAGCGTCGACGCGAAGGGCCCGCTGTGTGCGATGGCCGTGGCCGCCGTCCGCACCGGGGCGTCCTTCGTCGGCGTCGTCGGCGAGGAGGTCGACTCCCGCGGCGGGCGCTACCTCGTCGAGGACCGCGAGGAGGCCCCCGACGCCGTCGTCAACGGCGAACCCTCCGGCTGGGAGGGCATCACGCTGGGCTACCGCGGTCTGCTGGCCGGGACCTACGTCGCAACGAGTGAGTCCGGGCACTCCTCGCGTCCGGAGAACAACGCCATCCAGGACGCCATCGACTGGTGGTCGTCGGTCGACGACGAGTTCGACGACGACGAGTGGAACCCGGTGTTCGAGCAGGTCACCTGCAAGCCCGTCGAGTTCGAGGGCGGTCCCTCCGCCGACGGACTCTCCGTCGAAGCGACGATGGACGTCCAGTTGCGGGTCCCGCCGGAGTACACCACCGACGAAATCCGGGAGATAGCCGACGGCTACCTGACGAACGGGACCGTCAACTGGAACGACAGGGTCGAACCGGTGATGCAGAGCCCCCGGACCAACGCCGCACGGGCGTTCCGGGCCGCCATCCGTCAGCAGGGCGGCGAGCCCACGCTGCTTCGCAAGACCGGGACCAGCGACATGAACGTCTACGCGAAAGCGTGGGACTGCCCGATGGTGACCTACGGCCCCGGCGACTCCGACCTCGACCACGCACCGGACGAGCACCTCCCGCTCGACGAGTACGACCGCGCCGTTGCAGTGCTCGAAACCGCGACCGAACGCCTGCTGGAGGACTGACATGGACATACTCGACGTCGACGACCTCACGACCGGCGAACTGGCGACTGTCCTCGACCGCGCCGCGGCCATCAAGGCCGACCACGGCGAGGGGAGCATGAGTGACCTGCTTGAGCAGCAGACGCTCGGCATGATATTCGAGAAGCCCTCGACGCGAACTCGGGTGTCCTTCGAGACGGGGATGACGCAACTGGGCGGCCACGCCGTGTTCCTCGGCCCCGACGACATCCACCTGGGACACGGCGAACCGGTCAAGGACACCGCCCGCGCGCTCGGCCGCTACGTCGATTTCATCATGGCCCGCGTGTTTGACCACGCGGACGCCGAGGAACTGGCCGAATACGCCGAGGTCCCGGTCATCAACGGCCTCACCGACGACGCCCACCCCTGCCAGACGCTTGCGGACCTACTGACTATCCGCGAGCAGTTCGGCGACTTCGAGGACGTTTCGGTGGCGTGGGTCGGCGACGGCAACAACGTCTGCCAGTCGTTCGTCATCGGCGCGGCGATGGTCGGGCTCGACCTCACCGTCGCCACGCCGGAGGGCTACGGCATCTCCGAGGACGTGGCCGACCGCGCCGCCGCCTTCGGCAACGCGCCTGAAACGACCCACGACCCAGAAGCGGCCGTCGCCGACGCCGACGTGGTCTACTCCGACGTGTGGGTCAGCATGGGCCAGGAGGACAAACGCGAGCAGAAGCTCGAAGACTTCGAGGGGTTCCAGATTACGACGGAGCTGCTGGGCGACCGCCCGTTCATGCACTGTCTCCCCGCCCACCGCAGCGAGGAGGTCACCGACGACGCCATCGAGTCCGACAACGCCATCGTCTGGGACCAGGCGGAGAACCGCTTGCACGCCCAGAAGGGACTGCTGGCGTGGCTGTCTGAGCAGGCGTAGCGCACCGAGTGCGAGCGGCGCGAGCACTCGCCTTTTCGCCCACGTTTTGCGCGAGCGGTCGTGAGCGACGCGAACGACCCGATGCGGAAAAGGTGGCTGACGAAGGGACTGCTGGCGTGGCTGGCCGAGCAGGAATAACGGTTTGCGGTGTCTGTACCGCGCGCCGTCGGCGCGCGGTTTCACGCGAATCGCGTCGCGATTCGCGCCTTTTTGGCCCACGTTTTTCGAGGAGGGTTCCCACAGCGGCGCTTCGCGCCGCGAGGAAACCCGACGATGAAAAAGGTGGTGGGTTAGAAGTGCTCGAACTTGTCCCGACGGAACACGTCGATGCTGTTGATGGTAGTCGGTGGCTCCTGTCGCATAGCGAAGGCGATAGCGTCGGCTACCTCCTCGGGCTCGGTCACATCACCCGGCTCGAACCGCTCGTTGAACGGGGTTCCGTCCTCGGAGCCGAACTCAGACCGGACCTCTGAAGGATTGACTACGGTGATGCCGATGTCGTCGTCACCGACCTGCCCGGCGAGGCTGTGGGCGAAGCCACGGAGCCACCACTTCGTTGCGGCGTAGACGGGATTGAACGGCCGGGGATACTGTCCGGCGAAGCTCCCGACGAACACGAGCGACCCGGCCCCAGCACGGAGATGCGGCAGCGACTCGCGGGCGGTGTAGAACGCGCCGTCGACGTTGACATCCATCATCGTGCGGTACTGCTCATCTGACAGGGTCTCCACGTCCGAGCCGCGGCCAACCCCGGCGTTGACAACGACGCCGTCGAGCGAGCCGAGCGTGTCGACGGTGGACTCGACAGCGGCCGTGACCTGTGCCCGGTCGCTAACGTCGGCCGGCACGACGTGGGTGTCGACGGTGTGCTCGGCGGAGATTTCGTCGGCCAGTTCAGTGAGGCGGTCTTCCCGGCGGGCGACCAGTGCCACGTCGGCTCCGTCACGTGCCAGCTTCCGAGCGGTTGCCGCGCCGATACCCGAACTCGCTCCGGTAACGAGTGCGGCTGTCTCTGAGAGTGGTCCCGAACCCATGGTCGGACCCACGGGCGTCTCGTGGTTAGCGTTTGGGCCAAGCGACCGCCACCGTGACAGCGGGCGACGGCTGCGAGTCAGAGAAACACCGACGAGGCCCGCTTGACGAAGTCGACAGGGTCCGACCTGAACTGTTCGGCGTATCTGAGCGGGTCGGATTTGACGGCTTCAATGGACATCCGCCCGTTTCTGGCGACGCGGTTGAGATACCCCTGCTGGAGCATTCGGTTTTGCTCTTTGCTGTAGACTGGTTTGGTCGTCTGCATAGCGATGGTTCGGGCCTGCGAATGGGAACTCTCGATGAACAGCTTGGCGTCCGAAGACTCGTACACCTCGGCCTTGTACTCGCCGTGGTTGCCCGCAGCGACTCGTGTGGCCTTATCAGGGTACTGCATCATCACTAGCTCGTCGTACTCGATCCCGTGTTCGTCGAGCCAGGCAGCGGTCTCGTTGCGGTATTTCTCCAGTCGACAGGTGACTATTTTCCCGATCTTCACCGAGGGAACACAGATCGGATCGACGGTCGAAAGAAACTCCCGGTATCTCGGCCCGTCGTCGTTCTCTTCCGGCGTCGGGTCACGACAGAGGATGCCGTCCAAGTCGACACAGGCGTCCACGAGGAAGTCGTGGTGCATCATGTTCCACTCGAACACTCTCGGGAACGCCAGGGTCTGTGCGTACGTATCGACGAACCGCTCAGAACCCTCGTCAACGTACACAGCGCCGTAGTACACGTCCGCCGACAGATCGAACCCGTCGATTGTGGACTGCGCATCGGTCATTTCGCTTCCGGTGTAGACGGTATCGTCGACCACCAGTATCTTTGAGAACTTCGTGAAGTCGACCTCACCGTCGTACCGTTCCCCCGTCTGTAGGAGTCTCCCCTCCCGCAACCCGTCGATGTCCGTCATCGGGAGATTGAGATGCAGTGAGAGTAAATTCGACACTAACATCCCACTTCTGGGTATTCCGACGATCAGACCCAGGTCGTCTGGGAGATCGACGATCCACTCCTGCGTATCAGCACTGAGATGCTCGAAACTCCTGTAATTCATTGGTGTCTGGGATCGGGAAGTATTAGCACCCTCATCGCAGCTCGAACACCACGAGGAGAAATGCGCTTACTTCTTTTTGAGTGACATCCGTCGGTGAGTGTTAATGCTTTTGATCTGTAATCTGACGCGACATTGTATTGAAATTAAAGGTAATCTGTGGCAGCCAAAGCTCTGTTGTAGGGTGATTCTCCACTCGAAACAGCACCCTTTTTGATTACATTGTCAATAGTTTTCACAGTACAGATGCTGCTGGCAGCCTGTTAGTTGGCTCTTCCAGCTGAAACAGTCCTCTGTTTAGTCTGATTGGCAACGGCTTGCAGGGGTACCCCGAGCTACTGACGATAATCGAGAACCGGATGAACGCAGTCAACGACGGTGCCACGGCGGTGAGGTTGAGGTAACGACCCAGTTTATCGGGGTTGATATAATACAAGTGGGTATGTCTGTCAACCGGTCTCCGGACCAGTTCCACGAGCTGATGGTCGACGACGAACCGAATCTCTCTGACGTGATGGCTTGCGTGTTCGGTGTGCAAGAACACGAGGTACGGACGTACCAGACATTGCTTGAGACACCTGCAAGCACTGTCGAGGAACTCGCTGACGAACTCGGCCGCGACCGCTCGAACGTCAATCGTTCGCTGTCGACGCTTCGCGAGAAGGGGCTCGCGGCGCGGAAACGACGCCTCCTCGACGGCGGCGGCCACGTGTATCAGTACACCGCGACACCGCCGTCTGAGGCCCGCGAACTGATGCACGAGACGCTCGACGAGTGGACCGCCGCGGTCCATCACCGTATCGACGAGTTCGACGCCAGCCCCGGCGAGTGAGCGGAGCGCGGCGTGAGCGCCGGTCGGTCGCCGACAACCGTCCGACTTTTGCCCACTGGGGGCATGGTCCCGACAATGGCTGACCTGCAACTCACCGACGACGTGCCGCCGGTTGCCGACGACGGCGTCTGGCTGGCCTGCATCGAGTGTGGTGAGACGTTCGCGCCCTTCGACGAGATTCGCTACACCTGCGACGACTGTGATGGCCTGCTTGAGGTCCGCTACGACGACCTGCCGACCTTCGACGAGTTCGAAGGCTCGGGAGTCTGGCGGTACAACGCCGCCCTGCCCTTCGAGGAAGGTGTCACGCTCCCCGAGGGTGACACGCCGCTCCACGAGATGCCGCGCCTGAAAGACGACATCGGCGTCGACGCGCTCCGCGTGAAACACGAGGGGATGAATCCCACCGGCTCGTTCAAGGACCGCGGCATGACCGTCGGTGTCCGGGTCGCTCAGGAGGTCGGTGTCGACCGACTGGCCTGTGCCTCGACCGGGAACACCTCCGCGGCGCTTGCGGCCTACGGCGCACGCGGCGGCATGGAGACGCTCGTCCTCCTGCCCGCCGGGAAGGTCGCGGCCGGGAAGATCGCACAGGCGAGTCTCCACCGCGCCCGGATTCTGGAGGTCGACGGCAACTTCGACCAATGTCTCGACATCGTGCAGGACCTCGCCGCCCGCGGCGAGGCCTACCTCCTGAACTCGCTGAACCCCTTCCGTCTGGAGGGCCAGAAGACCATCGGGCTGGAAATCATGGAGGAGTTCTACGCCGACAACGGCGAGTACCCGGACCGCATCGTCCTGCCGGTCGGCAACGCCGGCAACACCGCGGCGCTGTACAAGTGCTTCCGCGAGCTCGTCAAGGCCGGCGCGATAACCGAAGAGCAGGTCCCGAAGCTCACTGGCGTCCAGGCCGAGGGGGCCGCTCCGATGGTCGAGGCCATCGAGAACGGCTACGAGGACACCCGCCGCTGGGAGGACGTCGAAACCCGCGCGACCGCCATCCGCATCGGCAACCCGGTCAACGCGCCGAAGGCGCTGCCGGGCATCCGGGAGACCGGCGGCACCGCGGTGGCCGTCTCCGACGAGGAGATTACCGAGGCCCAGCGCGACATCGCCGGCGAGGGCGTCGGCGTCGAACCGGCCTCTGCCGCCTCTGTCGCCGGCCTCCGGAAGCTCCGGCGCGAGGGCGAGGTCGACAGCGACGAGTCGGTCGTCTGCCTGACCACGGGCCACCTGCTCAAAGACCCCGAGGCAGCCGCCGAAGCCGGGAACGAGCCGGAACCAGTCGCAAACAGCACCGAGGCCGTGCTGGACCTCATCGAAGAGCCGTCGTCGGTCTCCGCGACGGTTCGACGACAGGTGTCGAAGGCCGCCGACGCGCCACTGGTCCCGGCACTGGTCGCTGGCGGTCTCGGCATCGCGTATCTCTACCGCAAATTCCGCTCGTAGAAAGACGGCGACGAGGCGTCTCGTCTCCGTCAGTGCTCCGCCCGCTCTGGCTCCAGTCGGTAGCGTGTCGTCGCCTGCCCATCGAACCGGGGACCGTTTCCGGTCGAGGCGAACCCGACCGCCTCGACGGCGGCCCGGACCTCCGATTCGTCTTCCGGGAGCAGTAGCTCGACGGTCATGTGTTCTCGACGTGCGAACTCAATCGGGTCTGTCAGGAGTTCCTCGCAGGCGTCGCCTGACCCGGCCAGTTGCGTCACGTGGACGGTCCCACGCTCGGCGTCAAAACTCACGAACCCAACAATGTTGTCGTCTTCCTCGGCCACGCGCACGGTGCGGTCGTGGACGAGGTTTCGCATCACGTCCGGCGGCCCGTCAGCGAGGGCGGCCAGTCGTTCAGCGTCGTCCTCGATAGCGTCGCGGATATCCATACATGTGCGTGGGAACCCCACGCAAATAAACGGTGTGTCGGACGCTCCGGACTGCACCCGCTTCGCGCCAACAGGGCTTCGCACGACGGAATCTACTGTCGCTGTCGACAGTGAGACGCGGTCACAGATGAACACAGTTATCCCGAGCGACGGATAACGCGAGGGCAATGGTTCACATGCACACGGACACGGTGGTAGCATGCGCGTAGTCGCCAAGTTCGGTGGGACGAGCCTCGGAAGCGGCGATCGTATCAACCGGGCCGCGGACTCTATTGCTGCTGCCGTCCAGCAGGGCCACGAGGTCGCGGTCGTCGCCTCGGCGATGGGCAACACAACCGACGAACTGCTCGACGAGATCAACTACGACGCCGACTCCGCGGACCGCGCGGAGATTGTCTCGATGGGCGAACGGACCTCCGTCCGGATGCTCAAGGGCGCGCTCGCCGCCCGCGGTATCGAGGCGGTCTTCCTCGAACCCGGGAGCGAGGACTGGCCGATCATCACCGACGAGTACGGCGAGGTCGATGTCGAGGAGACACAGAAGCGCGCCCACGCGCTCGCCGGCCAGCTCAAGGACGTCGTCCCGGTTATCACCGGCTTCCTCGCGCAGGACTACCAGGGCAACGTGACGACGCTCGGCCGTGGCGGCTCCGATACGAGCGCCGTGATGATGGGCGACTACATGGACGCCGACGAAGTCGTCATCGTCACCGACGTCGAGGGCGTCATGACCGGGGACCCACGGGTTGTCGAGGGCGCTCGGAACGTCGGCAAAATCTCCGTCGATGAACTCCGTTCGCTGTCGTTCCGCGGGGCCGAGGTGGTCGCGCCGTCGGCGCTGTCGTACAAGAGCGACGACCTCGGTGTCCGCGTCGTCCATTACCAGCACGGCGACCTGCTCTCCGGTGGCACTTCAATAGAAGGCGAGTTCCAGAACCTGATCGACCTGCAGGAACAGCCAATCGCCTGCGTGACCGTCGCCGGTCGCGCTATCCGGAACAGCCCGGGCATCCTCGCGGACCTGTCGGGCGCTATCGCTGACGAGGAGATCAACATCGAGGCCAACTCCTCGGGAATGGACTCGCTGACGTTCTATGTCGACGAAGACGACGCCGAGGAAGCCGAAGCACTGCTGCACGCCCGTATCGTTGACGACGAGACGCTCTCGTCAGTCACTGTCGAGGACGACATCGCCGTCATCCGCGTTACCGGCGGCGACCCCAGCCAGTCGGCGCTGGCTCACCAGGTCGTCGCACCGCTTGCCGACGCGCACATCCATCTCTACGATGTGATTACGTCCGCGACATCGGTCTCCGTGTTCGTCCCGTGGGAGGACCGCGAACAGGCCCTCTCGCTCGTACAGAACGTCTTCTGAGCGCCGCGTATTTTTAATCGGTTGAGGAGGCCTGCTCGAACCGGCTCGCGGGTAACAACAGTTCTCTCACTTCGGGGAGGTGTTTCAGGTTGTAGACGATTTTCGCGTCCTCAGACACCGGTGCGGCGATACACGACAGGCGAATCCCCTTCTCGGTGAGGTCCGGCGGGAGAATGTGGCTCGCCGGTGACGGCATCTCGCCCTCGACGACCGCCACCGCGCAGTTCGTACACGCGCCGCCACGGCAGGCAAACGGCCACGCGAAGCCGTTCTTTTCGGCCGCTTCAAGCAGCGTGTCGTTCGGGTCGACGTAGAACCGCCCGAAATCAGTCGACTGCAGGTTCGCGTCGGCGGCTTTCGCGAACAAATCCTCGTCTTCCAGTGCCCAGCCGTGGTCCTCAAGCACCTCGAAGTTGAGAAATTCTACCATCGGGTCGTCCGGTTCCGGCGGGGCCTCCTCGGCCTCGGATTCGGACTCCGATGCCTCGTCTGGAAGGGGGTCTCCGGGCTCGTACCCGTTCTGCAGTCGCTCGTAGGCTGTCTTGACTGCCTGGAACTCGGCCGCGGACCCGCCCTGATCCGGGTGTGCCTCTTTCACCCGCTCGCGGTACGCGTCGACGATTTCCCCGTCGTCGGCGTCCGGTGTGATTCCGAGGACCTCGAATGGGGACTCCACGCCACACAGTAGCGGTCACGGACATAAATCCCCTCCCCCCGCTGCAGTATCTGCAGGCTACCGACGACGGCCGACGCGCTGGTCCCGGGCTACCGGCCCTGTGTCAACCGGAAACCGATTTGCCGCGGCAGGTCAGCGTCGGCAACCGCATCGATGACCGCGCTCGTGTCGTAGGCCACGCGGTGTTCCTCGACAGTCAGGTCCGCGAGGTCGAGTACGGCGTAGGCGGCCCGGTGGTCCTTGTCGCGGGGCTGACCCACGCTGCCTGGGTTCAGCACGACGCCGTCCTCGTACACATCGTGGTGCTGATGGTGCGTGTGTCCCATCACGAGTACGTCCTCGTCACCCAGCAGGTCCGGCCCGAACTCCTCGGGATAGGTGTAGTGGTCCGGGTCGTCCGGATGGCCGTGGACGAGCTTCACCCGCTCGTCACACACCAGTCGCTCGTCGGGCAGTGCCGCCAGCCACGCTATCTGCTCGTCGGACAACTGTTCCGTGGCGTGTTCGACGCCGGCCTGAGCCATTCCGTTGAACGCGAACGGCGTCTCGGCGGCGACTGCCCTGTCGTGGTTGCCCATCACTGTCGGGACTTCTTCGGCTGGCCAAGGACCGTCCGCAGGGAGCGCGTCGGTGTGCCCCCGCATCGCGTCGACACAGTCGGCGTGCCAGGGATTGTAGCCGACGACATCGCCCGCACAGACTAGCCCGTCAACCGGCGGCATATCTGCAAGCACTGCCGCGAGCGCTATCCGATTGCCATGAATATCAGAGAGTATCCCGAGTTTCATTGTTCGTGTCTACCCCCTGCGGGGTCTTGAGTGTCGGTCCTGGCTCAGTATCTGTGTCCGTAGCGCGTTTGCTGCCATCTTCACTCTCCGTTGTACACTGCCACGTCGAACTCACCCGCCGACCCCGCGACACCGGCCGAACAGACCGCGTGTTCGTACTCGTGGTCGTACACTTCGCGAGCCACCGCGTCCGCGTCGGTCGCGGTCAGGTCGAACGCTGTGGGACTGTTCTCCTCGTAGGTCGCCACCAGCGTCGGTTCGGTGACCTCCTCGACGAGTAACGCGTCACGGCGGACGGTCCCGATGACCGCACCCGGACCGTCGGCGTTCGTTGTTGGGTCCGCCGCGTCGACGCCGACAATGCCAGCGACCCGCGGCGTGTCGTAGTCGTCCTTCTCGAAGTCGAGCGACAGGAGCGGCTCAGCAAGGGCGTCCCGCGCCGGATAGCCCAGTTCCAGCTTCTCGGCGATTGGGTCGACGTGAGAACCGTTACCGACGACTGCGCCGCGCTCGGTGATGCGGACGCCGTTGTAGGAGATGTAGGGGTTGTCCGTTTCCGGTGCATCCGGCGTCGGCTCGATGGTCACCGTTCCGTCTCGCTGGACTGCCTGGCGGTTGGGGAACGAGCGCGAGGAGACGCGGTACGCGCCGACCTCGGGACTGACGACGACGAATCGTCCAACGTACATACGCGAGTGTGCACAGCACCCCAAAAAAGCGCTGTCGATGTTTCGTCGCCCGGTGTCGTCGTGATGCTGTTGTCCTGATGGGGTTGTGAGGGCTGCTGACACGCTTCATGTCCGACCGAATCGCGCAACGCTTACAAAGGGGCACCCGATACTGTAGAGTGCACACAGTCCATTGGGGTAGAGGCCAATCCTGAAGCCTTCTGGGGGCTTCGACCCTGGTTCGAATCCAGGATGGACTACTCTTGTCGCGAATAAACCGTGAGCGACAGCGTCGTGATTAGTGGATTCGAGCCCTGAAAGACGAGCGAAGCGAGTCTTCCTCTGGTTCGAATCCAGGATGGACTACTCTTGTCGCGAATAAACCGTGAGCAACAGCGTCGTGATTAGTGGATTCGAGCCCTGAAAGACGAGCGAAGCGAGTCTTCCTCTGGTTCGAACCCATGCGGAACAGGTTTGACACATATCTGGCAAGCATCGGCTTGCCACTGGCTACTTATAGCTCCCTTCCAGAGGGAACGTATGGCACCGACGCACGTCCTCGTCCCGCTGGACGGGTCACCGCTGGCCGACGAGGCGCTGACGTACGCGCTGGAGACGTTTGACTGCCGGCTTACAGTTCTGAACGTCGTTGCGCCGCTCGATACGGGAATGAGCGAAGGGGGGATGCTCGAACCGGACGAAGACCGCCAAGCGGCGGCCGACGAGCGGGCCACGAATCTCGTCGACAGGGCGTCACAGCAGGCCAGCGAGGCCGGCCAAAAGGTCGAGACAGCCGTCGAGACCGGTGATCCGGCCGAGACGATTCTGGACTACGTCGAGGCGGTCGACGTGGATCAGGTGGTGATGGGCGGCCATGGCGGGACGCGAAACGAGATCGCCCGGCGGTTGCTGGGGACCGTTGCGACGGCGGTCGTCAGCGAAGCGCCGGTGACGGTGACGGTCGTCCGATAGTCACGGACGCCGGGGGGTCGGAGATAGCCTGCGGGGACTCACGCTTGGCTGCCGAGGAGCGCTTCCAGCCCCTGATACACGCCGAAGCCGATCACGACGCTGGTGGCGAGGGTGATGAGCCAGAACCCGACAGTCACGCCTATCTTCCGGCGGGAGACCCCGGCGGAGCCGCCAGCGAGGCCCCCGCCGATGACTCCGGAGATGATGATGTTGTTGAACGAGATGGGGATGCCAAGCGCGATGGCGGCCTGCGCGATGATGAAACCGGGGACCAGCGCCGCGATGGACCGGCGGACGCCGAGTTGTGCGTACTCGCGGGAGGTCGCCTGTAGCAGGCGGGGGGCACCCATCCACGCGCCGCCGAGGATGCCCACGGAACCGAGCGCCAGCAACACGATTCCGGGGAGGCCGAGTTCGGTACCGTAGAGGTTTTCGAGTGGCCCGGTTGCGAGGCCGACCTGACTGCCGCCACTGGAGAAGGCGACGACACTGCCGAGAACGACGAGAAAGGTCTTGATACCCTTGTCGACGGAGGCCTGCGTCTGCAGGCGGATGTAGTAGAAGCTCCCGGCGGCGACGAGTAGCGTCGCGGCGACGGCGGCGATATCCGTCCCGGTGACCATCGCGGCGAAGCCGGCCAGCGAGCCCTGGTCGGTGCCGGCAGGCGACGGGATGATGCTCAACTGGACGTTGGCGACGATACCGCCGACAACGCCGGCGAGCAACGGGACGCCGACCGTTTCGGGGATGTCGTCTCGACGCAACACCGTCGCGGTGAGATAAGCTAGGCTTCCCGAGACAGGCGGGACGAGCAGCCAGAAGGTGGCGATGCGGCGGTAGGTATCGAAGACGGGGTCGCCGCCGAGCGAGAGGCCGACGCCGACCATCGCGCCCGTCGTCGCGAACGCCGCCGGAACGGGGTAGCCCGAGTAGATACCGAACGCCATGAACCCAGTCGCGGTCAGCAGGCCGGCGACTGCCGCAAGCGAGGTGATTGCGACGCCGTCAATGAGACCGGCCCCGACCGTTTCCGAGATGCTCCCGCCCTGTGTCAGCGCGCCCAGCGCGGCGAGGATGCCGATGAGGAAGGCGGCGCGCATCGTCGAGATGGCGTTTGCACCGATCGCTGGGGCGAACGGCGGTGAGTTGCTGTTCGCACCGAGTGTCCAGGCCGTCACGAGGCCGGTAATCGTCGCGAGGGCGACTAGCGCCCAGAAGACGGCGGTGGTCACCGCGTGCCGGACTCCGATGGAGCCTGCCAGTTGTTGCTGTGTGAACGCGACCAGACTGTCATTGCCAGCCGTTCACACCCAGTAGATAAAATGTCCGCGGCGTCGGCAGCGAACAGTTATCGGCCCGCCTTGCCATGGTTTGTCGCCGATGTGGCTAATGTGCGACACCGAAGTCTTTAACGCCTATCGACACCGCTGGTGGGACATGTCACAGCGAAGGCGCACGTTCATCAGTAGTGTTGGTACCGCAACTGCAATCGGGCTAGCCGGATGTCTTGGCGGCGATGGCGGGGACGGCGGCGGCGACGGCGGAGACGGTGGGGATGGTGGCGACGGCGGCGACGGCGGAGACGGCGGCGACAGTGGTCCGGCCGCTCGTATCGGAATGGTGTACGCGACGGGCGGGCTCGGCGACGGGTCGTTCAACGACCAGGCCCAGACCGGCGCTATTCGAGCAGCGGACGAGCTAAACATCGAATACGACGAGTCTCAGCCGGAAGCGGTACAGGACTTCGGCAGCCTCCAGCAGCAGTACGCACAGTCCTCGAACCCGGACTACGACCTCGTCTGCTGTATCGGCTTCCTGCAGGCAGACGCCCTCACGGAGAACGCCGAACAGTACCCAGAGCAGAACTTCATGATCGTCGACTCCGTCGTCGAATCGGACAACGTCGGCTCGTACGTATTCGGTGAGCATCAGGGGTCGTTCCTCATTGGGCTGATGGCTGCGAAGCTGACCAGCCAGGACTTCTCGGCTGGCGCCGGCTCCACGCAGAGTGACTCCGCGAGCGTCGGCTTCGTCGGCGGCGTCGAGGGTGACCTCATCGGCCGCTTCGAAGCCGGCTACAAAGCCGGCGTCAAGCACGCAGAGGAGGATGTCGACATCCAAACAGCCTACGTTGGCGACTTCAACGACCCATCGGGCGGCCAGGAGGCGGCCCTCTCGATGTACAACTCCGGTGCGGATATCGTCTACCATGCGGCCGGTAACACCGGGACTGGCGTGTTCCGTGCGGCCCAGGAGGCCGGGCGCTTCGCAGTCGGCGTCGACCGCGACCAGTCGGTCACGAAAGAGAACTTCAGCGACGTTATCCTCGCGAGCATGGTCAAGCGCGTCGACAACGCGGTGTACACGTCGGTCGAATCGGTCGTCAATGATAACTTCGAGGGCGGCAGTGTGAACACGCTCGGCCTCGAACAGAACGGTGTCGAAGCGGTGTACGGTCAGCAGCTCGGCTCGGAAATCCCACAGAGCGTCAAAGACGAGGTGTCCGAGGTCCGCCAGAGCATCATCGACGGAGACATCAGCGTGCCGACCGACCCAGAAAACGCCTGAGGCGGATCAGTGGCGCAGTGTCCCGGTTTGGGCCGACTCTAAGACCGAGATACTCTACACCAGTTCGGATGAGTCGTCGCGGCCACACACGCAGTTGCCGCATATTTTTGGCAGACATGTGGAACCGTGAAGTTAAAACACCGGGACGGTAACGGCTCAGAGTATGGAACAGGCCGTCCACCTCGATGGTATTACAAAGCGGTTTCCGGGGGTAGTCGCGAATGACGATGTCGATCTGGCGGTCGAGAAGGGGACGGTTCACGCACTGCTCGGCGAGAACGGTGCGGGAAAAACCACCCTGATGAACGTCCTCTACGGGCTCTACCAGCCCACCGAGGGGACGGTCAACGTACACGGCGAGCCACAGCAGTTCGACTCGCCGCGCGACGCCATCGACGAGGGTGTCGGTATGATCCACCAGCACTTCATGCTGGTCGATCCGATGACCGTCACCGAAAACATCACGCTCGGGAACGAGCCTCGCAAGTGGCTCGGTCTCACGGTCGACAGCGAGCAATCCCGAAAACAGGTCCGTGAACTGTCCGAGCGGTACGGGTTTGACGTGGACCCTACCGCCCGAATCGAGGATGTCGGTGTCGGCGTCCAGCAGCGCGTCGAGATACTCAAAGCGCTCTATCGCGGCGCGGATGTCTTGATTCTGGACGAGCCGACGGCAGTACTCACGCCACAGGAAGTCGAAGACCTCTTTCGCGTGCTCGAAGAGCTGACCGACCAGGGCAAGACGATTATCTTCATCACGCACAAGCTCGGCGAGGCGATGGAGGCTGCCGACGAAATCACTGTGTTGCGTGAGGGGAAAAACGTCGGGACGGTGCCGGCCGACGACATCACCCGCGAAGAACTGGCCGAGATGATGGTCGGTCGGGAGGTGCTGCTGGACCTCGACCGGGACCCCGCCGAGCCGGGCCGCTCTATCCTCGAGGTTTCGGACCTCGTCGTGGAGGACGACCGGGGTGTCCGCGCGGTCGACGGGATTTCGCTTGAGGTCCGAGCCGGCGAGGTGCTCGGTATCGCCGGCGTTGACGGGAACGGCCAGTCGGAACTGGTCGAGGCAATTACCGGGCTCCAGATGCCTGACGAGGGAACGATCACATATGACGACGTCGACCGGACAACCGACAGCCGCCGGGAGCGCATCGAGGCCGGACTGGCCTACATCCCGGAAGACCGACAGGAGCGGGGGCTGGTGATGGACTTCGACCTCGTCGAGAACGGCCTGCTGGGGAGCCAGCACGCCGCTGACTACTCCTCGAATGGTCGCATTGACTGGGACTTCACGCGCGACCACGCGGAGGAGATAATCGAAGAGTACGACGTTCGGCCGCCGGATGCCAACGCTCACGCGAAATCCCTCTCCGGCGGGAACCAGCAGAAGTTCGTCGTCGGCCGGGAGTTCGCCCGGGATCCGCGTCTTGTCGTTGCCTCCCACCCCACGCGCGGCGTGGACGTGGGGTCGATGGAGTTCATCCACGACCAGATCAACGCGCTCCGCGAAGCGGGCCGGGCCGTGTTGCTGATCTCCTCGAACCTCGATGAGGTCCAGTCGCTTTCGGACCGCCTCGCCGTCGTCTACGAGGGCGAGATCGTCGACATCGTCGATCCCGAGCGCGTGACCGAGGAACAGCTCGGACTGCTGATGGCCGGACAGCAACCTGACGCCGCCCCGACCATTGCGGCGGACGGGGAGGGACACCAATGAGCGATAGCGACCCGTCGCGGAACGGCGACGACCGGTGGGCACAGTACCGACAGCGACTCATCAGACTGGGGCAGACCTCTGTCGGTGAGCGGATTCTCATCGCCGTCTCGGCGCTGTTGCTCTCTATCGTCGTCGGAACTGTCATCGTCACCGTCGCGGGACTGATGGCGACGTGTCGCTCGCCGGTACTTACCTTCGGTTCCACGACGCTGTGTTATGACCCGTTCTACGTGTTCAACCGGCTGTTCCTCGGCGCGCTAGGCGACCCCTTCGCTGGCGGCTGGTCGCCGCTGAACGCGCAGTTCGCGGCGACGCTCCGGGAGACGACGATTCTGGTGTTCACCGGGCTCTCGGTTGCCTTAGCGTTCCGTGCCGGCATCTTCAACATCGGGACGCAAGGCCAGCTTATCATCGGCGCGCTGGCGGCCGCACTGACAGTACTCTGGGCCGGCTCGCTAGTCTCCGGGACGCTCGCACTCGTCCTGTTTATTCCGCTCGGGCTGCTCGCTGGCGCAATCGGCGGCGGTCTCTACGGGGCGATACCCGGCGCGCTGAAAGCGTATGCCGACGCTAACGAGGTTATTACCACGATTATGCTCAACTTCGTCGCTGTCCGGGTCACCCTGTATCTCGTCCGGAACCACTTCGCCGACCCGACGAGCCAGGCGACACAGACCCGGACGCTGCCAGTCGAAGGGCAGTTCCCCTCGATCCTGTTCGATCCGCGGACGGACTTCTCGCTGCTCGCGCTCCTGCTTGCCCTCGCGTTCGTCGGCGGCGTCTACTACCTGCTCGAACACACCGCCTTCGGCTACGATCTGCGAACCGCCGGTATCCAGCCCGCAGCCGCGGAGTACGGCGGCGTCGACTCCGCCCGGACTATCCTGACGTCGCTGACGCTTTCCGGTGCGCTCGGCGGTATCGGCGGGGCCGTGTTCGTGATGATGACCCTCGGGAAGTTCCAGACTGGTATCCCGAGCTATGGCTTCGACGGGATCACCGTCTCCATCCTCGCCGGCAACAATCCGATTGGAGCCGTCTTCGCTGCGCTTCTGTTCGGCGTCCTCAAGTCCGGTTCGAACGTGGTGGCGTTCGCGACCAACGTGCCACCACAGCTGGTCGGCGTTCTCCGGGGGCTTATTATCCTGTTCGTCGCGATGCCGGAGTTCTTCCGTATCATCGGCCGGCGGCTCGCAACGCGCGAGCCAGACAGTCCGGCCGCCGCGACCGCGGGAGGTGGTGCTGATGACTAACGACAGCGCCATGGACCGACTTTCGTCAGCGTCAGGCCGACTGTTCATCGCCGCTGCGGCGTTCCTCACGCTGGCTGTCCTCGCCGGGTTCGGCCTCGTGGCACCGGCCTCGACCCCCGGGCAGATATTCTGGGTGCTGGCCTCGAAATCGACGCTGTCATCGACGCTACGGCTCTCGGTCCCGATCGTGCTGGCCGCGCTCGGTGGCATCTTTGCCGAAAAAAGCGGCATCATCAACATCGGGCTGGAAGGGCTGCTCATTATCTCGGCGTTTGCAGCTATCTTCGGGGCCGACGCCACTGGGTCGCTGTGGCTCGGGTTCCTCATCGGTATTGTCGCGTCCACGCTGCTCGCTGGCGTCTTCGCCGTCGTCTGTATCGAGTTCCGCGCGGATCAGATCATCGCCGGCCTGGCCGTCTGGCTCATCGCGCTCGGCCTCGCGCCGTTCGCCTCGCAGGTGTTCTACGGCGGGCCAAACACGAGCAACGTCGGGACCTTCGATACGATAACGGTCCCGGGGCTGGCTGACATCCCGTTCTTCGGCGCGCTGTTCGATGCCTCGCCCGCAGTGTATATCATGTTCCTTGCGGTGGCGGCGTCGTGGTACGTGCTAAACCGCACCAGCTTTGGCCGCTGGGTCCGGGCCGCCGGCGAGAACCCGAAGGCACTGGACACTGCCGGCGTTGACGTGTCCCGCGTCCGCTACGCCGCCGTCCTGCTGTCCGGCGTCCTCTCTGGGATGGGTGGGGCCGCGCTGGCCATCAATATCGGCCAGTTCACCGGCAACGGGCCGACGATGGTCAACGGCAAGGGGTTCATCGCCATCGTCGCGTATCTGTTCGGCAACTACAACCCGGTCGGTGCGCTGCTGTCGACCACGCTGTTTGCCGGTCTCGACGCCGTCCAGTTGCGCCTCCAGACGGCTGATGTCATCGCCGTCCCCGACTCACTGGTCCAGACGATTCCGTTCGTCGCCGTCATCGTCGTGCTCGCTCTGGTGGGCAAGACTCGCCTGCCCGAAGCCGCCGGTGAGCATTACGAGTCCGGCGAGGAATGAGCTAGAGACCGGGGGCTATCGGCTCTCGAACCGCTTTTATTTAAATCGCGACCCGTCGGAAAGTCCCGCATCATCTGCATTCGGCTACCCAGCTACGGGCGGGACGGGGGCTTTCTGGCTGTCCACGAAAGCAGTCTGAACAGGCACACATAGCCGAACACTGATGTGCGCCGCCGGCACAGGACGAGGTAGCAAATGTCGCGCCGATATGACCACGCTCGGGTGCAGGAGTACTGGCAGCAGGCCTGGGAGCGCGAGGGCGTTTTCGAGTGTCCCACTGACGCTGACGACCCGACGTACGTACTGGGGATGTTCCCGTACACGTCCGGCTCGTTGCATATGGGACACATCCGGAACTACGCCATCACCGACGCGTACGCCCGGTACCGGCGGATGGCCGGCGACGACGTACTTCACCCGATGGGGTGGGACGCTTTCGGCCTGCCGGCGGAGAACGCGGCATACGAACGGAACACGGACCCCGAGTCCTGGACCCGAACGTGTATCGACCAGATGAAAGCCGATCTCCGGGAGATGGGCTTTGGCTACGACTGGTCCCGGGAAACCACAACGTGTGACCCTGAATACTATCAGTGGAATCAGTGGCTGTTCACCCAGTTCTACGACGAGGGCCTGGTCGACTACGGCGCGGCGACCGTGAACTGGTGTCCGGACTGCGAGACGGTGCTTGCCGACGCGCAGGTCGACACGCCGCCGGAAGCCGACGACGGCGAGACGACCGCCGGCACCGGCCATAGCCACACCCACGGTGGCGTCTGCTGGCGTTGCGGGACCGGCGTGGAGCAGCGTGACCTCGACCAGTGGTTTTTCGCCATCACCGACTACGCCGAGGAGCTGTATCACGGGCTGGACGATCTCGAGGGGTGGCCCGACGGCGTCCGGGACAGCCAGCGGAACTGGATCGGCCGACAAGAAGGGGCCCGCGTCTCGTTTCCCGTTGCCCACGACGACCACGACACCGTCGAGGCGTTCACGACGCGGCTCGATACGGTCTACGGCGCGACGTACCTGGCGCTGTCGCCGGGCCACGACCTCGCGCGGGCGCTCGCCGAGTCGGACGAGGCCGTCGCCGAGTACGTAGAATCAGTGGCGAATACGGACGACGCCGGGATGAGCGGCGTCGAGACGGACCTCACCGCGACCCACCCCTACACCGGCGAAGAACTGCCGGTGTACGTCGCGGCGTACGTGCTGGACGACGTGGGCACGGGCGCGGTTATGGGCGTCCCCGCTCACAACGAACAGGACCACGCCTTCGCTGACGAACACGATCTGCCCGTCGAGCAGGCTGTCGAACCCGTCGACGGCAGCGGGACGGACCTCCCGCACGCGCCCTACACCGGCGACGGGATGCTCACGGACAGCGGCGAGTACGACGGCCTCGCCAGTTCCGCCGCCCGCGAACGCCTATGTCAGCACGACGCCGCCGAGGCGGCGGTGACCTACCGCCTGCGGGACTGGCTCATCTCGCGGCAGCGCTACTGGGGGACGCCGATTCCAATCGTCCACTGCGACGACTGCGGCCACGTCCCGGTCCCCGAGGACGACCTCCCGGTGGAACTACCCGACTACGTCCAGACGACGGGTAATCCCCTTGATGCGGCTGAGGAGTGGAAACAGACCACCTGTCCCGATTGCGGGGCCGACGCCGTCCGCGAGACGGACACGATGGACACCTTCGTCGACTCCTCGTGGTACTTCCTCCGGTATCTGTCGCCACACTTCAAATCGGCTCCGTTCGACCAGCACACCGCCGACGAGTGGCTCCCGGTCGACGTGTACGTCGGCGGCGAGGAACACGCGGTGTTGCATCTCCTCTATATCCGCTTCTTTACTCGTGCCCTGTCGGATATCGGCCTGCTGGACCGCGAGGAGCCGGTCGACCGGCTCATCAATCAGGGGACGGTACTCCACGGCGGCGAGAAGATGTCCAAGTCGAAGGGCAACGACATCGCGCCTCACGAGTACGGGGCCGAGACGACGCGGCTGTTCGTCCTCTCGGCGGCCCACCCGTCCCAGGACTTCGAGTGGACTGTCAAGGACGTCTCGACGGCCTACGACTTCCAGCAGACGCTGTACCGTCTTGTCACGGAGTACACTGACCGAACGGAGACGCGCACCGAGAGCGCCGACCACGACGCGTACCTGGAACGGGAAATCGACCGAACCATCGCGGCTGTCACCGAGGAGTACGACCGCTTTCGCTTCCATCGGGTCATCGGCGAGATACAGCGCTTCGCTCGCCTGCTCGGCCGCTATGCGGGCTACGACCGGCCCTACCAGTTCGCCTACGGCCGGGGTCTGCGGGTGCTCGCCGGCCTCGTCGCGCCGATTGCGCCGTTCCTCGCCGAGGAGATGTGGCAACTGCTCGACGAGGACGGCCTCGTCGCCGAGAGCCGGTGGCCGGAACCGTTGCGGGACGTGGACGACTACCGCATCGAGCGGCAGGTCGTCCGGCGGACGCTTGACGACGTGCGCGAGATCACGGCGGTCGTCGACATCGATGAACCGAACGAGATCGAACTCGTCGTCGCCGCCGACTGGAAGTACCGTGCCTACGAGATCGCCCGCGAGTCAGACCCCGACGACGCTATCGTCGGTGAAATCATGGCTGACGACGAAATCAAACAGCACGGGGACGCGGCCGCCGACTTCGCCGACCGACTGGCCGACCGCGGGGCGGGCCTCGAACCGATTATCGACGGCGAGCGGGAACTCGACACACTCCAGCAGGCCGCGTGGCTGTTCGAAGACGAGTTCGGCTGTGACGTCGTGGTCCGTCGGGCCGCGCCCGACCACGACCTCGCGGCCAAAGCGCGACCGAACAAGCCCGCGATTCACATCTCCTGACTACCCGGTCGCGGCCGCGTGGGCGTCGGTCACCGCCTCGACGAGCCGGTCCCGGTGCTCGTGGTACGCCAGGTGCGAGCGACAGTCACAGTCGGAACAGCCGAAGGCGTCGACGCGGTCGAACCCTTCGGCTGACGGGCCGTCGACACGCCGGGCAACGGCACACTCGATGTCGGCCTCGGTCGTGACGACTTGTTCGACGGCCGTCGCGGCGTCGCCCAGCAGGTAGTCGACGTGCCAGTGTCGGGTGTCGTTGTCGCCGGCGGCGACCGCGCGGTGGCGGTCGATACGGCCGAACCCGCCACTGCCCAGCGCGCTCCCGGTGTAGGCGTACCAGCCCGCCGGAAACCTGAGTTCGCCCAGCGCGCCGACCGAAATCGGCCCGCTGGCGTCCCGTTCGAGCACCAGCGTGTAGGTTCCGCCCGCCATCCCCGTTCAGGTCCCGATGTCGGGGTCGGCAGCGAGTTCACCGAACCCGTCGATGCGGAACTCTCGGGAGTCCGTGCAGTCCTCGTTCTCGGCGGCGAGTTCGCCGACGACCCAGTTGAACCGGCGGCCGAAGTCGTCGTAGGGCGCGTCCGCGAGCAGATCGGCGACGCGGTCGCTCGTCAGGTCCTCGTCGTACTCCTCGGCGAAGTCGGCGATGTTTTCGGCGGCTGTCTGTGCGATTTCGTCGTCGGTCTCGTCTGCGAACGCCGCGGTGAGGGTGTCAGTTAGGTCGGACATACACGAGACAACGCCACGATGCCACGTATGCGTTCTGCAACGGTTCGGGGTGTCCGAGCGTTTCTTGTAGTGAGGGCGACAATATCGTCGTAATGAAACCGTTGCGTCAGAGCCCAACTGCGGTCACGCTGGCCGTCATCGTTGCTGTGTTCCTCGCACAGCAGGCCGTCGGCGTGGTGACCGCCCCGCGGAGCCTGTTTGCCCTCTCCCCTCCGCTGCTCAGTCGTCCCTGGACGCTTGTCACCAACGTGTATGCACACGCCGGCCTGCCCCACCTCCTCGCAAACGCCGTCGGCCTGGCGCTTGCTGGCGTTGTCCTCGAACGCCAGACGTCTCCACTCCGATTCCACGCCTTCTTCGTCTCGACCGGCGCACTTGCCGGGGTTTCACAGGTCTCGATAGCCAGTCTCATCGGCCCGTTCGTTCCCGGGATGGTCAGTCACGTCTCCGTGCTCGGGGCCAGCGGCGCAGTGTTTGCGCTCTTTGGATACCTGCTTGCCGCCAACCGCCTGACTGACACCGTCGTTGGCGGATTCGAACTTGCGCCGCGCGTCCAGCTGCTTCTCGCTGGCGTCGTCGCTGCTGCGATCACGCTTGCCACCGCGAACCCCGGTGTCGCGCTCGTCGCACATTTCACCGGCCTTTTGCTGGGGTTTCTTGCCGGGCGCGTCCACCTGCTGCGGCCGACGGACTCGCCGCAGACGCCCGAGACCGTGAACTACTGACGGCGTGCCGTTGTCTCGGGGGCGCGGCGACACGCGCTGTCTCGTGGCACGTAGTTGGTAAGTGATACCAAATAACTCGGGCGCGTAGACAAACGGAATGGTACGGAGTCGCGGGGTTGCGTCAATAGCCGCCGCAGTACTGCTGGTACTTGCCGGGTGTGGCGGGTTCGTGGCGAACGGGATAGACAGCAGCGCGAATCAGCCGACTGCAACCGAAACAGCGACGCCGGACGCCCCCTCACCGGCCGCAGCGAACGGGACGCTAGAGGTCCATTTCATCAACGTCGGCCAGTCGGTGGCGACCCTGTTGGTCAGTCCCGACAACGAGACGATGCTCATCGACTCCGGAGACTTCACCGACGACGGTGAGTACGTCCTGCAGTATCTCGACCGACAGGACATTGACCGAATCGACCACTTCGTCGTCTCACACAACGACGCCGACCACATCGGCGGCAACGCGGCCGTCATCAGGCACTACGAGACCGAGCAAAACGGCGTCGGCGCGGTGTACGACCCCGGTATCGCCGCGAGTACGCAGACCTACGAGCGATATCTCGATGCCGTCGAAGCCCACAACGTGACGCTGTACGAGACGCGCGAGGGAGACCGGATCGGATTCTCCGGCGTCGAGACGACCGTGCTCGGCCCGCCGGAGCCATACCTCGAAAACGGGGCCCGAAACGAGAACAGCATCGTCCTCCGGATCGAGCACGGCGAGACGAGTTTCCTCTTTACCGGCGATGCGGAGGACGATCAGGAGGCGTATCTCGTCGACACCTACGGAGCAACGCTCCGGGCCACCGTACTAAAAGCCGGGCACCACGGCAGCGCGTCAAGCACGAGCGGGCCGCTGCTGGACGCCGCCGGCCCCCGGGTGGTCGTGGTATCGAGCGCCTACGATTCGCAGTATGGCCACCCGAACAACGAGACACTCCAGCGGCTTGCGGCACGCTCGGTTCCGACGTACTGGACCGCAACCCACGGAGACATCGTCCTGTCTAGCAACGGGACCGCTGTGACTGTCAGCACGCAACGGCCAGCACCGACGGACCCGCTGGCGCTCCGTTCCGGCGACGCAATTGCGCCGGGTGCGACCGAACCGGTTACCCAGCGAGCGACCTACTTGCCCCGCTCGTCCCCGCGGACTGCTACGCCGGTCGAAACCGTGACCGACGGCGGAACGCCCACTGAGAACACGAGTGGCGACCTGATCATCGACCGCGTCAACGCCGATGCGGCGGGTGATGACTGGGACAACCTCAACGACGAGTACGTCGTGTTCCGGAACGCGGGCGCGGAGCCGCTGGAAATGGGCGGCTGGACTGTCAGTGATGAAGCCGACCACAGATACACCGTCCCCGACGGGTTTACGCTCGACCCGGACGAGACCGTGACCCTCCACACCGGCAGCGGCGCCGACACGGACACCGAGCTTTACTGGGGGTCGGAGCGTCCGATATGGAACAACGGCGGCGACACCGTGACCGTGACCGACGCTGACAACGAGACCGTACTGGAACGGAGTTACTGATGCTACCTGATGGAACCTACACTGCTATCGTCGACCGAATCGAGGACGGGATTGCCACGCTGGAAGTAGACACCGAGGACGGACTATCTGCCCTCGACATCGAGACGGCCGAACTGCCAGCCGAGGCACAGACGGCCGACGTGGTTCTGGAAATCACTGTCACGGACTCGGCGCTCGCGGATGTCACCCCTGAGCCCGAGGAAACCGCCGACCGGGCGAGCGAAGCCCAGCGTCGGTTCGACCGGTTATCGAAGCGGCCGCCGCAGGACGACGACACGTAAGTGTGCCGCACATGCCGTAGGAGCCTGGTAACAATATGTGTTGAGTGCGTAGTTTGGTGTATGTGGGACAGTGATATAGAAACGATCGACCCACCGCTGGGGCAGTGTCCGGCATGTGACGTGACGATTCCTGCGGCGAACCTCGTCATCGCGTACGACACGGCCGGAGACTGGCCGCGGATGCTCGCCACGTGTCCGGATTGTGAAGACGCCGTGAATCCAGTGTGACTCCTGTCGGCACAGACATGACAGACCTTGCGAACGTGAATACAGATAGACGCGCTGGTGCAGTCGCCTATCTGTGTAGTGACCACGGATTAGGTGGGGTATACTGTTGATTCAACCAATGATACCGAGGTCAGACAGGGGGAGAGACGGTGGGATCATCGAGCGGCGATAGTCCTCCGCTCCCGCACCAGAGCGACACCGACACACTACGACCGACGGACACCGGTCGATATCTCGATACGCTCGCGCTCGCCGCCCGCGGGGCCTGGACCGTGACGCTTGCTGGTATCCGACCCTTTGCGTTCTGGGGAGCGGTGTTGCTGCCGCTGTTGTACCTCCCCTCGCTCTACGGCGTCGGTACTGAACAGGACACGGCGCTGTTCCTCGACCTTGTTGTCTGGCATATGGCTTCTCTCGTCCTCGGCCACGGGCACACGCCATTCTGGAGTCAGTAGCCTGGCAACCGTCTCACTACTCCTCCACAGACGATAATCACTCCGCTTTCCACCTGAAACGATGGGGGTATGGTGACGATTCACTCCCTCATCTTCAGCCGACGAAAACTTCCTCGTCGAGCCGCTCGGTCGCGGTCTCGGCCAGCGTCTTGAGATTCACCGTATCCTCGCGGTTGTACGACACCAGTGTTTCGAGTGCACCGTCGCGGCCCTGCTCGTGTTCCCGCCAGAGTCGGACTGCGTCCCGACCTGAGATATCCGGCCGGTCTCGCTCGATACCGATGTCCTGCTCGACCTGTTTGAGCCCACCGGAGAGTCCGATTTTCTTGCAGGTGTACATCAGGTCCAGATGCGGGCGGTCGAGGTCGACGTCGAAGTTCGCTTCGAGGAAGGGCACGTCGAAGCGCTTGCCGTTGAACGTCACCAGCAGGTCCGCGCCGTCGAACGCGGCCCGGAGGTTCGCCGCGGTCAGGTCGTCGCCGGCGACGAGCGTCTGTGTCTCCCCGTCCTGGTGGAGGCTCACCGTCGTCACCTGATTGCGGTCCTGGTCTAACCCGGTCGTCTCGATGTCGAAAAAGCAGGCCCGGTCGCGGAAGGTCTCGTACAACCGCCAGCGCTCGCTGTTGGGGAAAGTCTGATCGAAGTAGGTAACATCGGTTTCGGCGACCCGCTTGCGCCCCTCGTCGATGAACTGCTGGATGCGGTCGCCGCGCTGCCCGCCGACGACTGACGGTTCGAACTCGTCCCAGTGGGTGACGCCCTGCTCCCAGATGGACCGCTCGGTCTTCTCCCCGACGCCGTCGGTGCCGATGAAACTGTTCTCGACGCGCACGCTCTCGGGTACAGGGTGGGCTATATGTAAGCCCGTCGGTGACGCCGGCCCCGGCCGGTGGCCGGTATCGCGTCCGGGCGACCTACTTCCGACACATCGAGAGGATGCTGTCGTAGGCCGACTGACACTCTAGCGGTAGCACGACCGTGCTGTCGCAGTTGGAACACGCCGTCAGCGACTGTTCGAACGTCCGCTCACAGAACGGACAGACGAACAGGGACGTGCCGGCGGTCTCGGGTCTGGACATGGGTACACGCAGTGACTCGCCGGTGAATGCCTGTCCGCTACGTACATACGGCGACTGTGGTGCTGTCGCTATCTGTATAGACGGTGCGGCGGGCGAAGACGGGGCTCTCGTCGGGACCCGGCCGTCAGTTCACCGGGGACCCGTCTCGCCGCCAGTTTGATTAGATTTTCATGTGGACAGTTAACACATGGATACCGGTGACCATTCAGGCCGGCGTCCGCGCGCCGGCAGTCCACCCTTTGCCGGCCTCGCCGGCAGACTGGGCATGCGAAGCGACCGTTCGACCGAGACGCCGACGTGGGGGCCGCTCACGTGGTTCGCCGTCGCTGTCGTCGCCGTGGAACTGGTCGGGTTGCAGGGGTACCGCCTTCTCACTGGCCAGGTGCTGACGTTCGTCCAGAACCCGCTGTGGCTGCTCCGGCCGCTGGTGTTGCTCGGGGCCGCGCTCGCGACGGAGTCGCTGTACCGTCGCTACGACCGGGCGCTCGCCCGGAGCAATATCGAAGCGCGTGTCGACGACCCGTCGCAGTTCGACGGGCTGGTGCCGGACCGCCTCGTCTGGCTGCTCATCGGCCTGGGCACCGGATTCACGCTCGTCAACGCCGTCGTCATCCTCACCGTCCCACAGCTCTACGACGCCGGCGGCGCGACGCGGGTGTTTCGCTTCCTCGTCGTGACGCCGTTTGGCTACGTCCCGGTGCTTGCCGCGTTTCTCGCGACGTACGTCGCCGTCGAGGTACTGCTACCCCGACGGATTGCGGCGGCGGACGTGACACTCGACTACCTCGACCCGGAGCAACTCGGCGGGATGCGGCCGGTCGGCGAACTGGTCAAGCTGGCCTACTACTACCTGATGGTCGGGCTCGTCGCCTACGCCGTCGCGACGTACGGCCCCCACATCCTCACCGGCGCGCTCGGCTACAGCGCGCTGGACGCGCCCGGGCTGGCGGTCAACGCCGCGTTCACCGCCGTCTGGGTTCTGTCGGTCGGCATCATGGCCTACGGCATCTACGTCCTCCACCAGCACATGGCCCGACAGAAGCGCGAACTCCTCTACGACCTCGACAGGCGGGCCAGGGACCACGTCGACGCGCCGTGGGACATCCGGTCGTTCGACGCGCTCAATCCGCCCTCGGAGTACCGCCGCTACCGCAAGCAGGTCGAGTTCGTCACCGGGACCAAGGAGTACCCGGCGACGTTCACGATGTGGACCCAGCTCGTCGTCGGCGTCATGATGCCGAAGGCGCTCCAGCTACTGCTGGCGGCCGTCTGAGACGAGCGAAAGCCCGAAGCCAACCGGCCCCAGATAGTCGTTCATGACGACGTTTCTGCTCGCCACCGGGTCCGTCCACGTCACCGCGGCCGCCGCCGACTACCTCCAGGACCGGCTCGACCCCGGAGCCGACGCCGAAGTCGTCGTGGTCGCCGTCCGCGACCCCGACGCGCCGTCGCGCGATGCGGGTGACGCGGTCAACGTCGCCCGTTCGCGGCTCGCGGCGTTCGCGCCCGCGACGGAGACGCGGGAGGGAGCGCCCGTGACGGAGATACTGGCGGCCGTCGACGAGTACGACCCGGACGAACTCATCATCGGACCCCATCGCGGGACCGACGACAGCGACGGCGTCGGCTCGACAGCCGCGGAACTGCTCACCCAGGTCGACCGTCCGGTCGTCGTCGTCCCGCTCCCTTAGCGGGAGAACAGCCCGTCGTCCTCGAAGGTCAGGCCGAGGTCAACGTCGAGCAAGTCCTCGGTCATCGCGGCGACGGCCGGTGCGACCTCGGTGTCGGGGTCGGTCGCGAGCGGCCTGGGCGCGTCCGCCCCGATGTGCCCGACCGTGTGTGCCGCGTCCTCGACCGGTTCGGCGTCGTCGCCGTCCACCCGGGCCGCGACGACGGCTGTGGCCGGCGCGCCGATGTCCCGGAGCCGGCCCTGCTGTCGCGGAAGCAGGTCGCTCCCGCGCTGGCTTGCCGGTACCACGAGCACCCGCCGCTGTGCGGTCGTGGCAGCAGCGACGGCCTGATTCGATGCAATCGGCGGCACGTCCAGCAGCACGTGGTCGAACCGGCCGGCCAACTCCTCGATTGCCCGTTCGAGCGTCTGTGCGCTCTCGGCCGACTTCGCCCGAGCGAGGCGCTCGAACGGCGCGTGGGCCGGACAGAGCGCGACTCGCCCGTCAGCGTCGATATCCCACTCAACCAGCGCGTCATCGACCGACGCGTCGCCGACCGCCACCGCGGTCACGTCGGCGTCGATTCGCCCGCCGACGTAGGTAGCCAGCCCCTGTGTCCCGAAGGCCGCGTCGACGACGGCGACGGACCGTCCACTCCGGGCCAGCGTCGCCGCTGTCTCGACTGTCAACCTGGTCGTTCCAGCCCCACCGGTGCACCCGACGAACGCGAGCGTCGAAACCCCCATGCGTCGCTGTTGGCGTATCTTTCGATAAAAGGATACGGAATTTTAGTCCCGCTCGGCGACGATGTCCGATTCGATGGCGTCCAGTTCGTCGTCGGAGAGGTCCGGCCGGTCGGTGACCAGCGCGTGAATCGGGCGGCCGCCATCGTCCTCGAACCGCGGGACGATGTGGCCGTGGACGTGGGGGACCTCTTGGCCGGCCGCCTCGCCGTTGTTGAACGCGACCGTGCTGGCGGGGGCGTCGACGACCGCCTCGACCGCGGGGACGAGGTCGTGCAGGGTCGACATGACCGCCCCCGCTACGTCGTCGGGCGTGTCGTTCAGCCGCTCGTGGTGGGCCTTCGGGATGACGAGCGTGTGGCCCGGCGAGAGGGGGTTGGCGTCCAGAAACGCCAGCACGGTGTCGTCCTCGTAGACGGTGCGGCTGGGGATGTCGCCGGCGACAATCTGACAGAAGATGCAGTCCTCGCTCATGGTCGCCCCTGCGTCCGGCGGTCACAAGAAGGTTCTAGGTGTCGGCGACGCCGGCCACCGTCTCGGCGATGGCGTCGACGTACGCCCCGCGGTCGTAGCCGAGCCGCGAGAGCCACACTTCCTGGTACGAGGGGTGGAGCAGCGGGACAACGGGCACGCCCAGCGCCTCGCTCCGGCGGGGGTCGAGCACGCTGTCGAGGAAGCCATCGAGGGCGGCGTCGTCCAGCGCCAGCACCGTCTTCGTCGCGTGCTTGCCGGTCGTCACGACGGCCGCCGGCTCGACCGCTTCGACCTCCTCGACGAGGTACGGCCGGCAGTTCGAAAGCTCCGCGTCGGTCGGGTCGCGGTTCCCCGGCGGGTGACACTTCACGGCGTTCGTGAAGTAGCAGGCGTCGTGGCCGTAGCCGGCGTCGGCGAGCACCGCCCTGACCGTCCGGCCGGAGCGCCGCGAGGTGTAGGCCATCCCGGTCAGGTTGCCGCCCCGCCACTGCTCGGCCTCGGGGTCGCCCTCGGCCGGGGCCTCGCCGACGACCACGAGGTCGGCGTCCAGCGGGCCGTTGCCCCACGAGATGCAGGTCCGGCTCTCGGCGAGGCCGGGACAGCGCCGGCACTCGTCGGCGAGAGCGTTGCGCCGCTCGTCGTCGGGAAACGCGGGCACACGCGAGGGCACGGCCGTCGGCGGCAAAGCCGTGGCGGTCGCTACCACAAGAGGTTTGCCGCTGGTCGCCGCCACAGTGCGTGTATGCCCTCCTACGAGTACAAGACCCTCGACGTCGACACCGGGATGTTCGGAAGCAGTAGTGTCCCTACCGAGAAGTTGAACGAACTCGGCGCTGACGGCTGGGAAGTCGTCGCACCGATAACCGAAAACAGCGGGCAGACGGCCGGGCTGCTCCTCCAGCGCGAGCGCTAACCGGCGTCGGGAGGCCGCCAACTGTGGTGTCTGAACGATAGGCACACAATCGATTGTCCTTTATTGCCGGCGGCGGATGGAACGGGTATGGAACGTTTCGCCGCTGTCGACGACCAGTACGACCCCGACGCCGTCGAGGACGGCGTCTTCGAGTACTGGGACGACGTCGACGCCTACGAGCAGACGAAGGCCCACCGGGCCGACGGCGAGGACTACTTCTTCGTCGACGGGCCGCCATACACCTCCGGCGCGGCCCACATGGGGACGACGTGGAACAAGACCCTGAAGGACTGCTACATCCGCTACCTGCGGATGCAGGGCTACGACGTCACCGACCGGCCGGGCTACGATATGCACGGGCTCCCAATCGAGACGAAAGTCGAGGAGCGCCTGGACTTCGAGAACAAGAAGGACATCGAGCGCTTCGGCGAGGAGAACTTCATCGAGGAGTGCAAGGACTTCGCCGAGGAGCAACTCGAAGGCCTCCAGAGCGACTTCCAGGACTTCGGCGTCTGGATGGACTGGGACGACCCGTACAAGACGGTCAACCCAGAGTACATGGAGGCCGCCTGGTGGGGCTTCCAGCAGGCCCACGAGCGCGGCCTCGTCGAGCAGGGCCAGCGCTCCATCAACCAGTGCCCCCGCTGTGAGACCGGCATCGCCAACAACGAGGTCGAGTACCACGACGTGGGCAAGCCCTCCATCTACGTGAAATTCGAACTCGCCGACCGCGAGGGCAGTCTGGTCATCTGGACGACGACGCCCTGGACCATCGTCGCCAACACCTTCGTCGCGGTCGACGGCGACCTCGACTACGTGGGCGTCGACGCCACGAAAGACGGCGAGACAGAACGCCTCTACGTCGCCGAGGCCTGCGTCGAGGACGTGCTGAAGGCCGGCCGCTACGACGACTACGAGGTCGTCGAGGAACTGACCGGCGAGGGGATGGTCGGCTGGGAGTACGACCACCCGCTGGCCGAGGAAGTGCCGGACCACGCCCAGGGCGAGGGCTCGGGGCAGGTGTACACCGCCGACTACGTTGAGGCCGACCGCACCGGGCTGGTCCACTCTGCGCCCGGCCACGGTGAGGAGGACTTCGAGCGCGGGCAGGAACTCGGCCTCGAAATCTTCTGTCCGGTCGGCTCCGACGGCGTCTACACCGACGCCGCCGGCAAGTACGAGGGCACCTTCGTCCGCGACGCCAACGACGACGTCATCGCCGACCTCGACGACAACGGACACCTCCTCTCCAGCGAGGAGGGCCACACCGTCCGCGAGGGGCAGTGCTGGCGCTGTGACACCGACATCGTCCGCATCGTCACCGACCAGTGGTTCATCACGGTCACCGACATCAAGGACGAACTGCTCGAAAACATCGAGGACAGCGAGTGGTACCCCCAGTGGGCGCGGGACAACCGCTTCCGCGACTTCGTCGAGGACGCGCCGGACTGGAACGTCTCCCGGCAGCGCTACTGGGGCATCCCCATCCCCATCTGGCTGCCCGAAGACTGGTCGGGGTCGATGGACGACGCCATCGTCGTCGGCGACCGTGAGGAACTCGCCGAGCGCGTCGACCAGGACATCGACCCCGAGTCGGTCGACCTCCACAAGGGTACGGTCGACGACCTCACCATCACCGAGGACGGCACGACCTACACCCGCGTCGGCGACGTCTTCGACGTGTGGCTCGACTCCTCCGTGGCCACGTGGGGGACCGTCGACTACCCCGAACAGACCGAGGACTTCGAGGAGCTGTGGCCCGCCGACCTCATCATGGAGGCCCACGACCAGACCCGCGGCTGGTTCTGGTCCCAGCTGGGCATGAGCACCGCCGCGACGGGCGAGATTCCGTACAAACAGGTGCTGATGCACGGCTACGCCAACATGCCCGACGGCCGCGGGATGTCCAAATCGAAGGGTATCCTGGTCGACCCCCACGAGGTCATCGAGAAACACGGCCGCGACCCGATGCGGCTGTTCCTGCTGTCGGTGACCGCCCAGGGCGAGGACATGAACTTCTCCTGGGAGGAGACCGCCGAGATGCAGCGCCGGCTGAACATCCTCTGGAACGTCGCGCGCTTCCCGCTGCCGTACATGCGGGCCGACGACTTCGAGCCCGGCGATCCGACGCAGTCGGATCGAGGCGAAGGCGGCGAAGCCGCCGAAGCGACCACCGTCGAGGACGTGCGGGACGACCTCGAACTCGTCGACGAGTGGGTCCTCTCCCGACTCCAGAGCGTCGAGGCGGCGATGACCGAGTCGATGGACGACTTCGAGAACGACAAGGCGGTCGACGAACTCCTGGAGTTCGTCGTCGAAGACGTCTCGCGGTTCTACATCCAGGTCGTCCGCGAACGGATGTGGGAAGAAGAGGACAGCGCCTCCAAGCAGGCCGCCTACGCCACCCTCTATCGCGTGCTTGAGGAGGTCGCTGCCCTGTTCGCGCCGTTCACGCCCTTCGTCGCCGAGGAGATTTACGAGGCGCTCACCGGCGACGCCGGCCACCCGACGGTCCACATGTGCGACTGGCCTGAGGCCGACGACGACCTGCACGACCCCGCCCTCGAACGCGAAATCGAGGTCGTCCGCGAGGTCGAGGAAGCGGGGTCGAACGCCCGCCAGCAGGCCGAGCGCAAGCTCCGCTGGCCCGTCACCCGCGTCGTCGTCGACGTGGACAGCGACGACGTGGCTGACGCCGTCCGCGCCCAGGAGGCCATCATCGCCGACCGCCTGAACGCCCGCGCGGTCGAAGTCGTCGGCGCTGACGACGAGTGGGGCGAACTCGCCTACTCCGCCGAGGCCGACATGAGCGAACTCGGCCCGGCCTTCGGCGACGATGCCGGCCGCGTGATGAACGCGCTCAACGAGTCCCGCGTCGCAGAGCAGTCCCTCGATACCCTCGAAGGCACGGTCTCGGACGCGCTCGGTGAGGACATCGATCTCACCGAGGAGATGGTCGAATTCCGCCGCGAGACGCCCGACGGCGTCACCGGCACGGAGTTCACTGCCCTCGACGGCGGCGGCGTCGTCTACGTCGACACTGCGCTCACTGAGGATATTGAGAGCGAGGGGTACGCCCGCGAGGTCATCCGCCGAATTCAGGAGATGCGCAAGGACCTCGAACTGGACATCGAGGAACGGATTGTCGTTGACCTCGCAATCGACGACGAGCGCGTGGACTCGCTGGTCCGCGAACACGAATCCCTGATCAAAGAGGAGGTCCGCGCGGACGAGCTAGACAGCGTCGAAGATGGCCACCGCAAAACGTGGGATGTCGAGGGCGTGGAGATGGAGATCGCGATTGCTCCCGTTGCGGCCGTGGAAGCATCTGATTAGAACAGCACGCGACCGGAGGGAGCGTGCTGCTTTTTCACCCACGTTTTTCAAGGAGCGGTTCGCGAGTATCGCGAGCGAACCCGACGCTGAAAAAGGTGGATGCGGGATCGCGATTGCTCCGGTCGCGGCTGCGGAAGCGTCGGAGTGACGTCCCCGCTCAAACAAGGCGTGACTACAACTGGTCTGCGACGACCGGCGCGGCGCTGACCTCGCTGACGGCGCGTTCGAGCGTGTCCGTGCCGTAGACGGCCTCGACGCCGGCGGTGTTGAGCTTTGTCAGGGCATTGCTGGCGAGCATCGGGTGGACGCAGGTGACGAACACCCGTTGTGCGTCGCGGTCGCCGAGGACGCTGACCGACTCACTCATCGTCGACCCGGTGGCGATGATGTCGTCGACAAGCACCACGTCCCGGCCCTCGACCGGCGCGTCGCTGGGTCGGATTTCGATGTCGCCGGTGTCGTAGTCGCGGTCCTTCTCGAAGAAGTCCGTTTCACCCTCGCCGTAGGCGTCCCGGACTGTCCTCGCAAGGTCGATTGCGCCTTCGTCGGGCGAGAGGAAGAGCGGGTCTTCGAGGGTGTCCGGCAGCGGGTCCGCGAGGACGCTCGCGGCGTCGACGTGGGTGGCCGGCACGTCGAAGAAGTCACAGACGGCCGGCTCGTGGGGGTTCACCGTCACCACGCGGTCCGTCCCGGTCGAGATAGCGTGGGCCATCGCCCGCGAGGAAACCGGCTCGCCGGGCTTGAACGCCTCGTCCTGCCGGGCGTAGCCCATGTACGGGATCACAGTGACGACCTCGCTGGCTCCGCTCTCGCGGGCCGCGTCCTGCAACTGGAGTACCTGTACGTGGGCGTCGCTGTCGACGGTCGAGGCAACGACGACGGCTCGTTCGCCCGAGACCGCCTCGGGCACGCGGACGACGTGCTCGCCGTCGGGGAACCGCTCGTACTCGACCCGTCCCAGCTGCTCGCCGGTCGCCTCGGCGAGAGTCGCCGCGAACGCCTGCGTATCAGCTCCGGGGATAATCATGTGCGGTGGGTGGCTGCCCGGGCTAAACCCTGTTTCGGTTCTGTAAGCGGGTGTGGCGCGTGAGACAGGCACGCGGCCGATTACTGCTGTCGGGGTCAGGCCACGGCGACGCCGACGACATCGGGGACGCCCAGCGAGCGCTGTCGCCAGCCGCCCTGTCCGTCGGCGGTCGCCTCGGCCGCGGTCGCAACGAGGAAGGTGCCGTTCTCGGTGATGGCGTAGGTGTCGTCGCCGTGAACCACGTCGACCACGCGCTCGGTCGCCGGCAACGCACATGGCTCCCAGCCGCCGGCTGTCAGTTCGTACAGTCCATCCGCCGCGGCGGCGTGGACGCGCTCGCCGTCGGCGGCGACGGCCCGGTGACTCCCCGAGCGAACCTCGGTCCAGTCGTCGCCGTTCCGGCGGTACAGCCCGCTCTCGGTCGCGGCGTAGTCGCCGGCCACGTCGGCCACGTCTATCAGGCCGAGTCGGTCGAGCGACGGCAGGGCGTACACGCCATCGGCCGCGGCGATGCGGTCGCCATCGATGGCGCGAACGTCGTCGACGGTTCCGAGTTCGGCCCAGTCGCCGTCAGCGTAGCGGGCGACGCGGCCCTCGCCGGCCGCCAGCAGGCCCGCGCCGTCGTAGCCGACAGCGGTGGCCGGGCCGAACCCGGTCGGGACGAAGCCGTCGTCGGTCAACACGAGCACGTCCTCGTCGGTAGCGACCGCGACTTCGCCGCTTCCGCCGGCCACGTCGCGGGCGTTGCATCGCTCGCTCAGGCTGAACCGGCCGATCTGGCCGCCGGCCGTTTCGACGCGGGTGACGCCCAGCCCCGACGCGACGTACGCGTGGGTCTCCGGGCGCTTCTCGCCGTACATCCGCTTTTCCGAGAGTGCGATGTCGTCGTCGCTCACTTCATATCGCCTCTTTGTACGCTTCGAGCGCATTCTCTATGTCTTCACCTGTGTGGGCATCACAGATGAACTGTGACTCGAACTGGTTCGCCGTGAGGAACACGCCCTGTTCCTTCATCGCGGGCCAGAACAGCCGCTCCCACCGCTCGGTCTCGGCCTGTGTCACGTCGTGGCCGGTCTTCGGACAGTAATCAAAGCGGGGACACGACTCCTGCTGTTGGCAGCCGGCCTCGCAGTGCCCCTCGAAGGAGTCCGGCCCGTCCCGGGTGAAGATGACCTTGAACATCGAGTCGCGGCCGACGACGGTGTACTCGGGGGCCTGGTCTTCGAGGATGTCCTGTAGGCCCGCCCGGAGGCGCTCGCCGAGGTCGTTGACGTGGTCGTATACGTCGTGTTCAGCCGCATACCGAAGCGTCTCCAGCCCGGCGGCCATCGTGACCGGGTGGCCCGAGAACGTGCCCGACTGGAACACGTCGCCGGCGGGCGTGAACTGCTCGATGATTTCGCTCTTGCCGCCGATTGCGCCCACTGGGAAGCCCCCGCCGACTATCTTCCCGAAGGTGGTGATGTCGGGGTCGATGTCGAACGCGCCCTGGGCACACTGGAGGCCGCCGACGCGGAAGCCGGTGATGACTTCGTCGAAGACCAGCAGTGAGCCGTGGTCGTCACACAGTTCCCGCAGCGTCTCGTGGTAGCCCTCGACCGGGTGGACGATGCCGTAGTTCCCGAGGATCGGTTCCGTGAGGACCGCGGCGATGTCGTCGCCGTGTTCCTCGAACACCTCGCGGGCGGCGTCCTCGTCGTTGAACGGGACCGTCAGCGTGTGTTCGGCGAAGCTCTCGGGGATGCCGGGGCTGGAGGGTGTGGTGTGGTCGCCCTCGCCCTCGACCAGCGTCGACTCCTGTGCGCCGTGGTAGCCGCTCTGCATCACCACTATCTTGTCCCGCCCGGTGTAGCCACGAGCCAGTCGGACCGCCGAGACGGTCGCCTCGGTCCCGCTGTTGACGAACCGCAGCATCTCGACGCTGGGGACGTGCCGGGTGACGAACTCGGCCAGTTCGACCTCGACCTCGGTGGGGGCGCCGTACATCGGCCCCTCGGCGGCGTGTTGCTGGATGGCCGACTGGACCTGTTCGGGCAGGCTGTGGCCCAGTAGTAGCGGCCCGTAGCCCATGACGAAATCGATGTAGCGGTTGCCGTCGGCGTCGATGACATGCCCGCCGTCCCCCTTCTCGACGAAGAACGGGTAGGGCCGCGTCGCTCGCACGGAGGAGTTGACGCCGCCCGACAGCACCGACAGGGCGCGGTCGTACAGCGCTCGTGACTGCTCGTGGTTCATACGCGGCCGTTTGACCGCTGTCAGAAAGAAACTGTTGTTACCCGGCGGTGCTACCGATCTAGTGGACGGATGTCACATACTCTCGGGTGAAATAAGTATTTCGTAAAGAGTCACTGTTATACGGTGTGTATTCATCTATGTACGTACGACAATGGCATCCGAACGTACTGTAATCTTATGCCAAACTGGACGAATGGGCGTCGTCACGGCGCGTGGACGGCTGTGAGCGACTGGGTCCCGACGACGTGTATGCGGTGTGCCGTCGGCTGTGGACACATGCACCAGGGGGCTGACGAGGGGTACGGCATCGACGCCGCCCGCGGCGATGCCGCCCATCCGGTCAGTCAGGGACTGGCATGCGCTCGCGGGCTCCGGGAGAGCAAGGCCCCCGACGGGGAGTGGCTCACGCGGCCGATGGTCCGCAGCGGTGGTGAACTCCGCCAGACCCAGTGGGACGTGGCGCTGGCCCGTGCCGTCGAGGGACTGCAGGCCGTCCACGAACGGGACCCCGACTCCGTTGCCGTGCTGGGCAGCGGCCAGCAGACAAACGAGGCGGCCTACGCGCTGGGGAAGGTCGCCCGTGGCGGCTTCGGCACGCGCAACTACGACGCCAACACGACCCTGTGCATGGCAAGCGCCGTCACCGCCTACTACCAGGCCTTCGGCAGTGACGCGCCGCCGTGTACCTACGCCGATATCAGCGACGCCGACCGTCACGTCGTCTGGGGGGCGAACCCGGCGGTCGCCCACCCCGTGATGTTCCGCTGGATTCAGCAGGCCGCCGACGAGGAGGACGTGGAGATCGTCGTCGTCGACCCCGTCCGCTCGGAGACCGCGGAGAACGCCGAACACCACGTCGCGCCCGCCCCCGGGAAGGACCTCGCGCTGGCCCGGGCCGTCCTCGCCCGCATCGTCGAGACGGGGCGGGTCGACCGCGAGTTCGTCGACGCGGCGACGGAGGGCTTCGAGGACCTGCTCGCGGCTCTGCCCGACGCCACGGACGCGGCCGCCGAGGCCGGCGTCGAGATGGCCGAGGTGGACCTGCTGGCCGACGTGCTCGACCAGCGGGCGCTGGTCTACTGGGGCATGGGCATCAATCAGCACGTTCAGGGGACTGAGACCGCCCGGGCGCTCATCGACCTGACGCTGGCGACGGGGAACCTCCGGCCCGGCGGCGGCCCGTTCTCGCTGACCGGTCAGGCCAACTCGATGGGGACCCGCATCTGCTCCTCGAAGGGGTCCTGGCCCGGCCAGCGCGCCTTCGAGGACCCGGACCACCGCCGCCTCGTCGCCGACCACTGGGACGTGCCCGTCGACCGTCTGCCCGACGACACCGGCCCCGGTCCGGTCGGGATGCTCGAAGATGGTCCCGAGGCTGTCTGGGCTGTCGCCACGAACCCCGTCGCCGGGATGCCCGAGGCCGAGAGCGTCCGCGAGACGCTCGAAGACGCCTTCGTCGTCGTGCAGGACGCCTTCCACACCGAAACGACGGAGATCGCCGACGTGGTGTTGCCGGCGGCGACCTGGGGCGAGAGCGACGGGACGACCACGAACATGGAGCGGACCATCTCCCGGGTCCGGTCGGCGACCGACGTGCCGAGCGGCGTCAGGCAGGACATCGACATCATCGCTACCATCGGCTCGCGGCTGTTCCCCGGCCTGTTCGAGAGCACGTCGCCGGACCCGTCCGACGTCTTCGACGAGTTCACCGCCCTCACGGAGGGGACGGTCGCCGACTGCTCGGGCATCACCTACGAGCGCCTCGACGAGAACCACGCCGTCAGGTGGCCCGCTCCCGACGCCGACAGCGCCGGCGGCTACCGCTACTACGACGACGAATCGTGGTCGTTCCCGACCCCCTCCGGCCGGGCGCAGTTCTCGACGGGCCGCCAGGGGTCGCTTCCGGAACCGACCGACGACGACTACCCGCTGACCCTGACCACCGCCCGCGAGGCCGACGGGTACAACACCGGCGTCCGGTCCCGCGGCGGCGAGGCCGGGCCGCTGGTGGCCCGCATCCACCCCAAGACGGTCGAGGAACACAGCGGGCTCGTCACCGACGGGACGCTGACCGTCGAGACCCGCCGCGGCTCCGCGACGGTCGTCATCGACCGGGACGAGGGCGTCCCCTGCGGGATGGTGTGGCTCCCGATTCACCACCCGGCGACGAACCGGCTGACGCTCTCTGACCGTGACCCTCAGTCCGACGAGCCGAACTTCAAACAGTGTGCCGCCCGCCTCGTCGCCGCCGAGGCCGAACTGCCGCCCGCCACGGCCGACTGACGGGGCTTGCCGTCACCGAGAACGTATCCGCCGGCTCGCCGACCTCGACGCGTCTCAGTCGCCCCCGAGCGTCCCGCTCCGCGGGAGCCCGTTTCGGGTCACCGTCGAGGAGGTGTCGGGCGTCGCCAGACGGACGGCGCACTGCTTGTAGTTGGGTTCGTTCGAATCGGGGTCGACGGCCGGGAGCGTCAGCTCGTTGACCGCGGTGTTGTGGATGTCCATCCAGATGGTCCCCTGCGGGACGGCGTCGTCCGGCGCGAGGTCGACGGTGACGCTGCCTCGCCGCGACTCGACGACGGTCCGGCCGCGGTCGAACAGCTGGACGTACTGGCCGGCCGTCTCGGGGTGGATGCGGGCCGTCGGGACGCCGTCGTCCGCGCCCTCCGTCCTGGCGTCCGTGTTGTACGCCCCGGGCCGCCGCCCGGTCGTCAGCGTCAGCGGATAGGTCGCGTCCGTCGGCTCTGGGAGCCCCTGGTACGTCGCGGTCGTGAACTGTGCCCGGCCGGTGTCGGTCGGGAACGACCACGTCTTGTCGTCGGCGTCGGGCTCGTAGTACCGATACCCACCTTCGCTGTCGGCGTCTGGCGCGGGCCACCGGACGGCCAGTTCCCTGTCGAGGCGGTCGTACGTGATACCCGAGCAGTCGGCCGGGGTGCCCTCGGTCAGCGCCGCGAACTCCTCGAAGACGGTCTCCGGGTCGACCGGCGGGCCGTCGAAGAGCGTCTCGTCGATGCGGTTGCCGATGGCGGCGATGATATCGAGGTCCCGCCACACGGTGTCGACCGTGTCGGTCACGGCCGTGACCTTCGAGACGCGCCGCTCCATGTTCATCGTCGTGCCCTCGCTCTCGCCCCAGGTCGCCGCCGGCAACACCACGTCGGCGTACTCGACGGTCTCCGACCGGAACGCGTCCTGGACGACGAGGAAGACGTCGTCCAGCGACCGCCTGACGTTCGTGGCGTCGGGCATCCCGACGACGGGGTTCGTCGCGACCGTCCAGACGGCGTCGATGTGGCCGCGGTTGATCTCGTCGACGATGCCGACCGGCCCCGGCCCGGGCGAGTCGGGGAGCCGGCCCAGCGGTACGTCCCAGTGGTCGGCGACCGCCGCCCGGTGGTCGTCGTCGTCGAACGGCCGGTGACCGGGCCACGTCTCCTTCGAGGAGACGACGCGCGCACCCATCGAGTTGGCCTGGCCGGTCAGCGAGAACGGGCCGCTGCCGGGTCCCATGTTCCCCGAGGCCAGGCACAGGTTGATGAGCGACCGCGCGGCGTCGGTGCCGTTCGTGCTCTGGTTGACGCCCATCCCCCAGTAGACGAGCGTCCGGTCCTCGAAGGCGTCGGCCAGCGCGTCGACGGCCTCGACGGAGACGCCGGCGGTGTCCGCGGCGCGCTCGACCGCCGGGAGCGACTCGACGAGTTCGTCGTAGCCGTCGGTGTGGTCCTCGACGAACTCGCGGTCGACCCGGTCGGTCTCGACCAGCCGCGCGAGGACCGCGCGCGCCAGTTCCACGTCCGTCCCGGCCTCGAGCCGGACGTACTGGTCGGCGTCGGCGGCGGTCTCGCTCCGCACCGGGTCGACGACGACGAGGCGGCTGTCCGGCTCGCTCGCGCTGTCGATGAGCCAGCGATAGAGGACGGGGTGTGCCGCGGCCGGGTTCGCCCCCCAGACGACGTGGGTTTCGGCCATCGGGATGTCGTCGTAGGTACACGGCGGCGCGTCGCTGCCGAAGGCGTCGTAGTACGCTTTCACAGCCGAGGACATACACAGCGTCGTGTTGGCGTCGAAGTGTTCGGTCCCGATGCCGGCGCGGGCGAGTTTCCCCAGCGCGTAGGCGGCCTCGTTCGTCTGCTGGCCGCTTCCCAGGACGG
Source organism: Haloarcula rubripromontorii (assembly GCF_001280425.1). Taxonomy (NCBI): domain Archaea; kingdom Methanobacteriati; phylum Methanobacteriota; class Halobacteria; order Halobacteriales; family Haloarculaceae; genus Haloarcula; species Haloarcula rubripromontorii. The sequence goes on along the minus strand of NZ_LIUF01000001.1, from coordinate 734,824 downwards.
CGATTCTGTTCGGGTCCTCCGCAATCGTCTGGATGAACTCGGAGGCGACGATGCCCAGCGCCGTCGACCAGGAGGCGGGTTTGAGCGTGTCCCCGCGACGGACCAGCGGCTCCGTGAGCCACTCGCCGTCCGGGTTCTGCGTCTCTCTGATGCCCCGCTCGCAGGCGAGCCCCTCCGAGACGGGGTGGTTCCGGTTCCCGCGAACCGTGTCGATACCGTACCCCTCGTCGACGCCGAGCTGTTGCTGGCCACAGCCGACGGCACAGCGCATGCAGGTGGTTGGCTTCCAGTAGCTCATCTCGTGGGACGGTTCGCCGTCGGTTCGTCGCACTGTGCCCGCGTGTCGACGCCGCCGCGGCCGGCCGAGCGGCGTCGGACGGGACAGCGCGCGTGCGAATCGGTCCGTCGTTCGTCTCTCATTGTAACGTTATACGGGTCCGTACTCGATGTTCGTACACGACTTGGCCCTATATATTTGGGATATTCGTACGAGTAGCCGAATAACGCTTTCGTTGAAAGAAAATATCGACACAGTTACTACACGCGGTCCCCGCTGTCCGAATCCTGCGTCGACGCTGTCCGTCCGGACGCCCGTGTGGGTCCGGGGGCGTTCGATTGACGATTCCACACCTACTTCCGCGACTTCGTTGACGTTCGTAAGAATCGCTCGCCGGACCGGACCAGAAACGGCGGCATTGTCGGGATGTCTGAATCGAGACGATATATTCCGTTTTTGTAAACGAACACCGTTATAATCCTCTGTTCGATAGCATATATTGATACAATGTGTTCGAACGTGGTAGAAATTTGGGGTAAAGATAACAAACTTCAACGAAAGTTCGCTTCGGTTGGTCGTTCGACGGCGGTCCCGGAGGTGTCGCTATGGGTCTGATTCGGATGACGAAACACCGGACGTTGCTGCTGGCGACGATTGGCTTCAACTTCTCGTTTCTCATCTGGTTCTCGTTCGCGCCGTTTACGGGGCCAATCGCCGACGAGTTCGGCCTCACGACGGCCGAAATCGGCATCCTCGCCAGCTCGGCCATCTGGATGGCTCCATTCGGCCGGATGGTGACCGGCTGGCTCTCCGACAAGTTCGGCGCGCCGGCCATCTTCGCCATCGTGTTGGCCTACGTCGGCGTGTTCTCGATGGCGAGTGCGTTCGTCCAGGACTACTCCCTGTTTTTCGTGACGCGGCTCATCGTCGCGACGGCCGGCATCACGTTCGTCATCGGCATCCAGCACGTCGCTGAGTGGTTCGAAGAGGAGAACCTCGGCCTGGCCGAGGGCATCTACGCCGGCGTCGGGAACGCCGGCGCGGCGGGCGGGGCGCTCGTCCTCCCGCGCGTGTTCAACACCGGGTGGAGCGGGCCGCTGTTTAGCACCAACTGGCGGGCCGCCTTCTTCTACACCGGCGTCGTCTCTATCGGCCTCGCCGTGGCGTACTACACGCTCGGCGAGGCGGCAAAGAGCGAGGAGAAGCGCCAGGCGACGAAGGACAACGCGAGCTTCAAGGACTGGGTCCACACGGCGACCCGCTACGGGACCGTCGTCCTCGCGCTGGCGTACGTGATGTCCTTCGGCCTCGAACTCTCGATGAACGGCTGGCTCGCCACCTACTACCGCGAGGCGTTCAACCAGGACAACCTCGTCGTCGCGAGCACGTTCGCCGCGACGTTCTCCGTCGCCGCCGGCCTCCTGCGTCCCATCGGCGGCTACCTCAGCGACGTGCTCGCGCGGAAGGAGAAGGACATCCTGCCGTTCTTCAAAGGCCACTACCGCGAGCAGTGGACGTTCGTCACGCTGTGTTTCATCGTCGTGACGATGTTTGCGATGACGCTCGCGGGGCTCTCGGGCGTGCTGATGAACGCCGTCGTCATCGGCTTCCTCGTCGGCACGGCCTGTGCCTTCGCCGAGGGCTCCATCTTCGCGATGGTCCCCTCGATGTTCCCCAACAGCTCCGGCGCGGTCGCGGGCGTCGTCGGCGGCGTCGGCACCGTCGGCGGCATCGTCTACCCGCTCGTCTACTCCGCCCCGTGGCTGGCGAACCTCCACCTCGGCTACTCCATCGTCGCGGCCTCGATGATTCCCATCGTGTTGCTCGCCGCGTGGGTGTTCCAGCCGGAAATCGCACGCGTCGCCAACACCGCCGGCTTCGTCGGCGAGTCGGGCGGGACGGAGACGGTTCCGTCCGGGGACGACTGATGCGCTCGGCCGTGGTCCTCGCCGGCGGGCGCGCCACCCGCTTTGGCGACGCGGACGAGGCGACAGCCGACCTCGACGGCGAACCGGTGATTCGCCGCGTCGTGACCGGGCTCGGTGACGCCGTCGACGAAGTGGTCGTCAACTGCCGCGACGACCGGCGGGCCGACGTCGAGGCGGCGCTCTCGGGGCTCGACGTCCGGTTCGCGTTCGACCCGGTTCCCGACGGCGGCCCGGTCGCCGGCATCCGGACCGGCTGTCGGGTCGCGCGGGGCGACTGGACGTTCGTCACGCCCTGTGACCGACCGTTCGTCCCCGCCGTGCTCCCCGAGCGGCTGTTCGAGGCGGCCGAAGGCGACGGCGCGGTGCCGCTTGTCAGCGGGCGAGCCCGCCCGCTATCGGCCGTCTACGGCACGACGGCGGCCGTCGAGGCCTGCGAGACGACCATCGGACTCGGCTCGCCGGCCGTCTCGGACTTCCTCGCGCGGCTCTCGCCGGTCACCGTTTCGGACCCGGTTCCCGAACACGCGTCCGACGAGTTCGACGCCACGGCCGCGCTTTGCACCTCCCGGGACCAGTCCGCGTAACCGACCGAGGCGGCCCTCTCGCCGCCCGTTTCCCCGCCTTCCCGTCCTCTCTAGCGACTGTGTCACCGCCACCGTTCACTTCTGGACACTCGTCCGCCCGAGCGGACCTGACCGTCCGTTCGTCAAACGGCCCGCCTTATCACCGCCGTCTCGGGTCGCTTCTTGACGGGCGTGTGCTAACGCTGCGTCTATGTCGATTTTGTTAACGAATAGGGTTTTAACACTCCAAATAAAATATTGAGGCGTAAATTAGCGTACATTCGAGCATATATGAGTGATAAAATAGTACGAACTTTCGAAACGGGGAGTCGATAACGATGGCACACAAGAAAGAGGAGTACAAGGCGGAGCTGTACGGCGACGAGGTCCGGGAGAAGCTAGAGGAGTTCGCCGAGCGGGGCTGGGAGTCGATACCCGAGGACGAACGCGAGAAGTGGTTCTCGCGGTTCAAGTTCTGGGGCGTGTTCCACCACCGCGGCGGCCAGGAGTCGTATTTCATGATGCGGCTGACCAACTGCGGCGGCATCCTGGAACCGGACCAGCTCCGGGCCATCGGCGAGGTCGCCCGCGACTACGCGAAGGGGCCGGCCGAGAACCCCGAGTTCGGGAACGGCTGGATAGACTTCACGACCCGCCAGTCCATCCAACTGCACTGGCTCAAGCTCGAGGACATCCCCGAGATATGGGAGAAACTCGAAGCCGTCGGCGTCTCCTCGCGCTCGGCGGGCGGGGACACGATGCGGAACATCTCCGGCTGTCCGGTCGCCGGCAAGGCCGAGGAGTTCGTCGAGTCCCGCCCGATTCTCGACGAGATTCAGGAGACCATCCGCGACGACAACGACCTGTCCAACATGCCCCGGAAGTTCAACATCTCGGTGACGGGGTGCAAGCAGGGGTGTGCGCAGGACAGCATCAACGACATCGGGCTTGAGCCGGCCCACAAGTTCGTCGACGGCGAAGAGGTCGAGGGGTTCAACGTCCGCGTCGGCGGCGGCCTCGGCGGCCGCGAGCCCCGCGAGGCCCGCCCGCTCGACCTGTTCGTCCGGCCCGAACACGCCGTCGAGACGGTCCGGGCCTTCGTCGAGTACTACCACGAGGAAGGCAATCGAACGAACCGGTCGAAGAACCGCGCACGCTTTTTCGTCGACGAGCACGGCACCGACGCCATCCGCGAGGCACTCGACGAACGGCTGGACTTCGCGTTCGAGACCGCCGGCACGGACTTCCGCGGGGAGTACACGTACAACGCCGGCAAGCCCACCGAGTACGGTGCCCACGACCACGTCGGCGTCTACGACCAGACCGACGGCAAGAACTACGTCGGACTTTCCGTGCCCGTCGGCCGACTCTCCGCCGAGGACGCCATCGAACTGGCGGACCTCGCGGACGCCTACGGCTCCGGCGAGGTGCGGCTGACCCGCCGGCAGAACCCGCTCATCATGGACGTGCCCGACGACAAGCTCTCGAACCTGCTCAACGAGTCGCTGCTGGACAAGCACTCGCCCGAGCCCAACCCTTTCGTTCAGGGCGCGATGGCCTGTACCGGGACGGAGTTCTGCTCGCTGGCGCTGACCGAGACGAAGGCGCGGATGGCGCGCCTGCTCCGCTGGCTCGGCGACAACGTCGACGTGCCCGACGACGTGGACCGCATCAAGATGCACTTCTCGGGCTGTACGGCCGACTGCGGGCAGGCGATGACGGCCGATATCGGCTTACAGGGAATGCGCGCCCGCAAGGACGGCGAGATGGTCGAAGCCGTCGACGTGGGCGTCGGCGGCGGCATCGGCGCGGAGCCGACGTTCATCGAGTGGGTCCGCCAGCGCGTCCCCGCGGACGAGGTGCCGGGCATGATCGCCAACATTGTCGAGGCCTACGCCGCGCTGCGCTCGGAGGGCCAGACCTTCCGCGAGTGGGTCGACGCCACCGGCCACGAGACCATCGTGGAACTGGCCGAACCCCACGAGGTCGAGGGGTACACCGACCCCTGTCTGGCCGACGGCAAGCAGTCGTGGTACCCCTTCGACGACGGCGACAGCCCAGCCCCGACCGACGCCGAGGGCCAGCCCATCTCGGCGGACGACTGACCATGGCTGAGACAGACTGTCCGACCGACCACGCTGGTGACGAGCCGTCGGAATCCGCGGCCGAGGGGGTGGCATACGACGCCGCACCGGAGCTACTGGAGTAACGCGGCCCCGGCTCCGAACAGCCGGATGTGCCGACGTGACCTGCCCGTTGCAGGGCGCGTCCGTCTGCCTCTGACAGCCGGGGACTGCTTGTGTCCAGTCCCCTCTCGGTTCTCCGCTTGCCGTGTTTTTCGGTGCGCAGTAACGTCACGCTCCGGCTCTAGTCCCCGTAGTCGCCGAGTTCGCACTCGGCGGCCGGGCCGCCGTCACAGTCGTACCCGACCGCTTTCGTGACGCTGAGCAGGTCATAGAATCGACCGAGGGACTGCTCGGACTCTGGCAGTCCCTCGACCACCGGGACGCCACGCTGGGCCTGATGGTCACAGCTCCGCATCGTCTGGCTGCCCAGCCCGACCGAGTATTCGTGGTCTTCCAGCTCTCGAATAACCGCCGGCGGATAGAACGTGCCGGCCCGCTCGACGGCTGCGGCGAACTGGAGCGTCTGTGCGTAGGCCAGATGGGCCACGCCGGAGGGCCGCTGTGCGTTCCCGTACTCCGCGGTGAAGGCGTTCTTGAACGCATTGGAGAGGGCAGACGAGACGCTGGTGTCCCACGCGACCGTCCCGACGACACCATCGAGTGCCGTCGAGGCGTTCTGTGCCACGATACGGTTGTACAGCGGCACCACAATCCCCACCTCGTCAGGGAGTATCTCCTGAGCCGTTGTCAGCGAGTTCGCGGCGTCGAGTCCGTAGTGGTCGAGGAAGACGACCTCCGCGCCGGCGTCCCGGGCCTGTTTGAGCGGTTCCTCGTAGTCTGTCGTTCCGAGGCGCGTTGGGATGCTCGTGAGTTCGACCCAGCCACTCGACGTGAAGAAGTCACGAATCGACGACTCCATCGTTTGCCCCCAGTTGTAGTCCGCGTAGATCTGGACGTACTCGGCGTCTCGGCCGAACCGTTCTTTGAGCGCCGGAATCAGCGCCTGTGCGGTCATGTACGCGTTGAACATCTCTCGGAAGCTGTAGCGGACACAGTCGCTCCCCGTCGTGTCGTTCGAATGCGTCAGACAGCACATATACGGGACTTTCCGGGCCTGTGCGACCTTCTGCTGAGCGATGGCGACGGAACTGGACGAGCCGCCGGAGAACATGATGACGTCGTCTTGCTCGATCATCTCCTCGGGGTTAGTCGTCGCGACATCCGGTTTCGTCTCCGTGTCTGCCGTGACGTACTCGACGGTCTTTCCGAGCACGCCGTCGCCGCTGAGTACGTCAAAGGAGCGTTGCCCGACCCAGCCGCCGCCCTCGTTGAGATGGGCGACAGCGAGTTCGTACCCCCGCAGTTCGTCGCGTCCTTCGGCGGCGTAGGTCCCGGACTGTGGGACGTTGAAGCCGAACGTGACCGTGTCCCCTTCGACCGGATAGTTCCCAAGCGGTGGGTGCTCTGGTGTGTTTTCGGCTCTCGAACCCCCGCCCTGGCATCCCGCCAGCCCGGCGAGCCCCGCAGCACCGACCCCACCGGCGAACTGTAGTAGCGACCGCCTATCAACCGCTGCGCCCCCACTTTCCAATCGCATACCAGCTGTTTTGATGATAAATATATATAATACTTATTTCAGTAGAAAAGAGTGACCAATTAGCATAGGCCCGACTGGTCTCAGGTGGTACCGGACTGATAACCGTCGTACCAGCGGTTACAGCAACGATAGAGACGAAATGCAACGGGGAAGCAGAGACAGCGTGTCGCTGTCAGTCAAGAATGTCGCTGGCTTCGGTGTCTACCGCGACGTCGGTGTCGAGATCGATATCCTGAATCAGCGCGACGAGGTCCTCCAGTTCGGGGAACGTGTACACGGTCATCCCGAGGTCACCGTCGTCGACGGTGATACGCGAGTCGACGACAAACACCAGGTCGGAGTCCGGCCAGCCGCCCATCTTATCGATGATGCCGTCGGCCGGTCCGAACACAAAGTTCGGTGTCCCCATGTCTATGGTCGTCTCCAGCACGTTCGCCCACCCGTCGATGAACGCGGAGGTCATGATGTTGCCGATCTCCTGCATCGCCGACCGTTCCATGTCGGAGAACCCCTCCCCCTCGCTTGGCTCACCCATTCCACCCATCATCGCGCCGGCCATCCGCTTGCTATCGGCCGGTTCGAGCAGAAACAGGACGTAGCCGTAGGGCGGTTCGTTCAGTTCGACGTAGATGCCGACGCCCTTGTCGTCGCCGATGTGTGTTTTGACGTCCTCGATGTCGAGAAAATTGATCTGTGAGGTCCGAACTGTCGCGTCGAGGCCAGTCAACTGGCCGAGGTTCTCCGCGACTGTCCCGGACCCCTCCTTTGCCATCTGATTGAAAAGGTCCAGCTTCCGCACGTCGACTTTCAAGCCCATATCTTCTGGAGCGGCGCGAGCGGCTTAACGCCACCGCTGGGAGCCACACTCACCAGCGGATGGGATCTGACCGCCATCTGTTGCCGGTTCCACAGGGTACGAGCCAAGAAATTCAGTCACCACGTAGTCACGACAGACACATCCCGTTGCGCCTCATGGCGTGTCTCTCCGTCCCGAACTGGCAGCGAAAACCGGACCGCCGGCGCCTCAGACGTCAGCTCCGTCGACCGGGAACTGCTCGTGTTCACACACTGTGTTCAGTACGACTGATGTCGAGGCGGATCGGATGTCCTCGTCGGTCAGCAGCGTCTTTATCCGCTCGTTCATCGACTGCGTATCGGTGAACTTCCCGACGGCCACGATGTCGTGGTCGCCGGTCACTTCGTAAACCGCAACCATCTCGCGTCGATCACGTAACTGGTCCACCACCCGTCCGAGCCCGTCGCCCTCGACGGAGAGCTGGAACACGGCGGTCACGTCGTAGCCCAGCGCCCCGTAATCGATGTCGACGGTGTATTCGTCGATCACACCGGTCGACTCCAGGTCGTCCATCCGGCGCGATACCGTGGTCGCCGCGATACCGGTTGCGGCGGCGACATCACGGGCGCTCGCACGGCCGTCCTGAAGCAGTGCGTTCACTACCTGTCTGTCGGTATCATCGACCATTTCGTCCGCTCAGACTGCCTCTGGGCCTTCTTTGCCGGTTCGGACCTGATAGGCGTTGTCCACGGGGAGGACGAATATCTTGCCGTCACCTTTCTCGCCAGTGTGGGCACCGTCGGCGATAGCGTCGACGACATCCTCTGCGGGGATGTCTGCGACCACTGTCTCGACTTTGACCTTCTGGTGGAGGTCGACGACGTACTCCTCGCCGCGCCACTGGCCCTTCTTGGCGGGCTGTGAGCCGCGGCCGGAGACGTTCGTCACTGTCAGCGAGGGCGCGCCGACCTCGGCGAGTGCCTTCTTTACGTCGCCGAGTTTGTCTGGTCGAACCATTGCGACTACCATCTTGATTTCGGAGTCGTCAGTTTCGTCAGTCATCTTTGGAACCTCCGTCAGTACGCACGCTCGGACTCACTTTACCACCATCGGCGACAACACTTTCGCCGCCACCGAACTCGGGGTAGGTCTCGACGCCGTGCTCGCTGACGTCCAGCCCTTCCTGCTCGTGTTCGGGCGTAACGCGTGCCTGGCCGGCCGCCTTGAGGCCGTACCAGATGAGGCCGGTGGTCACAATCGTCCAGCCGGCGATGACGGCGACACCAACCACCTGCACGGCGAGGGCGCTACCGATAGAGCCAACGGTGCCGGAGGTTGCGACAAGTGGGTACATAATCGTGCCCAGCACACCGGCACTGCCGTGGACCGGGAACACAGCGCACACGTCGTCAATCTTCATGCGGTTTTCCATGAAGCTGAACACAATCGGAAGCTGACCGCCAGCGAGGACGCCGACGATGAGGGCACCCCACCAGGTCGTGGTGTCGGGGATTGCCGTGATACCGACCAGTCCGGCGAGCAGCCCGTTTGCGACGTACAGCGTGTCGACCTTGCCGGTCTTCAGCCACGCGACCAGTGCGGCACCGATTGCGCCCATCGCCATCGCGACGGTCGTCGTCATCGCGACGCGGCCAACCGTTGCGAAGGCACCGAGCGCGAGTGCGCCGTCTTCAACGACGAAGACACTCGCTGCAGTCCCGACGTTGAACCCGTACCAGCCGAAGGCGAGGATGAGCGTCCCCAGCACGGCGAAGGTCATCGAGTGGCCCGGAATGACGTTCGCGGAGCCGTCCTCGTTGTACCGGCCCATGCGCGGACCGAGTACGTAGGCGGCCGTGAGGCCGGCGATGCCGCCCATGCCGTGGACGATCATCCCGCCGGCGAAGTCCTTGAACACCACGCCGCCGAGGCTGATGTGGGATCCGGCCCACGTGAGCCCGGTCACGACGGGATAGATGACTGCGGCCAGCAGGAACGTGTACGTGATGTACGCACGGAGCTTGGCTCGGCCGGCCACTGCCCCGGAGACGATGGTTGCCGCCGTCATCGCGAAGACAGCACCGAACAGCCACCCGACGTAGTCGTTCGCGGCCTCAGCCCCGAACGCCGGCGCGAAGGACCCGGACCCGACGAGTGACGAGATGCCGGATCCGATGAGGAAGAACACGACGACGCCGACCGACCAGGTCAGGAGATTCTTCGTTAGCTGGTTCGCGACGTTCTTCGAGCGCACTTGGCCCGCCTCAAGCATGGCGAAGCCTGCGTGCATGAAGAAGATCAGGAACGATACTGTAAGGACCCACAGAAGGTTGACACCTTCTGCGAGCACGTTCGGGTCGACCTGTAGTGCAGTGTAGCTCATTTCTAGTTCACCTGTTTCGTTTTGTTATCGACTGCCGTCTGCATGTCCAACTTTCCCCCATTCTGGCTCAACTTCTTCAACTCTTTCACGAGAAAGGCTCTGGTAACAACACTACATAAGGTTTGCCTTTATGAATGCGGAAATTAGAGGGGATGTGGTAGACGACCGTCCAGATTATGGTATGATATTATGGATATAAGGTTGTTCTCCGTAAAGAAAGTCCGTATATGTATACTGGAATTTTGGACGTTTGTCGAGCCCAGTTCCGGCCACAGGGGGCCAAATAGGCCGTTTTTGCTTGCGCGCGCTCTCAGTCATCCGTACACACTGCTCGACCGGTCATCGCCTGAGCGCCGCGGTCAGTGCGATTGCGCCCAGCACGACGCTTGCCAGCGCCAGCGGCGACAGCGGCGGCACGTCGAGCTGAAAGAGCAGCGTCGTCACCACGACGCTCCCCCCGACAACCCCTGTCGTTCCCGCGACGTGGGTGAGTTCGACGGGCGTCCCGGGGGCTGTCCCGAGGTCTGCATAGAGGTCGATTGCCGCGTGTGCGAACGTCCAGGCCAGCACCGTCGCGCCGCCTGCGACCAGCACCGTCGTCGTCGTTGCTCCCTGCAGGGCGGCCGCCAACAATGCAAGGAACAGCGACGCGCTGGCGAGGTCGATCAGCCGCCCAGACTGAATCAGCTGTCCGCCGGCGAGCAGCACCGCGCCAACGAGGGCAGCAGCGGTCGAGACCGCAGTGATGCCGGCGACGAATAGCGTCACAACTCCCGCCGCCAGTGCTGCACCCCCACAGACGACGCCAGTTCGGTACGTCATCGGCCACCTCGCCAGGCCCGTTCAGTGACCTGTGCCAGCGGTTCGCCTGCGGGCCAGTCGTGGACTGAAATTCCGGCCGCTCGCAACCGTCGGAGCCGTTCGCGGCGTTCGAGTCGGGCTAGCCGGTGGCCCGCGGTATCCGTCGCGGTCGGGTCGGGGCTCAGGACCGTCACCGGGTGACCGCTGGCGGCGAGTCGGCGGACTAGCGCCTCGCTGTCGTCGTCACATAGTGGGCCGAGGAAGACGACGTTCGCCGCTGTCGGCAACTGCGCGATGAGCTTCGTCGTATCCGGTGTTCGGGTGACCGATGTCGCGGCGAACGCGCGGTCGGTCCTGAGCAGGGTCCGGGCCTGTTGCTGGTGGGCAGCGCTCGTGCCCGGTGCGAGCCACGCGCCATGTGGTGAGTACGCCGCGACGCCGACCTCGTGGCCGTCCTCCGGGAGCCCCTCGACGAGGGCGACGGCGGCCATCGTCGACCGCTCGATAGCCGTCTCGGCGTCCGGCCGCGGGGCCAGCGCGGCGGCCGACCTGGCGTCGACGACGACCACGACCGTCGCCGACTGTTCGCGGCGGAACTCGACGGTCCGCAGGTCGCCGGTGCGGGCGTACTGGTTCCAGTCGACGCGCGAAAGGGGGTCGTTCGAGCGGTGCTCCCTGACTGCGTAGAAGGAGACTCCTTCGCCGCCCTCGTCGACGGGCACCGTCCCGGGCCGGCGGGCCACTGCGGGGACCAGCGGCAACAGCGCCGAACTGGTCGGCTGTTCCCACGTGACGGTGTCGGGTTCGGCCGTGACGGACGTTCGCCGGGCGACGACGCCGACAACGTCCCTGACGACGACCGTTGCCGGGTCGAACACGCAGCGGTCGGTTCCGCCGGTAATCTCGTAGGTGATCGTCGTCGACGCGCCGGGGCGCAGCGCCGCCCCCAGCGACGCCGACCCTTCGACAACGCGGACAGAATCCGGGACGCCGTCGGCGAGCCGGAGGTCCGGAATCGTCCGCGACCCGTCGTTGCGGACCGTGAGCGCGACGGTCACCCGCTCACCCAGCGCCGGCTCAGTCGGTGTGATGGACCGCTGTATCGACACGTCCGCGGCAGGCGGGACGGCGACGCGGTCGTACGCGCTCAGCGTGACGCCGAGCCCGCCCAGCAACACGAGCGCAGGGACCTGTCCCACCAGCCCGACACCGACAGCGACCAGTGCGGCCCCGGCCAGCCCGAACCAGCGTCCGGTCCGTTGCGTCTCGCTCATTGCTCCTCGTCCCGCCGCCGGAGTTCGGCCGTCGCGTAGGCGACACGCCGCTGGAACGGGCGGATACCCGAGAGCCACCCGGACAGCCGCGCACGGAGTGAAATTGGCGTGCCGTCGAACAACTCCCGGGCCGGCTCCCTGTCCGTCCACGCGCCAGACCGGAGCGCAGCCGTTGCCTCGTCGGGCGAGAGCCCGTCGCGCTGGAGGACGGTGACTGCGACTCCCTCGACGCGCTGCCGGATGGCTTCTTGTCCGGCCCCAGAACCAAGTGCCTCGTCAATATCGTCGCCGGGGACTGTGACGTACTGGCTGTCAGTGTCCGGCAGCGCCATCCCGCGTTCGCTGTCGAGGGAGCGAACGAGGAGCGCCAGCAGTGCGACACCGCCAGCGAAAACGGCCGCAGCGAGGATCGGGAGGTCCGAGACAGCGCCGGCGGGCAACAGCGGCGCGCCGAGAGCGGCGAGACCGATGCCGATGGCCGTCGCGACGAGGCCGAGCGCGAGCGGGACCCGGCGCAGCGTCACGGCTCGGCCCCCGCTCCGGACTCGTCGCCGATGTCGTCGGGATTCGCCGCGATATTGTCCGTGTCGTCGGTCGCCCGTTCCAGCGCCTCGCGGGCCTGCGATTCCAGATCCCCATCCGGCTGGTCCCGGCCGTAGCGAACCCGCTCGAACACCGACCGGAGCGAGGCGACGGCGTCGGGGTCGGCACCGGCTCCCGTTGCTGCTGTCTCAATGTCCTGTGGCGTCGAAGAACTGCGGTCCGGGGCGACGGCGTTCTCGAGTGCGGCCCACGCGCGGTACACGTCGTTGGTGAGCGGGACCTCGATTTCAGCCGCGCTATGTGCGGGGCTTCTCGCGGACTCCGTCGTTGCGACAGCCGGCGTCTCGCCGCCCGCCTCATCAATTGTCCGGCTCTGGCTAGCGAGCCGCCAGAGCACCGCGAGTCCGACCGCGAGGCCGACGGCGAGCGCCCCGACTGCTGGGGCGGGGACACTCGGCAACAGTGCGCGGGCACCGCCATCGCTTTCGGGCGGGTCGATGCTACCCGGTGGGTCGCTGAGGCCCTGTCCGTCGGGGTTGTCGATCTCGCTGTCGTCCCGGGTCATCTCCGCCTGATCGGACCCGGTGGCAGCGTCGAGGCTCGCGGCCCCGACGCTGAACGACAGCAGCGCAATCGCGGCGACAACCGCCACGAGGAGGGACTGTCGCTGCATACAGCCACTCCGCTCCTGTCGCATGAATAGGTTGGGGACCTGTGGCTTGTCGTGGGTCTCGCACGGGTGGGGTCGGACAGGCGGAAAGCAACCGAGCTAGAGTTCGTCTGCGAGGTCCTCAGCGAAGTAGGTGAGAATCAGGTCCGCGCCGGCGCGTTTGATGGATAGCAGCGACTCGTAGGCGACCGCTTCGAGGTCGAGCCAGCCCTTCTCGGCGGCGGCGTGTAACATCGCGTACTCGCCGGAGACGTTGTAGGCGGCGACGGGGTGGTCGTAGGAGTCTCGGACCTCCTTGACGATGTCCAGATACGGCAGCGCGGGCTTGACCATCAGCACGTCCGCGCCCTGCTCGACGTCGAGGGCGACCTCGCGCCGGGCCTCGCGTGCGTTCGCGGGGTCCATCTGGTAGTGCCGCCGGTCGCCGAAGGCCGGCGCGCCGTCGGCGGCGTCACGGAACGGCCCGTAGAAGGCCGACTCGTACTTCGCGGCGTAGCTCATGATGGGAACGTCGGTGTCGCCTTGGGCGTCCAGCGCCTCCCGGATTGCGCCGACCATGCCGTCGATCATGCCCGACGGCGCGACCATGTCGGCCCCGGCCGCGGCGTGGCTCGCGGCGATTTTCCCAAGCAGGTCAAGCGTCTCGTCGTTGCGCACCGTCAGCCGGGGGTCCTCGGCGGCGGCGTCTTCGAGGACGCCGCAATGGCCGTGGTCGGTGTACTCACAGAGGCATACGTCGGTGATGACGTAGGCGTCGGTTTCGCTTGTAATCTGGCGGGTCGCCTCCTGCACGACGCCGTCCTCGGCCCAGGCGCGGCTCCCGCGTTCGTCTTTCGACTCCGGGACGCCGAACAGCATCACGGCTTCGACGCCGGTCTCGCGGACCTCCTCGACGCGGTCGACCGCATCATCGATAGGGACCCGTTCGTGGCCCGGCATCGTCTCGATAGGGACCCGTTCGTCAGTCGTCGCGTCGACGAACACTGGGGCGATGAGGTCAGATGCCGAGAGGTCCGTCTCGCGCACCAGCGGGCGCACGCCGTCGGTCCGCAGGCGGCGCGGGCGCTGTGTCAGGTTCATACCGGGCTCTCCGGCCGTCCGCGGCATGAACCCACCGCTTGCGGCGGCGACTGCGCCCTCGGCGACGGGACGCGGGGGCCGTGTGACACGCTCCCGGCCGGACACGAGATTTATGCCGACGCCGCCGTCACACCTGACCGATGCCCTCTGAGGACAGTGACTCGCTGACCGAACAGATGCACGACTTCCTCGACGGCCTCGGATTCGCGGACCTGACACCAGACTACCGCGAGGAGCGCGAGGCCGCCAACGACGCCATCGACGCCGCCTTCGACCCGCTGCCCGAGGAACTCGCTGAGGACCCGGACCTCGCCGAGGTCAACAAGGTCAACGTCCACGACGACGGCGACGACATCCTCGTCCCCGTGGTTACCTTCCTGTTCGAGGACGCCGGCGAACCGGACCGCGACGCCGTCTGGTCGTTTGTCGGCCGGGCGCTGGAGGCGGTGCGGGAGCCGTTCGCCGACTGCCACGTCCGCCACTACGACCTCCAGTTCGCGTACGCCCACGAAGAGGAGGACGCGGTCATCTACTGCCGCATCGCGGTCCACCCCCCGCTCGTCGAGCGATACCTGACCGACCCCGGATTCGACCTCGATGCCCTCCGAGCGGCCGTCACCGAGGCGGATAACGGCGACGACGAAATCCCGCCGGTCGACTGGACGCCCTTCGACGCCGAATCGATGGGGACGGGCGCGTACAGCGGCGGGCAGGCGGCCATTGCGGCCCACTGTGCCGGGGCGAGCGCGGGCGCGGCTGCCGCGTGCGCTGGCGCTGCGGCCGGCGGGGCTGCAGGTGCCGGCGGGGCCGCAGGCTGTGGCGGTGCGGGCGGCGGGATGTAGGCCCGCTCACCCGCCGTCGGCAGTCTCGATTCGCTCGCGGAGCCACGCCGCCGCGTCGGCGACGGCCGCCGGGTCGTCGCCCGTGACTTTCACCCGTCCCGGCGCGTCGTCTTTGCGCGGATAGCTCCCGACGGCCACGTCGAACTGTTCGCGGGCTTCGGTAACACGGCCGACCAACGCGCCCTCGGGCGCGGGCGTGTGAATCGTCTCCGTCGTCCGGTCGCCGTCGAACTCGTCGGCAACGGTCTCGTACATCGCCTTCAGTTCCTCGGGGATACCCGGGAACACGTACACGCCGTCGATGACACAGCCAGCGGCGAAGCTCTCGTCGGTCAGCAGCGGCTGGCCGCCCTCGGGGACTGCCGCCCACGCGTCGAGGTCGAGGTCCATGTCGTAGCGGTCCACCATCTCGGGGTTGTCCTCGGCGAAGCGCTCGGCCTTCGCTTCGAGGTGTGCCCGCACGTCGTCGGGAACGACGAGTACGCGGCCGAACGCCCGTGCCACGCCCGCCTTCGTCACGTCGTCGGGTGTCCCGCCGATGCCGCCGGTGACGATGACCGCGTCGAAGCCGTCGTGATATCGCGCCACAGCCTCGGCGATGACCGCCTCGTTGTCGGGCACAGTCAGGACTCGGGTGACGCTCGCGCCGGCAGCCGTGAGCTGGCGGCCCAGCCACGACGCGTTCGTGTTCTCCGTGTCGCCAGCGAGCAGTTCGTCACCGACAGTGACCAGTGCGACCTCCATTATCTCGCTGTGGGTGTCTGGCGGCGTTAAGCGTTTGGCTGGCAAGTAGCGATAGAGTGGGTAGCTGACCCGACCGCCAGTCCCGAATCTGAACACATATTAATGGTATATTATGTCATTAGTTTTCGTCTAGCCATATTCCGGCAACATACATATGCAAGCTCTCCTGACCACGGTGTATGGTACTTGTCACCAATTGTGCTGATTGTGTCAAACGGGTCTACCCGGACCGGAGCCGTGCGCCGAGTACGGACCGCGGCGACGCCGCACCCGTCGAGGAGCCACGCACACCCCCCGCCGAGACACTGACAGACTGAACTCGGCGGCGAACCACGGCAGCGCCGGTTTCGGCGGCGCTGTGTCGCGACCTTCGATAGCTACAGCAATGGAACGCAGCGACAGCAGTACAGACACGGACCGGTCGTTGCTTCGGCAACTCTCGAAACCGGTTCTCGCGTTCGTCGGGCTGGTCGTCGCCGGCGTGGTCGGTTTCGTCACGCTGGGCGGCGTCGGCGTCGTCAACGCACTGTTCTGGCTGCTCGACCCCACGAGCATCGAACTCCACTTTCAGAGCCACGACGGGCCTGCGAGGCTGGTCAAAGGCTACGCCATCGTCGTACTGACTGGTCTCGTCGTCGCCGGGCTGTGGACTGGCGAGACAGCGCTGTCGGCGGCCTTCGGCGGCCAGGTTCAGACGGAACTCACACGTATGCAAATCGCACAGCGAATCGAGGATCTGAACGACCACGTCGTCGTCTGTGGATACGGGACGTTCGGACAGACCGTTGCGGCACAGATCGGCGATACGGACACCCGAGTGGTCGTCATCGAACAGCAGGCGGAACAGTACGAACAGGCGCTTGATGACGGCCATCTCGCGCTGGAGGCTGACGCGAGCCGCGAGGACGCACTGACAGATGCGGGCGTCAAGCGAGCCGACACCGTCATCGGTGCAATCGATGACACGAACGCAAATATTCAGATTGCGGTGCTGGCCAGCCAGCTCGCGCCCACTGTCCAGCTCATCGTTCGGGCCGGCGACCAGCAGGACGAGACCGTGGCCCGCCGCGTCGGAGCGGACGAGGTAATAATCCCCGAGGTCGTGAGCGGGAAACAGGTCTGTGAGCGGCTGTGAACCGCGTACTCCGACCGGATAGCTATGCTCGGGTGCCAGTGTCGACGGCCTCCGCCAGCAGTTCTGTCACGCCGACGATCTCGATGTCGTCCTCGTAGCCGCCGGTTTTGCGCCCGTCCTCGTACATCGTCATGCACATCGGGCAGGCGACGACGAACTTCTCGACGGCCGCGCCCGCCTCGGTGTCTTCGAGGGCCTCGCGCAGGCGTTCCTCGCTGGGTTTGCTTTCTTCTTCGAGGTCCATCCAGAGGCCGCCGCCACCGCCGCCACAGCAGAAGGAGTCGTCCCTGTTGCGGGGCATCTCGTGGAGATCGGCCCCGGTTGCGCGGATGAGGTCCCGCGGCGCTTCGAACTCGCCGTTGTACCGCCCGAGGTGGCAGGGGTCGTGGTAGGTGACGGTGTAGTCGAGTTCGGTCCCGGAAAGGTCGAGCGCGCCAGCACTGGCGAGGTCTGCGACGACCTGCGTGTAGTGGAACACGTCGTCCTCGCCCCACTCACAGGCCTCGAACTCGGGGTACTCGTTCATGAATGTGTTGTAGGCGTGGGGGTCCGTCGTGACGATAGACTCGAACTCACAGTCCAGCATCGCCTCGGCGTTGTCTTCGACGAGCATCTCGTAGAGGCCCTCCTCGCCGACGCGGCGCACGTCGTTGCCGTCGGTCTGTTCGGCCTCGTAGAGGATGCCGTAGTCGACGCCGGCCGCCTCGAAGACGCGGGCCAGCGCGCGTGCTATTTTCTGGTTGCGCTCGTCGTAGCTGGGGTAATCGCCGACGTACCAGAGGTACTCCACCGGTTCGTCGCGAGCGTCTGGCACCTCGAAGTCGAGGTCCTCGGTCCAGTCCGGCCGGGCGCGCTCGGGGTCGCCGAAGGTGTTGCCGTGCTGGAACACGTTCATCATCGCGTCCTGTACGTGTTCGTCCATCTCGCCGGCCTCGGTCAGCCGGCGGTTCATCTCGGTGAACTGGGTGACGTGCTCGATGTCGACCGGACAGGCGTCCATGCAGGCCATACAGGACATGCAGGACTCCATCGTGTGGGCGTCGATGACCGAGGTGCCGCCGTCGGCGACGATGGGTACGTCCTCACCACCGGCGTCGCGCTCCTCACGGTAGCGTTTCAGGTCGAGGATGACGTTGCGCGGGTCCAGCGGCCGACCGGACGCCTTGGCCGGACAGACCGAGGAACATCGCCCACATTTGGTGCAGGCGTCGTGGTCGAGCAACTGCTTCCAGGAGAAGTCGTCGATGTCGCTGGGGCCGATTTCGTCTGGACTCGCGTCGCTCGGCACGCCGGGCAGTCGCACCCCGGCCTTCTCGTCGCGCGCGACGAGGTTGGCAAACGACGAGAGCATGTGGAACGGCTTCGCGTAGGGGATCCAGGCGACGAACCACAGCGCGACGAGGGAGTGGCTCCACCAGACAAAGGGGTACGCGCCCGCTGCCATCTCCGGTGTCATCCCGGCCATGACGAGTACTTCCTTGACCGACCAGCCGACGAAGCTCACCGTCTCGAAGGAGACATCTCGAACGGTCGAGGTCCCGAGAATCCGGACACCCTCAGTGAGGTAGCCGCCGACGCCAAGCACGAACAGCGCGCCGAGAAACAGGTCGTCCTCGCGGGACGTGTGGCGGTCGTGGAGGCGGTCGAGCTTGCGGCCGTAACGCCGCCACAGCGCGACGCCGACGCCGACGACGAACAGTAGCCCCATGGCATCCATGACGAACGAATAAGAGAGATAGAACTGGCCGACAAAGAAGGACTCACCGGTCAGCGGCCGGTAGAGGTCCATGTCGATACCCAGAATTGTCGTCCCGATGAGTAGCGTCAGAAAGCCCCAGACGATGAACGCGTGCATCACGCCAGCGACGGTGTCGCGGTCCAGCTGCTTCCGATTTGACAGCGCCAACTGCGCCGCTGCAACCGTCCGCTGGGGCAGGTCATCCAGTCGCTCGAAGGGGTCCTCGCTGCCCTGCGCATAGCGGGTGACGCGATTGTACACACCGTACAGAAAGACGATGATGGCGAGCGCTGCCAGATAGTAGAACAGCGCTTTCCCCACGTCGCCGATACGCCAGAACGTCGGGCGCGTGGTTGTTTGGATTATTGATGACATACGGTAACACCCGATTTGTGTCCGCTTAAATCTTGCCACGACCCCGTCGCAGTCCTGCGAGAATTAGAGACCTGTTGAAAGTTTCCTCACGTCACGTTGCACATCCGACAGATATATGACTCCCGAGAAGTAGTTTCATGTTCGATGGACGAGAAGACCGAAGAACTCCGTGACATCTTCATGGACGTCTCCGACGAGGGGGCTGTGACGGAGTCTCAGGAAGCGTCGAGAGGGTCCCTGGCCGATACTGACGAGGCCGGTGTCGCGGACCGACTCGGTGACGTCATCGCGCGGATGCGCGAGCAGTACGAGTTCCGAACCGAACTCGCCGACGAGGCCCTGGTGACAGTGGTCCGACTGTTCTACGAGGGGAGCGACGACGCGACTATCGCGGCCGAGATCGGCGCGGACGAGTCCGACGTGGTCGCGGCACGACTGGACCTGCATCTCCTCCGCGAGGAGGACACAGAGGCACCGTTTGACCTGCCCGCGTTCCGCCGTCGCGTCGCCGACGACGACCCCTCGGTCGCCGAACTCGCGGCCGAGTTCGATATCGACGAGTCCCGGGCCGCCCACTACCGGCGCGTCGTTGCCGCACAGGACGCCGCCCGCCGTGTCTCTCACCGGTTCCAGAGCGAGTTCGAGGACGTGCTGACCGACGCCGGGCTGTCGACACAGCACGCCGCCGCCCTCCGCGAGGACGGCCTCGACGAGGCCACCGAGGACATCGATTCACTCGATTCCGGCGCTGACGTGTCGATGTGACCCGCTGCTATCTTCTGTAGGTGCTCCTGTTGCGGTAGGCTGCCTCACTGTGCCGCTGTTTGAACGCCCAGCGGTGCGCCGAACCTTCTTGTGGGAGCACACGACCACGCACCCCCATGCCGACCCACACGTTCAGGGAACTGGAAACGGCCGCCTACTGCCCACGGAAGCTCTACTACCGCCGCCGCGACGGCGCGAGCGAGATTCCCGACGAAATCGAGTCAATCCGCCGGCTCGCCCGGGAGTACGAGCGGCTGCTAACTGACGATGCTACCCTGCTGGCAGCCCCCATCGAAGTGGGACCGGACGAGTATCGCGACCGGCTTCGAGGGCTTCGAGAGCGGTTGGCTGACTGGGACGCGCTGGTTGCCCCGACAGCGACCGACGCGTATCTCGAAGGGAAGGACGCCCGCGGGATCGCACACAAGGTCGTCACTGGGCAGGACGGCCCCGCGCCGTCGCTCGTGTTCGCCGGTCGGCCGCCCGAAGACGGTGTCTGGGAGCCACAGACCGTGCGGCTTGTCGCCGCCGCGAAGGCGCTCGCCTGGGAGCGCGAACGCGACATCGACACCGCCTACGCGGAGTATCCGGCGTACGGCGTGATTCGACGCATCGAGGTGAACGCGCGGCGAGCCGGGGTCTACCGCCGGGCAATCAGAACTGCCGACAGCATCGACGGCCCGCCGGGGCGGGTGCGAAACGACGCCAAATGCGAGCCCTGTGAGTTCAGCGACGACTGCGGGGTGAAGACGCGGTCGCTACGGTCGATGCTACGATAAGACGAGTCGTCGCTTCGATACCGCGGCGTGTCACACCCGGTCATCGAGCCACGACTCGACAGCGTCGGCGCGTGCGCCGCGGCGATGAATCGTCCCGCTGTCGACGTTTACGACCGTCGACCCGGTCCCGCCGTCGGTCTCGCCGGCGTCGAGTACGACGGCAGCACGCTCGCGGATAGCGTCGAGGTCGCCGACGGTGCGGGCGCTCGGGGTCCCGGAAATATTGGCGCTCGTTGCCGTGAGTGGCCCGGTTTCGGCGAGGAGTTCGAGCGCGAGGTCGTGGTCGGGGATGCGGACCCCGACGCGGTCCCGGCCGGCGACCAGCACGTCCGGAACCGTGTCGCGGCGTTCGACCACGACAGTGACCGGGCCGGGGAGGAACTCGCGCATGAACGCCAGCTCACGCTCACTCAGGTCGGTGTACTCGCGTGCGGACTCGATGTCGGGGACGGCCATCGACACCGGCTTGTCGCGCTCGCGGCCCTTCGCCTCGAACAGCCGTTCGACAGCAGCAGCGTCGAGGGCGTCTGCGCCGAGACCGTACACTGTCTCTGTGGGATAGATGACAAGCTCTCCGTCGCGAACCGCTGCCGCGGCGTCGTCGACTGTCGTCATCGTCAGAGCTGGGCTTCGACGTCGTCGTAGTCCGGGAAGTCGGGCCAGTTCTCGGCCACCCACGCGTACTCGACGGTCCGGTCGCTATCGAGGACGAACACGGACGGGCGCGGCTCCTCGATACCGGCCATTCCGTCGAGGTCCATGTCGATACCGTACTGCTGTGCGACGCCGTTTGCTGGGTCCGAGAACAGCCGGTAGTCCCCCTCTATTTCCCGCTCTTCGAGCAACTGCTTGTGCTCGTAGGGCGTCGAGATGGAGACGCCGACGACGGTGGCCTGCTCGTGCCACGCGCGGTCGCGGATCTCGTTCCAGATGTACGTCGCCGGGAACGCCCCGTCCATCGCGTGGAACACGAGCACGACCCGGTCGCTGTCGGCACACACCGACGCGAGCGATTCGTCTTCCCAGAACTCGTCGTTGACGAGCGGGCGTGTGAAATCCGGCGCGGTGTCGCCTGCTTCGGGGTGGTCGACCGGGTCGAGGTCGACGACGTCGAAGTCGAGGTCCATCAGGCCACACCTCCCGCGGTCTCCTCGCCCTCGCCGTATGTTCGCTCCAGATACGCCACGATGTTCGCGCTCTCGGACATCGTGACCCCGGTGTTCTCGTCGACGATAGCGGGCACGGTCCGCTTGCCGGACAGCCGCTTGACTACGTCACGGTCGGAGTGCATCGGCTCGACGAACCGCGACTGGTAGTCGAGACCGTATTCGTGCAGCTTCCGGACGACGCGCTCGCAGAACGGGCACGCCTGCAACCGGTACAGTGTGATGTCGGACTCGGTCATACTCTGTGGGACGGTACGCGTGAAAGCCGGGTAAGGGCTTCGCTGGCGACCCCTTCATGACAAGCCTTAATCCCTGCCCATTACAACTTCGACCGTTGATGGCCCTGGATCCACCTGCGCCGTTTGAGCTGTCTACAGCGATGTTGCAGGCTATCGAATACGCCGGCGTCACGATACCCCAAACCGTGGTGCTAGTCGGTGGCACCGCCGTTATCGTCTTCCTCATCATCTTGTCGGCGTTCTTCTCGTCTTCGGAGATCGCTATGTTCTCGCTGCCCGCACACCGGACAGAGGCCCTCGTTGAGGACGGCGTCCCGGGCGCGAGGACGCTCAAGCAACTCAAGGCGGACCCGCACCGCCTGCTCGTGACGATTCTCGTCGGGAACAACCTCGTCAACATCGCGATGTCTTCCATCGCGACCGGGCTGCTGGCACTCTATCTCTCTCAGGGGCAAGCTGTCGCGGTCGCGACGTTCGGTATCACCGCTATCGTGCTGCTGTTCGGCGAGAGCGCGCCAAAGAGCTACGCGGTCGAGAACACAGAATCGTGGGCGCTGCGCATCTCCAAGCCGCTCAAGGCCGCCGAGAAGGTGCTGCTCCCGCTCATTCTGTTGTTCGACTACCTCACTCGCGTCGTCAACAAAATCACTGGGGGCCGCTCCGCAATCGAGACCTCCTATGTCACCCGCGAAGAGATACAGGACATCATCGAGACGGGTGAGCGCGAGGGCGTCCTCGACGAGGACGAACGGGAGATGCTCCAGCGCACGCTCCGGTTCAACGATACCATCGCCAAAGAGGTGATGACGCCGCGATTGGACATGACCGCCGTCGCCAAGGAGGCCTCCGTCGAGGAAGCGCTGGAGACCTGTATCCAGAGCGGCCACGCCCGCATCCCCGTCTACGAGGGAAGTCTGGACAACGTCATCGGCGTCATCCACATCCGTGACCTCGTTCGGGACCTCAACTACGGCGAGGCGCTGGCCCGCGACATGGAACTCGAGGACCTCATCGAGCCGACGCTGCACGTCCCCGAATCGAAGAACGTCGACGACCTGCTGACCGAGATGCGGGCCGAGCGCCTGCACATGGTCATCGTCATCGACGAGTTCGGGACAACCGAGGGACTGGTGACGATGGAGGACCTGACCGAAGAGATCGTCGGCGAGATACTCGAAGGCGAGGAGGAAGAGCCAATCGAGTACGTCGACGACGACACCGTGACGGTCAAAGGCGAGGTCAACATCGAGGAGGTCAACGAGGCGCTGGACTTAGACCTCCCGGAGGGCGAGGAGTTCGAGACCATCGCCGGCTTCATCTTCAACCGGGCGGGCCGACTGGTCGAGGAGGGCGAGACCATCACCTACGATGGCGTCGAGATCCGCGTCGAACAGGTCGAGAACACGCGCATCATGAAAGCTCGCGTCGTCCGCCTCGAAACCGACGCGACGGAGCCGGTCGACGCCGAGGAAGCCTCGGACTGAGACCTCGCGGTAGCAGTCGTTTTACGTCGGTCGACATCGATAGGGATGACATGGGATATCATCATCTCGCGGTCGACGACATCGAACCGACACCGGACCGACCCAGCGTCCAGCGTTCTCTCAGCGACGCGGCCGGCTTGGAAAACGCCGCGGTAAATCGTTACGAGGTCGCCCCCGGCGAGGACATCCCGCTCGCGTACCACTACCACGACGACCAGGAGGAACTGTTTTACGTCCTCTCGGGAACGCTCGCCGTCGAGACGCCCGAAGGGACATACGAGGTCGACGAAGACGAAGCCTTTGTCGTTGAACCGGACAGTCCCCAGCGGGCGCACAACCCTGAATCGGCGACTGAGCCCGTACGGACACTCGTCGTCGGCGCGCCTGCGGTGGACGACGTCCATCCCTACGAGCAGGAGTGAGCCGCGCTCGCGGTCGCTTCGCCGGCTGTTACTGGACTGTGATGGCGTAGGTCAGCGCGAACAGCAGTATCGCGCCGGTCGCGACGTTGATGGCCGTCAGTTGCGCCGCGCCGATGACGCTCAACCCCCAGACGATAGTGGCCGCAAACGCCGTCGAGAGCACGACGTTCATCGCGATGAGTACCCGCGGGTCGCCCTGTGACCCGCTCGCCCCTTCCTCGAACCCGTTCGCGTCGCTCATGCCCACGAAGACGGACGGGACGCCCCTTAGCTCTTTGGCAGGCGGTCCCAACGTAGCGTATGCCCGCTCGTAACCGCGACGGGGACCCGGTCGACCCGGTCCCGTTTCTCGTCTGCACCGCGATGGCGGTGTTGCTGCTGTTTTCGGTCGGCCCGCTGTACGGCCTCGCCTACGGGCTCCCGGTGTGGGCCGGGCTGGCGGTTGCGACAGCCGGGACCGTCGTCGTCGCCGCCGTCGCGTACCACCGGCTCGTGTGGACCGCGCCGCCGCCCTGGGTACGGATAGCCCCGGAACTCCGGTTTCAGCGCCTGCTCTACATCGGCGTCGCCGTCGCCGTCCTGTTGCTCGCCGTCTCCGTCCCGCTGGCCCTGTGATTTACCACCCCGGTGCGCATGTGGACTGGTATGCGCGAGGTCGAACGCTCTCGGTTCGTGATGGCGCGGCCGCCGGCTGTCCACCGGACCCTCTCCCCGGAGGCAGTCGTCGCGGCGGAGGGGACGTTCACGGTGTCGGCCGTCGAGGAGACCGACACGGGGACAGTGGTCACCGCGGCCGGCCCGGGGATGTCGGTCCCGCTTCGCTTCGAATCAAGGGACGACGGGCTCCGGTACACTGTAGAGGGTGAGGTCGGCCCGTTCGACCACCTGGAGACCGAACTCACGGTCACGCCGGAGGAGAACGGCTCCCGTCTCACGATGCGTTCGACCGTCTCGCTGAACCTGCCCCTTCCCTTCGCCGACCGCATCGCCGCCTGGAAGCGCGGCAACGAACTGGAGCGGGCCCTTGACGAACTGGCGGCCGACGTGCCCGGGGGCTGAACCGGCCGCCAGCGCCACCCGCCGGCCCGTTCGTCGCTGTCCGTGAGACGACTGCGCACAACCACGGCACGTTTAGTAGCTACAACCTACATATACGACCATGAGCATCCTCGACAGCGTCAAGGACGCACTCACGTCAGAGTCGGAGACGAAGTCCCGCCCCGACGACGGCTCGAAGGGCGCGTACTGGTGTGACGACTGCGGCGTTCGCATCAGAGACGTCGACCTGGAGGGCGAGGCGGTCTGTCCGGACTGCGGCGAGGAGATGCGCTTCGAGCGCGCGGCCGGCCGCGACTGTGCCTGCTAGGGGCTCCGAATCACCGTCTCCTCACCCTGTTCCGACGGGAACGGACCCGTCGGCGACCCGCCGTCCGTCCACTCCTCGTCCGTGACCAGCGCGTCGTCGAGCGCCGCCCGGATGGCGTCCTCGTCGTACTCCGTCCCGATGAACACCAGTTCCGTCCGGCGGTCGCCGTGCTCGTCGTGCCAGTCTAGGTTCGGCCGGTTCGAGCGGTACATGTCCTGCTCGACTTCGGGGAGGCTCGCAATCCAGGGCCCCTGGGCCTCCGCCCGTATCGACGGGCCGGCCTGCCCGACGACGACGCGGCAGTCGGTGCCCGCCAGCCAGACGGTCCCCTTCGAGCGGACGACGCTCGCCGGCAGGTCCCGCAGCGCCTCGGCGAGCCGCTCGGGGTGGAACGGCCGGCGGCGGCGGTAGGTGAAGGAGGTGACGCCGTACACATCCTCGGGGTGGTGGTGGTCGTGGTGGCCGGTGTCGTCCACATCGCCCTCGCCATCGTGGCCGTCCCCGCCGTGGCTGTGCCCGGCCTCGGCCAGCGCTCGCTTCCAGCCCGGCAGGTCGTTGATTTCGTGCTGGTCGAACAGCCCGCGGTCGAACAGCCGGTCGGGGTCGACCTGTGAGAAGGTCGTGCGGACCGTCTCGGCGTCGGGCTGGAGCGCCCGCACCAGCTCCTCGGCCTCGTCGAGTTCCGCGTCGGAACAGAGGTCCGCCTTGTTCAACAGGACGACGTTCGAGAGTTCGACCTGTTCGACCATCAAATCCGAGAGCGGGCGGTCGGCGTCGGCGGCCGCCGCGTCGTCGCCGTCCTCGTCGGCGCTCGCCTCTACGGCCCCTCGGCGCTCGGGCGTCTCGCCGGCGAAGGCGTCGAGGAACAGCCTGGTGTCCAGCACCGTCACGAGCGTGTCGACCCGGTAGAGTGCGGCCACTCGCGACTCGGTGGTAAACAGCCGCGCCACAGGAGCCGGCTCGGAGATGCCGGAGGACTCGACGACGAGCGCGTCGAAGTCCCGGTCGTTCGCCAGCCGGACGACCGCGGTTTCGAGGTCGTCCTGCAGTTCACAGCAGATACAGCCGTTCGACAGCTCCGCGACGCCGTCGTCCACGTCCAGTTCTGACCCCTCCGCGATGAGTTCGGCGTCGACGTTGACCGTCCCCATGTCGTTGACGAGGACGGCGATATCGCGGTCGCCGGCTTCTGTCAGCAGGTGGTTCAGCAGCGTCGTCTTCCCGGCCCCGAGGCTCCCCGAGAGAATCGTGACGGGAATGGTGTCGTGCATACCCTCCGTTGTGGGCCGGCTCCCTTCAAGTCGCGCCTCGTTTCCGGTGGCCGAACACGACCGCTGTCCCGCTCCGGCGCGTTGGCACTATCGACGGGTAACTGCGACAGCTTTTACTCTGTGCCTCTCGCACACATGACCCACGATGGAACTGGCCGACCGAATTGAGCGCTTTCGCCGGACGTTGCGGGAGTGGGCGCGCGGACTGTACCACGGCATGATAACGCACCCGGCCTACGAAAAAATCGAGAAGGAGGCCGAAGACATCGAGGACGCGTTTATGTTGGCCTGTTTCCCCGACGCCTTCGGCATCCCGTCGCCGGTGTCGTACTACACCGCCGAACTGCTGCCCTACCTCGAAGATACCTTCGAGGCCTGGGAGCGGCGGCTGTGGGACCGCGGGTCGTACATCGAACGCAAGGGCCAGCAGTACCACTTCTGATGGAGCCGTTCGTCTTCTTCGGCGGCAAGGGCGGGGTCGGCAAGACCACCGTCTCCTGTGCCTACGGCGTCAAGTCCGCGCGGGCGGGGCTGGACACGCTGGTGGTCTCGACGGACCCGGCTCACTCCGTCACCGACGTGTTCGACCAGTCGTTCAGCGACGATCCGGAACCCGTCGAGGGTATCGACGGCCTCGACGCGATGGAGATAGACCCCGAGACCGAGAGCCAGCGCCACCTCGACAGCATCCGCAACGACCTCTCGGAGCAGGTGTCGGCGGCGATGGTCAACGAGATAAACCAGCAGCTGGAGATGGCCCACCAGACCCCCGGAGCCTACGAGTCGGCGCTGTTCGACCGCTTCGTCGACGTGATGCGCAACGCCGACCCGTACGACCGGGTGGTCTTCGACACCTCGCCGACCGGTAGCACGCTCCGCTTGCTCGGCCTGCCGGAGTTCCTCGAAGGGTGGATAGACCGCCTGATGCACAAACGCGAGAAGAGCATCGACCTCTTCGAGAAGGCCGCCATCGGAAACAACGAGCCCCGGCGCGTGATGGACGGGGACCCGGTGCTGGCCCGCCTGCAGGACCGCAAGGAGTTCTTCGAGTTCGCCGGCGGCGCGCTCCAGGCCGACGCCGCCTTCTTCCTCGTGCTCAACCCTGACCAACTCTCGGTCAACGAGACGCGACGCGCCATCGACGAGATGCGGGAGCGGGACCTCTCGGTCCGGGGCCTCGTCGCGAACAAGCTCACGCCCGAGCCGGACCCCGACGAGAACGGCCGCGGGGCCCGGTATCTCCGGGACCGCGTCGCCACCGAGAACGAGCGGCTCCGCGAGGTCCGCGAGACGCTCGCCCCGCCGCTGGTCGCGGAAATTACGACCCGCACGGCGGAGGTGAAAGGCGACCTGCTCGAAGACGTCGCCGCCGAACTCGACGTCGAGACGAACGCCGAAGCGCCGACGTTCGTCTGAGCGATCGGCCGCCGCTCGTGTGCGGGCTGCGCATGACCGATAAGTAATCGGATACAGGTTTTGTCTACGGGTTGATATAGTGCGGCCGAGCGGATTCTGATGGACTTGAGAAGTATAAGAAATATATAATAACTATTAATAGCTTGATGTTGGTTACCATTCATGCATACACATGACACAGGTAATCTGGATCGTTCTGGCAGTACTGCTGACGTTCAGCGTGGGGTATCTGGGGTATTCGAAGTACCTCGCACGGTTCCTCGAACTCGACGACGACAACGAGACACCGGCGCACAAATACGAGGACGGGCAGGAGTACGTCCCGTCGAAGAAGCCGGTGTTGCTCGGCCACCACTACTCCAGTATTGCGGGTGGGGCACCGATTGTGGGACCGATTACAGCAGGCGCCGTGTGGGGGTGGGTTCCCGCACTTCTGTGGATTGCTATCGGCAACCCGCTGATGGGCAGCGTCCACGACTTCGTCTCGCTGTCTGGCTCACTCAGACACGAGGGGAAGTCCATCGGCTACATCATCGGTGAGTACATCGGGGAGGGAGGCAAGAACATGCTGCTGTGGTTCGCCTTCCTCACCATCATCCTCGTCGTCGCGGTGTTCGCGCTGGTGGTCGCCATCGTGTTCGACGCGTTCCCGCAGGTGACCACCGCGAGCTTCGTCTACATCGCGCTGGCGTTCCTGCTGGGGGTGTACCTCTACCAGCTGAACGGGCCGTTCCTTCCCGGGACCGTCGTGTTCGTGGCCCTGGTGTTCGCCGGCGTGTACGCGGGCATCCAGTACCCGTTCGCGCTGTTCCCGGCTGTCGGTGACGCGAGCTACCCCGCAGGCACGCTCGTTCTCGCGGACGTGCTGAACCTCGGCAGCGGGCAGTGGATACCCGGCTCCTCTGCGACGGCGATGAACCCCAACCGTGCGGCGTGGGTGCCGATAATCATGGTGTACGCGGGCATCGCGAGCGCGCTCCCGGTGTGGGTGCTGCTCCAGCCGCGTGACTACCTGTCGTCGTTCCTGCTGTACGCCGGCGTCGGCGGCTCGCTGGTAGCCGTCATCGTCGGCACGATCTTCGGCACGGCTGCTACCGAGAGCGGCTCGCTGGTCATCGCGGACTCGATGGGCGCGTTCAACGGCTTCTGGGGTGTCGAGGGCGCGGGCCTCGCGCCGCTGTTCCCGCTGCTGTTCATCACCATCGCCTGCGGGACCATCAGTGGTTTCCACTCGCTGGTGTCCTCCGGGACGACAGCCAAGCAGTTGAACAAGGAGACCGACGCCCGCCTCATCGGCTACGGCGGGATGCTCGGCGAGGGGCTGCTGGCCGCCGTCGCGCTGTCGACGCTCGCCGTGGCCGGCTTCGCCGACCCCGCCGGTGGCATCGGTGCTGCGCTGCCGAACTTTGCGACGGGTGGCGGCATCATCTTCACCAGCCTCGGCGTCCCACAGAGCTTCGGCGCGCCGTTCATGGCGCTCGTGCTGGTGAGCTTCCTGCTGACCTCGACTGACACGGCCGTCCGACTCGGTCGCTACATGATGGAGGAAATCGTCGGGCTTCGGGCGGGCGAGACGGCTTCCGGCTTCAACGTCGGCGGCGGCATCCGTTCGACCCTCGGCGAGATCGGTCGTGGCCGCTACACGAATCCGCTCGTCCAGGCCATCCCGGCCTATCTGATGGTCATCTCCGGCGAGTGGCTCACCCTGTGGGCCCTGTTCGGCGGCGCGAACCAGCTGCTGGCCGCGCTGGCGCTGCTCACTGCGACCGTCTGGCTCGCCAACTGGGACGACAGCAAGCAGCTGTACTCCACGGGCGTGCCGATGGCGATTATGACGACTATCACCATCCTGGGGCTGTCCTGGCTGGCGTTCTACAGCAACCTCTACCAGAACCTCATCCAGGGCGGTGCCGAGGGCACTGCGGCGATCGCCTCCTCGACCGTTCAGATGGTGCTGGCGCTGGTCCTCATCGGTCTCGCGCTGGCGCTGGTCAAGAAAGGCTACGACAACATCAGTACGGTCCGTGACCGTGGTCGCGCCGGCGCGGTTGAGCCGGGCGACGACTGACACGGCGACTGCTTTTCCGTTTTCTTGCACTGACAGCGACAGCTACGCGCTCCGCGTGACCGCGCCGAACGGTGCCCCATTGCCATCTGGGGCAGTTGCTATCCCGGTCACCGCGTCTTCATCGGCACGGACCCGGGCCCGAACGAGCGTCCGCTCGCTGCCGTCGACCATCGCCGTCGCTGTCATCCGCGTCGTTTCGGTCCCGAGAAGCGTCGCCGACCCGCGTTCGGCCCACTCCGAAACGGCGTCGACCTCGGCGTCGGTCGCAAGCGAGACGACGCGGGCGTCCTCGACCGCCGTCAGCGGGTCACGGACGACTTCAGGCTGGTCGACGACCCGCACGGCCGGGGCGGTCAGGAGGCCAAACAGCGCCCCGCTCGGCGATTCGTAGACGCGCCGGAACACCGTCGCGACCACGTCCTGGCGCGAGGTCAACTGCACGTCGCCGGAGAAGTCGACGGTCACCGTCGTTTCGACGGTGGAGCTGTCCTCGACAACGAGTGAGTAGCCGCTGGATTCAGGGAGTACCGCCGGCGCGGCCGCGCTGGCCTCTATCGGCTCGCTCTCTTCGGGCAGGACACTACAGCCGGTCAGCGCGGCCGTACAGGCGACGACGAAGCCCCGCCGGGTCGGCATCATTGCCAAAACCGCTTGGCGATCCGCGACAGCACCCCTTCCTCGGGCTGGGTCACGTCCTCCCAGAGGATGAAGGCCTCAAGCACGTCGGCGGCCTCGCCGGCGACGGCCACCTGCTCGTCCGGAACGACGACGCCCAGATTCACCTCGTAGTGGCCGTAATAGCCGAACTTCAACAGCGTGCGCTCGCGCTGCCCCTCGACGAACGCCCGGACTTCTTCGGGCAGTTCGTCGGCGACGAGGACGAACGTGAAGTCGGTTCGGTAGTGCTCCTCGTTGGCGTTCACGCGCTCGTCGGCCAGGTCGTGGCCCAGTTCGACCAGGCGCTTCAGCTCGCCGACCGTGGGCCGGTCGACGCGGCGGGCGTAGACGTACTCTTCGGACTCGTGGTCGCCGTAGGACAGCGCCGGGTGGAAGAACTGCTTCTGATTGAGGACCCGCATCTCGCCGTAGAGGTCCCAGCGCTCGCCCCGGAGCCGGTGGTCTCGCTCCAGCGTGTAGTTGTACATCAGGCGGTCGCTCACCCGGTCGAAATACGGATCGTCCGTCCAGTGTGGGACCTCCTCGACGATTTCGTCGGGCAGCTCCGACTTCGGGACCGCACCGGTGATGGGGTCTTCCCAGTCGTCCGCACCGTACTCCGGCGGTTCGTCGACCGACCCGGATTCGGATTTCTCGCTCATCGTGCCGAGTCGCGTGGGCGTTTAATTCGAACCGATCCCATGCCGCGGTAGCTCATACCATGCCGATGCCGTGTCGGCGTCTTAAGCCCGTCGGTCAGTCGACGGTCGCTCACGGGCCGCACACGACCGCCGCGGCAGGTTTTTGATGCTGGCGTTTCAATTACTCACTAACAATCATGGGTAAAGATACCGAAGCCTGCGGTCGCTGCTCAATGACCGTCGTCGTTGACGCTGTCGACGAAACCGAGGGGGAGAAACCTCACGACCCCTTCGGTGACGACCGAATTGAGGTCGACCAGCGGGACATCGAGCGCGTCTCGCCCGAGGCCTGGATGGGGCGGCTCTCGACCCGCATCAACGAAGCTGTGAGTCGCTACGTCTGGGGCCGCTGACCGGCTCACAGCGCCGTGTCGATGATCCAGAAGAGCCCGTAGCTCAGCGCGAACGCCAGCGCCAGCGACCCGACCCAGGCCAGCACCGTCTTGCCCATCTTCTCCCGACTGACTTCGCCGCCGCCGGCGGCCGCGCCGGAGCCGACGATAGCGGAGACAATTATCTCGTTGAACGACACGGGAATGCCGAAGAAGACGGCCGCCTGCGCGATGATGAAGCTCGGAATCAACGCGCCGATAGAGCGCCGTGGCCCGAGCGAAGAGTAGTCCTGTGCCAGCGCCTTTATCATCCGTGGCGCGCCCGTCCACGAGCCGACGAGGAGGCCGAGGCCGCCGAACAGCAGGACGCCGGTGATGGGGATAGCCGCCGTCGGCCCATCGCCGAGCAGGGGCACCAACGGCCCCAGCGCCAGCCCGACCTGGCTTCCGCCAGCGGAGAAGGCTACGAGACCACCCATCACCAGCAGGAAGTGGCGCTGTCCGGCGGCGGCATCCGCCCGGATGTCGAGGTACAGCAGACCCCCTGCGAGCACGCCGATAAGGAGCGTTACGACGACCATCGACGGCAGTATCGGCGTGCCGGCCGCCCGTGCGACGGCGCGGGCTACCGACGTCTGCTCGCTACCCGGCGCGAGGAGGACAAACTCGATGTTCGCCAGAATCACACCGACCAGCCCGGCCAGCAGCGGGACGAGCCGCTCCTCGGTGGTGGCCTCGTGCCGGAGCGACCACGCCGTCCCGAAGGCGATACCGCCGCCGACGAAAGGCGTCAGGACCCACAGCGAGACGATTTCGACGTACTTGGCCGTCGCCGGCTGGCCCCCTATCGCCAGCCCGACGCCGACAACCGCGCCGGTGACGGTAAACGCTGTCGCGATGGGATAGCCGGTGAAGATGCCGACGGCGACCAGTACTGCCGCGGTCAGCAGCGCGACGATAGCGGCGATAGCCGACAGGCCGCCGCCACTCGGGAACAGCACGAGTTCGCTCCCGACGGCTTCTGTGACGTTGGCCCCCTGCAGGACTGCGCCGGCCAGCCCGAGGATGCCCACGAAAAACCCGGCCCGCATCACTGAAATCGCGTTCGCGCCGACGGCCGGCGCGAACGGCGTGGACCCGGACGACCCAGCACCGATGGCCCAGGCCATGAACAGACTTGCGGCTGACGCGATAACAAGCGTCACAATCGTACTCGTCGCGACCATCTGTGACGGCGTTTGCCCCGGCCTGCAATGAGCCTACCGTTCGCGCACCCGTCACGACCGTGACTACCGACGCTGACGCAGGCGGGACGGCCAAACGTTCAGGTGCCAGCGCGTGGTTCGGTCCCGTATGTCCGCCACTGACAAGACGGTCCGCGTCTGGCTGGTCGAACGAACCTACTCCGACGACGAGCAGAACCTCATCATCCTCACGTACGCGACGCCCGACGGCGAGCAGTACTTCCGCAAGGAGCGCGCGCTGACTTCCTTTTCGGATGTCCGGGAGACCACGGCCGCCGTCGACGCCGACCCGGACAACCTCGGGTCCGTCGACGACCCGGACCTGCAGGCGCAGTACGCGGCCGAAGCGACGCGGATGGCCGAGGCCCACGACCCCGACGACGCTATCTAAGCGCCTGTGCGGCTACGCTCGCGCCTTGCCCGTCCTGTCTCCCGGACGCAAAATCACTGCCGCTCGCATGGCGGCGAGCTTAGTTCGTCTTCGCATCGGTCTCCTCGCCCGGCTCCGTCGCATCCACGCCCTCCGCGGCCTCGACAGCCTCGGTGACTTTCTCTGTGTCGACGTGCCAGCGGTCGACGGCCTGCTCGAAGTCG
Source organism: Haloarcula rubripromontorii (assembly GCF_001280425.1). Lineage (NCBI taxonomy): Archaea > Methanobacteriati > Methanobacteriota > Halobacteria > Halobacteriales > Haloarculaceae > Haloarcula > Haloarcula rubripromontorii. The sequence continues at coordinate 701,448 of NZ_LIUF01000001.1, read as the reverse complement.
GCGAGCTTGTTCGAGACGCGCATCTTCAGATCGTCGTCGTTGACGTTGACCTCGAAGACGTACTCTGGGCGGTCCTCGTCGCCGACGCGGCGAAGGTTCGCGCTGATGAGGTCGTTGTCGAAATAGTATGGCGCGATCTGTGTCATCACGTTGCGGTAGACGGTGTCTTCCACCTTCCGCAGGGCCTTCCGGCTGGCCGAGTCGGCCGCGCGGGCCACGTAGTCGACGGACTCGCTCCAGCGCTCCATCGCCTCGTTCGGTTCGTCGAGGTTCTCGTAGGACTCGCTGAGCTTCTCGCCGGCGGTCTGGAGGTCTTCGTCCGGTCCCTTGCCGGCCTGTTCGCCCTTGCCCTCGTCGACACTCGCCTGGTCAGCGGTTTTCTCGTTGACGTCCTCGTCAAGTCGCTCGTGGCTCTTCGGTCGCCACTCGTCGAACTCACTGAGGGCGTCTTCGTCGACGGCTTCGCTCGAAGCGATGTCTTTCAGCGCTTGCGTGATGCGCTCGCCGTGTTCGACGATGTCGACCCAGCCACCTTTCGTCTTGAATCCTGAAACGCTCTCTTCGATGTCTGCCATGGTATAATAGATCGGTCTATGACAGCCGCGGAACCTGCTGTAATGGGCTGTCCATCTATACACACCGAATTGCTGCTCAGTGGGGTTAAACGTTTCCGCTGTAACGGTGTGGTCGATATTCGCCCGGCGCGGTCATTGCCGCCCTTCGACAACAACGCGGTGCGTCCAGAGACCTGCGAAGCGACCTGCCTGCTCGCTTCGCTCAACACCGAACGGCCGCTTATAAGGATTGCACGCGAATAGGAGTCTGATGTCATCCGCACTATTCGTCGTAAGCGAATACGGGTACTGGGGCGAAGAATGTATCGAGCCACTGACGACCCTCTCAGACGCCGGTCTGGATATCACGGTGGCGACACCGACCGGCGAGCCGCCGGTACTTGACGAACGCTCCGTCGACCCCGACGAAGTCGGCGAAGACCTCTCGGAACACGTTCGTGAGGTCCACGAGACTGACGAGCGCCTGAACAACCCGATTCCGCTGGCACAGGCCGATGCCGACGACTACGACACTGTTGTGTTCCCCGGTGGTCACGGCGCTGAGTGGGATATCACCCAAGACACGCACGCCCGTGAACTGCTTCGCGAGAGCGTCGCCGGCGACGACGGGAAGGCCCTCGTCGTCTGTCACACGGTCGGGATTCTGGCCTTTACTCGCGACAGCGACGGCGAGTTCCTCGTCGACGGCCGTTCGGTCACCGGCTTCCCGAACGCCTGGGAGGAGGGCATCGTCGACGAGAACGACCTGCTCCCCGACGGCCGGAAGCTCCCGTACTGGGTCGAAGACGAGGTGAAGGCGGCTGGCGCGGACTGGGACGCCGAACTCGACGCCGACACCAGCATCACCGTCGACGGTGACCTCATCACGGCTCGTGGCCCGCCGTCCTCGGCGGAAGCCGCCCGCACGCTGCTCGACGAACTCGGCATCGAGACGTCCGCGTAACGGCTCCTGACGTGGCAGGTATCTGTTGAAACATAATTAACGCTGAAATTACTGTGAGATGGGATATCTCGACTGGCCGTCTTTTCTCAGCCGCCTCCCGTCCAGCGAATAACACTGTCACACGCTATCGCACAATATAGTCAAATAACGACTGTATACTAGCTAACATTCTTGAATACCCCGTGCAACGTAGACATACGTATGACTAACAACTCCACGCGTAGGCGGTTCCTCAAGACAGCAGGCGTTGCAGGCGTCGCGGCACTCGCTGGCTGTGGCGGTGGCGGCGATGGCGGCGACGGTGGCGACGGCGGCATGACCGAGACCGAAGGCGACGGCGGCGACGGCGGCATGACCGAGACAGACGGTGACGGCGGCGACGGCGGCGACATGGAGACCCGCCTCTCCTGGCATGCCGGCGGCACCGGTGGGACCTACTTCCCGCTCTCGAACGAGTTCAAGACGGTCGTCGAGGAGAACACGGACTTCACGCTGAACGTCCAGTCGACCGGTGCGAGCGTCGAGAACGTCGGCAGCCTCGCTAGCGGTGACGCTGACTTCGCGCTCATTCAGAACGACATCGCGTCGTTCGCGAAAAACGGCACTGGGATCGATGCGTTCCAGGACAACGCCGTCGAGAATCTTCAGGGCGTTGCGACACTGTACCCCGAGACAATCACGGTCGTCACTCTCGCGGACACGGGCATTACGCAGCTCTCCGACCTCGAAGGGGCGACGATCAACACCGGCGACCTCGGGAGCGGGACCCAGGTCAACGCCCTCCAGATTCTGGAGTCCGTTGGCATCTCCGATTTCACCGAGCAGAACGCCTCGTTCTCCCAGGCCGCCGACCAGCTCCGGAACGGCGACATCGACGCCGCGTTCGTCGTCGGCGGCTGGCCGGTCGGCGCTATCGAGGACCTCGCGAACACCAACGACCTCGTCATTGTCCCGATCTCCGGCGACAACCGCGACGCGGCCAAGGAAGACGCATCGTGGTTCGCTAACGACACTATCCCTGCCGGCACCTACACCGGCGTCGACGAGGCTGTCGAAACAATCGCCGTCCAGGCGATGATCGCAACGAACGCTGAACAGCCCGAACAGACGGTCGAGAGCGTCACTGCCGCCATCTTCGACAACGTCGACGACCTGTCCATCAAGACGGACTTCATCAGCAAGGACTCCGCACAGGACGGGATGTCCATCGAACTCCACCCTGGCGCAGCGGCCTACTTCGACGCGTAACGCCGCTGACTGACACCATCCGTATTGTTTACTACCCGTCTTCGACTATCCAGCAACCGGAATGAGACGACGATATGTTGCAATCACGGTGCTCGTTGCCCTCCTCCTCATCGGGACTGTAGCGGCGCTTCCCGGCGGGCGTGCACTAGTCGTCGAAGACACTGAGACCGGTGAGCAGTATCTGACGGTCCCGGTCGAGGACGGAACGACGGTGGCGCTGGAGTACATGCACAGCGTCGAAAAAACGCGCGTCTACGACGAGTACACAGTCCGTGGCGACCATCTTGAGATGACCCGCATGGAGTTCGAATCGTTCGGCTGGGGACTCCCGAGCGGGGCCAACGTCACGCGGCAAGACGGAATGTATGTTTTTGACCCGCCGGGGAACTACACGCGTGTGACAGTCTCTCCCGGTGATGTTGCAGGACATAACCTTCACGTCGGAGGCGAAACCTACGACTTGGTAGCCCGCACCAACGGCCACTCGGTCCACCTCTATGTGGCCCAGCGCTCGTCGTTCGGTGCCGCGACAGACCGGCTCAACACATGACTGACAACACACGATCTGACGACGGCGGGGAGGCCGTATCGGACGAGGAAGTCGATGAAGTACTGCAGGAGATCGAGCGGAAACGCTCGCTCACTGGCTGGGCGGTTGTCCTCGTCGCGCTCATCGGCATCTCGTTTTCGGTGTTTCAGATGTGGCTCGCGGCGAAAGGGTTCGTCCTCTCGATTTCGCTTCCCGGCGTCGGTGACGTCGTGTTCGCGTCACTGCAACTGCTCCAGATCAACGCTGTCCACGTCTCCTTCGGCCTCATTCTGACGTTCTTGCTGTATCCCGGCAGCACCGGCGATGGGCCGCTCTCCCGGCGCTGTATCGCGCTCGGATCGCTAGTCGAGGAGAAACTCGGCCCGGAGCATCCGCTGTCTCGCGTCGTTCACGCTATCGGGAGCGCCCTTGCCTGGGCGTTCCTCGACGCCGAGATGGACCGTGTGACGCCCTCGGATTTCGTCTTCATGGCCCTGTCGGCGCTATCGGCTGCGTATTTCATCACTGACTTCGATGAGATACAGCGCATGCGCGCACTTGGCCTTGAGCGTGGCCGTCCCATCCAAGACGTATTCACCTTCTTGGAGCCGATAGCGGGCCTGCTCGGGCCGCTCGCTGACACCTCCTACGCGTTCGTGCTGGGCGTGGTCGGTGTCTTGCTCGTCCTCGAAGCGACCCGCCGGGCCATCAGCCTCTGGCTGATGGTCATCGTCGCCGTGTTCATCGTTTACGCTCGGTTCGGCGTCCTCATTCCACAGGACGCCGCCTACGTCGGCGTACTCTCCATCCCGGAACTGTCCTGGCCCTCTATCATCCAGAACCTCTGGTACAACACGGAAAACGGGGTGTTCGGAATTCCGGTCACCGTCTCCGTGCAGTTCATCTACATCTTCATCCTCTTTGGCGCGTTTCTGGAGATGTCCGGCGCGGGGCAGTGGTTCATCGACCTCGCGTACGGCGCGACGGGCACTCGGAAGGGTGGCCCGGCGAAGGCGTCCATTCTCGCAAGCGGCTTTATGGGAACCATCTCCGGGTCCTCCATTGCGAACACGGTGACGACCGGCGCGTTCACCATCCCGCTGATGAAGCGGTCGGGCTACTCGCCGGAGTTCTCCGGCGGTGTCGAGGCGTCTGCCTCCTCGGGCGGTCAGATCCTCCCGCCGGTGATGGGGGCCGCCGCATTCCTCATCGTCCAGTACACAGCGACGCCGTTCGCCGATGTCATCGTCGTCGCGACGATCCCCGCCATCGTCTTCTTCTTCGGCGTCTGGGTGATGGTCCACTTCGAGGCGGTCAAGGAGAACATCGGCGGCCTCGACTCCTCCGAACTGGTCGACCTTCGGAGCCATTTCCGTAGCGGCTGGTTCTACCTCGTCCCGCTCGGACTGCTGCTGTACTACCTCATCATCGAGCGGCTATCTGTCGCCCGCTCGGCGTGGTTTACGCTCATCGCAATCGGGGCGCTCATCACGCTCGTCGCGGCCTACGGCGACGAGACGCGTGCCAGACTCGGAGCGATTCTCGGCGTGCTGTTCGGCGCGACGCTGCTGTCGCAGTTCCTGTTCGGGGCCGGCGTCATAGGGACGCTGGCCGGCGACGGAACCGGGAGCCAGTCGGTTATGGCCGCGTTCTCGGCCACAGTCGGCGAACTCGGGACGCTGACAATCCTCTCCGGCGTTCTCACGCTTGTCACCAAACCGCGACTCGACTCGCCGCTGCTGTCGTTCGACAATGCCGTCGATGACACCGCCGAAACGACCGCTGACGCCGTTGGCCGCCCGGACCTGGCCTCGAACGGGCTGTACAGGCTCGGTGTCTTCGTCGGGAAGTCGATGGAGAGCGGGGCCAGAACCGCGGTCCCGGTCGTCATCGCCGTCGCCGCCGCCGGCATCATTCCGGGTGTCATCAGCGTCTCCGGTCTCGGCCCGAACCTTGTCTCGCTCATCACGGCCGTCGCCGGCGGCTCGCTGGTCCTGCTGTTGCTCGTCACCGCGTTCTCCTCGATTATCCTCGGGATGGGGATGCCGACGACGGTGACCTACATCATCCTCGTCTCCCTGCTCGCACCGGCGCTGACCGAGTTCGGCGTCCCGCTGCTTGCGGCGCACCTGTTCATCCTCTATTTCGGCGTCATCGCCGACATCACGCCGCCGGTCGCGGTGGCCGCCTACGCCGCCTCCGGCGTTGCGAAGTCCGACGCCTTCGAAACCGGTATCGAGGCGTTCTCGCTGTCGCTCAACAAGGCAATCGTCCCGTTCGCGTTTATCGTCACGCCGGGCATCATCCTGCTCCGGCGCAACCCTGACGCCGCCAGTCTTGATGTCGGGGACAAATACCGGGTCGTCGGGGCTGCGGACTTCCTCGATGTCGGCTACGCGATTCCCGAGATACTGATACCCGTGATCGGCGTCTTCCTCGGCGTTGTCGCGCTGGCCGCGACAGTCATCGGGTTCGCGTACGCACCGGTCTCCCGTGGCGAACGCGGGGCGTTCGCGTTCAGTTCGCTGCTTCTGATGGCCCCCGGCCTCGCGGTGTCGGGAGCGTACGACATCCTCGGCCTGGTCGGCATCGCCGGTGGCGAGATGACGGTGTTGCTCGACATCGTACTCCGCGGCGTCGGCCTCGCGTTGTTCCTCTTCCTCATGGCCAAGAACCGCCAGCGCGGCGGCGACCCCGCGACGCAGGCGGGCACGCCCGAGCCGGCCTGATACTGTTGGCTGTCAGTCTGTACCGAACTTCGACACCGCGAACATCTTACAATAGTTACAGCCGGAAGTGTGAGTGAGAACCGTTTAACCCATCGGGGGTCAACGGGCACGATATGCCAATCGAACAGCGCGGCGACGCCTCTGTCGTCACGCACGCGCTGGCGCGAGACGAACTGACTCGGATACGAAACGTCGAGACCGAACAGGTCGCGTTCCGGAAGGGACTGGTCCGCCTCGGCCGTATCTGTGGCTACGAGATCATCGACGGTCGGATGGAGACCGAATACACGGAAGTCCAGACGCCGCTGACCACGACGATGGGCGAACGCGTCAAAGGACTCGACGACGTGGTTATCGTCAACGTCCTCCGCGCGGCGACGCCGTTCGTCGAGGGACTGCTCAAAGCCTTCCCCCGCGCCAGACAGGGCGTTATCTCAGCCAGCCGTGACGAGGAAGCCGGGATGAACGACGACGGCGAGTTCCCAATCTCCGTCGAGTACGTCAAACTGCCCGAAATCACCGAAGACGACACCGTCATCATCGCGGACCCGATGCTTGCGACCGGGTCGACGATGGCCACGGTACTGGACTACATCACCTCGGAGAAGACGGAGCCGGAGAACCTGCTCGTTCTGGCCGCAGTCTCCGCGCCCGAGGGAATCGTCCGCGTCTCGGAGGCCCAGCCGGACGCCGACATCATCAGCGTCGCTATCGACGATGAACTCGACGAGGACGGGTTCATCGTCCCGGGGCTCGGCGACGCCGGTGACCGGGCCTTCCGGACGACGTAAGCCGTCGCCGCCCGCTCGACCCGTCGGTCGTGGACGAAACGTTTTTATTCGCTGCCTGAATCAGCCGATGATGTCGCGATTTTCCGCCCCCTCACAGCTACTCCACCCCCCTGCTTCACTTGGAAACCCGGAGACGGTGGCGTATTTCTCTTCCAATTGAAACGAGACCGTCAGCTGTGACCCACCCCGCGACGGCCGGGTGTCGGTCCTTTGGACAGTCGCGGACCGGGAGACTTTCGTGTTGACGGGACAGCAACCCGGTATGGGCCGACGCCGATACCGGGTCGCGGACACCGCCCAGCAACTCGTCGGCGGGTTCCTGCTCGCGGGACCGTTCGTCGTGACCGAGGAAGTGTGGGTGCTGGCCGAGAATATGTCCTGGTATCACGCGGTACTCGTCGTCGGTATCGTGTTCGCTATCGGTTACGGGGCGCTGTACAAGGCCGACGCCGACCGTGACGTGGACACTGAGGCGGAGGTGGCCGGCATCCCGGTCCGGTTCGTCTCGCTGATGATTGTGGCGTTTGGCTCCGTCGCAATTCTTGCGGTGGCGTTTACTGCGCCGGACACGTTCCTGGTCAACGGTGGGATTCTGCCGGACCCGACGCCGATGGCCGTCACCCTGACGACGCTGAAAGCCATCACCGTCGGTGCTATCTTCAGCGTCGTCGGGGCTGCGACGGCGGACAGCGTATTCTGACCGTGACCCGCACACTTAATTGGGTTCCACTCTCGTTGATGTGCATATGGAGTATACGCTGGCTATCGACAACGCGCCGGAGACTGTTCCGGGTGGCACAGGGATACTGCTCCTGCACCCGAGTACCGGCGAGACGGACCGACTGGACACGGACTTCCTTGCGACCGACACGGACTCGATGCTCGTCATCTCGACCCGGACCACCGCCCGGGAGGTCAAGCAGAAACTGGAGTACTACGAGGTCGACGAGTCGAAGGCGACTATCCTCGATACGCTGTCGGTCGAACGGGGCTACACCCGCCGCCGCTCCGAGGGCGTTCGGTACGTCTCCGCGCCGGATGACCTGTCCGGCATCGTCTCGGAGACCGAGACGTTCCTGCAGGACCACGACGGGAAACTCCGCGTGACCTTCGACTCGCTGACGGAACTCATCTACTACGCCGACGAGGCGGGCGCGCTGTCAGCCGTTGAGGACATCCTCGACCTGCTAGACGAGTACGACGCTGTCGGGATGTTCCACCTCGCCGACGAGGTTCACGACGAGGAGACGGTCGCGGCGTTCCGGGACCTCTTCGACGGCGTCATCGAACTCTCCGAGGACGGCACCATCACGAGTTCCTTCGAGGACTAACCGCCCACACTCCGCCCCAAATCCACCGCTCCTTGGATGTCGTTGTAACAGCCAATCGACACTAGCGCCCCCATTGCGCTCTCTGCTGACGTTCCCTTCTTTCGAACGAAACGGTGTTTTCCCCCGGTAGCGACGCCAACGCCCCGTATGCGAACTCTTACCAAACCAATAACAATTAAGAGGGTATAACCCACATACAGGGTTGTATGCCGGAATGCCAGAACTGCGGTAATTTTGTAACGGCTGACTACGCGCGTGTGTTCACGCCGAACGGGGTCGAAAAGCCCAGGGTCTGTCCGCAGTGCGAAGACAAGATTCGCGACGGGGCAGACGTCCGTGAGGCCCGGTCCACACGTCGCGGATAGAACCGGTCAGGAACTGCCGCCCTGTGACCTGACGGTTGCGGGGACGTTTTCCTCGCCGGCTGCACTCGCTACCAACTGCTGTTTTCGGATCTTTTCGTCTCACCTTCTATACCAGCGCGTCCGTGAGGCGTGTGCGTGCCTCCTCGAACACCGCATCAGCACGGTCCGGGTTACGGGCTTCGGCGGTAATCCGAACGAGCGGCTGTGTACCGCTGGCCCGCAGGAGGAACCACGCGTCGCCGAGGTCGACGCGGACGCCGTCGAGCGTCGTCACGTCGTCGTAGGTCTCGGTCACTGTCTCACGAACGCGGTCCATCACCGCTTCTTTCTCGTCAGTTTCGACGCTGTCCCGGCGGATGGGGTACTCCGGCACGTCGACGGCGCGGTCGCCCAGCGGGCGTTCGCTGTCCAGTGCGGCGGCGGTACAGGCCGCCAGCGGACCGTCCGGACACAGCGTTCGCTCAGGCCAGATCCACGCACCGCTTGGCTCGCCGCCGAAGGCGACCCCCTCAGCACTTGCAGCCTCGGCGACGTACACGTCTCCGACCGGGGTGTACTCGACGGAGACGTCGATATCGCTGAGGTGGTCCTCTACGGCGAGACTCGTATCGACCGGCACGGCGACCCGCTCGCCCGGTGACGCCGCGGTACGGGCGAACACGGCCAGCAACACGTCGCCCGAAAGGAAGGTCCCGTCGGCCGCCACCGCCCGCATCCGGTCAGCGTCACCGTCGTGGGCGATACCGAGATCTGCGTCGGACTCGGCCACCAGCGTCGTCAGCGACTCACAGTGTTCGGCTTTCGGCTCCGAGGGGCGACCGGGGAACGCGCCGTCCGGCTGGCCGTTGAGCGTCTCGACGGCACAGCCAAGCTCTGTGAGAGCGTCGACGCTGACCCGGCCCGCACCGTTACCGAGGTCGACGACGACGTGACTGTCGAGATCTTGCTCGCCGACTTCGGCGACCAGCGCGTCGACGTGGCGCTGGCCGGCGTCCCACGACTCGTGGTCGCCGCTCTCGTCCCACGTTGCCGGCGCAAACGCGTTCTCGTCTAGCCGCCGTTCGATGGTCGCTCGCAGGTCTGCATCGAACGCCTGGCCGCTGGGTTGCCAGAGCTTGATTCCGTTGTCTTCCGGCGGGTTGTGACTCGCTGTCACCGCGACGCCGGCGTCGGCGTCCTGCCAGGCCACCGCTCGGCCGATGGTTGGCGTCGCCGCGGTGCCGAGGTCGACCGCGTCGACGCCGCTCTCTCGGAGGCCGGCCACGAGTGCCGCCTGCAGGTACTCGCCGCTCGCCCGCGGGTCACGGCCCACGACCACCCGCTCGCAGTCGACGCCGAGCGCCCGTCCCACCGACAGCGCCAACTCGGCCGTCACCGTCTCGCCGACGGGGCCGCGAATGCCGCTCGTTCCGAACTGTGTCATTACTGCTCTCTGGGTCGGGCCGCCCCTAAAATCCATCCGGCATCGGACGGCCGTCGCGGGCCGCTACTGCCCCGGTGACCACTCGCAGACCGTGCCGGTCGTCAGGTCTGCCGCGTCGATGTGGGCCGCCAGACAGCCGTAGTTGCAAAATCGGCCCGTCGGCTCTCCCTCGGGAGACTCGCTGACGTAGACAGGGTCGTGGGCCTCGACCCGACAGCCACAGTACGTGCAGTCGGCCATGCGGGCGCTTGGAGTCGGGAGAACAAACGTTTTGTCCGCGTCTGTCGACCCACCGCACATGAAACAGGGCGGCTCCGACGCGGCGAAACGAGCAGCGGGCGAATCGGCGGCCGAAGCGGTCGAGGACGGCATGGTGGTCGGGCTGGGGACCGGGTCGACGGCGGCCCACGCCATCCGCGCCATCGGGCGGGCGGTCGACGCCGGACTCGACGTCGCGGGCGTCCCCACGTCGTTCCAGTCCCGCCAGCTGGCCCGGGACTGTGGCATCCCACTGGCGGACCTCGACGACGTATCGGTCGACCTCGCCATCGACGGGGCCGACGAGGTGGCCGGCGGCAACCTCATCAAAGGTGGCGGCGCAGCGCACGCCCGGGAGAAGATAGTTGATGCGAGCGCTGACCGCTTTCTCGTCGTCGCCGATCCGACGAAGGAGGCGGACGTGCTCTCACATCCCGTTCCCGTGGAAGTGCTTCCGATGGCTCGCTCGACGGTCGCCACGGCGGTTGCAGACCTGGGCGGTGACCCGTCGCTTCGACGTGCAGAACGTAAGGACGGCCCCGTCGTCACCGATAACGGGAACCTCGTGCTCGACTGTGACTTCGGAGCTGTCGACGACCCTGCCGCGCTCGCCGGCGACCTCGCCGCGCTCCCCGGTGTTGTCGAGCACGGACTGTTCGTCGATATGGCTGATGAGATTCACGTTGGCACCACTGACGGCGTCACCGTCCGACCGCTCTCGGAGTAGCTGCCGCTGGTCAGCTGGTCGCAAAAAAATACGCTGCTTGAAACGACCTTACAGGTCGCGCGGCTGGACCGTCTTCCGGTCGTTCTCGTCGGCTCGTCGGGCTGCGTCCTGAAGCAGCTCTTCGACTTCCTCGTCGAGTGCGTCGTAGAAGTCGGACGCTACGTTCATGTCGTTGAGCTCTTCCTTAACGGCGGCTTTGACGATTAGGTCTGCCATACAGACGAGGTATCGACGGGGGTTACTTATATACTTTCTCCAATTAGTTCGCTCTCGACCCTATTACCGGCAGTTTGAGGCATTATACGACACATAACCCCTTATAAATCCACAATTGTGTCCGACTAACTCCGTCAGAATACGCCTTTTGACCTGCTCCAGACGGCTATTGTCGCGTTACGCCGGCCGAGCGTCGCTCACGCGCGCTCCCACAGGTTCGACCCTGATTGTGCCGAGACGCCGACCTGGACCGACGGATAGGAGTGGTCGTATCCCCGAATGGGTCCTATGCGCGAGATACTCGATTCGGTTGCGGCGGGCGACCTCTCCCCGGCAGAAGCCGAGGCGGCGCTTGCGGGCTACGCGACCAGTGGGGCCGGTCGGTTCGACGCCGCCCGGGAGAACCGTGCCGGCGTCCCCGAAGCTGTCCTCGCGGACGGGAAAACGCCGACGGAAGTGGCGGAGCTGGCGGCGACAGCCATCGAGACGACGGAGCGGGCTATCGTGACGCGGCTCGACGCAGCAACTGCAACGACCGTCCGGGAGCGACTGGACGAGACCGCCCCGGACGCGACAGTTCGCTGGGACGACCGCTCGAACTGGCTGGTGGCGACAACGCCGGCGTTCGAACGCCCGTCGCTGGACGCGTCAGTGGGTATCGTCACTGCCGGGACGTCTGACGCTGTGCCGGCCGGTGAGGCCGCGCTCATCGCCGAGGAGATGGGGGCCACCGTGACCCGTATCGACGATGTCGGCGTTGCGAGCCTTGCTCGGACGATAGACGCGGTCGATGGCCTCCGAGACCAGGATGTTCTCATCATCGCGGCGGGCCGCGAAGGTGCGCTTCCGACGGTTGTCGCCGGTCTCGTCGACGTGCCAATCATCGGTTTACCTGTCTCGACCGGCTACGGCCACGGCGGCGAGGGTGAGGCGGCTCTTTCTGGGTTGCTCCAGTCCTGTACCGCCCTCTCCGTCGTGAACATCGACGCCGGCTTCACCGCCGGCACGCAAGCCGGCCTAATCGCCAGACAGCTCGACGATGCACGGGACTAGCAACCCTCTCCGACCGCGGGCATACCCAAGTATTTGGGTAAAGAGCTATGAGAGTAACGCGCGTACGCGTATACGTCGGCGGTGGTGTCGCCGACGAACACGATGCCTGAATGTGATCATTGCGGCGCGCACGTCTCAGACCAGTTCGCCCGAGTGTTCGCGGATGAACGCGGACACATCCGGGCGTGTCCCAACTGCTCGGCAAACGCTGGCATTGCCGAGGTATCGAGAGAGCGCGCCCAACAAGTGTGAGGCCCACTGGGCCACCAGCATCGTGCGATGACTACCGCGCGGAGCCCTTACCACGTGTACGTCCTCCGTTGTAGCGACAACACGTTTTACACCGGCTACACGACCGATGTGGAACGCCGCGTCCGCGAGCACGACGCCGGCGACGGCGCGAAGTACACGCGCGGCCGAACGCCGGTCGAACTGATCCACGTCGAGTCGTTTGACTCACAGTCCGACGCAATGAGCCGTGAATACGAGATCAAGCAGTACTCCAGAGCGGAGAAGGAACGACTCGTCGAATCCAGCGACGCCGAAGCGGACTTCGATATCTGAGCGGCCGCCACGACGGTTCGACTCGTCGACCGGCGTCGCCGTCCCGGGTGCCGTACTCGAAGCCGTCCTCGGTTCGCTCGACCGTCCCGGGTGCTGGTACCTGAACCCGTCCGCCCGGGACCGCAACGTGACAGCTCGCCGATGAGGCGTGACTTTTTGTCGGGGGGCCGAGAACCGCGGGCTATGGACAACGACGCGGATGCCGACGCAGGTGCAATCGCCTTCGGGACGGACGGCTGGCGGGCGACGCTGGACGTGTTCACGGAGCCGCGGGTCCGGATGGTCGGCCAGGCCGTCGCCACGACGCTCGCCGAGCGCGGGGAGACCGGGACCGTCGCCATCGGATACGACGCCCGCGAGACCTCGCCCGGGTTCGCCGACGAACTCGCACACGTCCTGCGCGCCAACGGGTTCGACGTGCTCTTGCCGGACCGAGACACGCCGACACCAATCCTTGCCTGGACGGTGAAAGACCGCGATCTGGCCGGGGCACTTCAGATCACGGCCAGCCACAACCCGCCGGAGTACAACGGCGTGAAGTTCATCCCCGGCGACGGCTCGCCGGCGCTGCCCGACTGGACGGCTGCCTTCGAGGAGAACCTCGCCGTCCTCGACCCGCTCCCCGAAGCCGAGTGGGGTGAGCGAACGGAGGACGACCTCATCACTCCGTTCCACGAGCACGCGCTGGACTACGTCGACACCGACCTCGACGGCCTGCCGGTCGCCTACGACGCGCTGTACGGCAGCGGCCGCGGCGTTACCGACGCCCTGCTCGAAGCTGCCGGCGCTGACGTGACCCGGCTCAACTGCGAGCAAGACCCCGAGTTCGGCGGTGGCTCACCCGAACCGTCGGCGGAGAACGCCGAGGGACTCGTCGAACACGTCTGTGACGGCGACGCCGCACTGGGGATTATCAACGACGGCGACGCCGACCGCATCGGCGTCGTCACGCCGGAGCGGGGCTACCTCGACCCCAATCTGTTCTTCGCCGCGATGTACGACTTCCTGCTCGAAGACGCCGCCGGCGACGTGGTCCGGACGGTCTCCACGTCGAGCATCGTCGATCGCGTCGCCGAGGCCCACGGGCAGGCCGTCCACGAGGTCGCTGTCGGCTTCAAGTGGGTCGCCGAGGCGATGGCCGACCACGACGCGCTGTTCGGCGGCGAGGAATCGGGCGGTTTCGGCCTGCCGGACCACCTGCGGAACAAGGACGGCGTGCTGGTGGCGCTGGTCGCCGCTGCCGCCGAGCGCGAGGAACCACTTGACGCTCGTGTCGACCGACTGCTGGACGAACACGGCGAAATCCACCAGGACCGCATCAGCGTTGACTGCCCCGACGACCGGAAGGAGGCCGTCCTCGACGACCTCGAAACCGCACTTCCAGACGCGCTGGCAGGGGCCGCTGTCGACGGTATCAACACTGTCGACGGGTTCAAGATTCGGCTCGAAGACGGGACGTGGGTGCTAGTCCGGCCCTCGGGCACAGAGCCGAAGCTCCGTGTCTACGCTGAGGCCGGCAGCGACGCCCGCGTCGACGAACTGCTCGATGCCGGTCGGGAGCTGGTCGAACCCCTCGTTTAAGCCCACAGCGTGCGTCGTCGGCCTATGGACACCGATATCGCGTTCGCCTACACAAAGGGGATGCCCGACGACGCCGTCCGCGACCGTCTCACCGCGAGCGAGAGCGGCGTGCTCGCGCTGGCAGACGGCGACGACGCGTACGCCTTCCCGGTGTTTCACCATTACGAGGGCGGATCGCTGTACTTCCGTCTGGGCGAGACGAGCGAGAGCGAGAAGTCGGCGTACCTCGACGCCACTGAAACGGCGACGTATGTCGTTACCGAGACGGCGGCGACGCCGGACGCGGAGTCGTGGACCGGCTGGAGCATTGTCGCCCGGGGACCGATAACGGCCATTCCCGACGGCGACCCAGCCTACGAGGCCGTCGAAATAAACGAGCGCTACGCGCCCATTCGGGTGTTCGACGAGCCGACCGACGAGATGGACGTGACGCTGTACGAACTGGCTATTGAAGAACTGACAGGCCGGCAGAACTGATTCCGACGGGGCTACTCGCGGACCCCGCGAAATCGGTCGGATTCGCTGTCGAGAGGCTCTATGTCGAACTCGAGTTGCTCGTAGAACGGTCGCACGTCCGCGTCGAACTCGGCGGTAACCCGGCCCCGCCGGTCGAGCGCTGCCTCGACGAGCGCCGTTCCGATACCCTGTCCGCGCCGACGCCGCCGGACGGCAATGGCTTCGATATGGGTCCCATCAACTACGAGTGCGCCGAGAACGCGCCCATCCGTCTCGCTGTCACCGGACGTTGCGACGAGTGTCCCGCCGTCTTCAGCACCCGCTCGCACGGTTTCCACGGCGATTGAGAGGACTGCCCCGTCGAGGACGTTCATCACGGCGGGCACTTCGTCGGGGTGTGCTGTACGGACGTGCATCGCTGTGCTGGAAGCTACTGTTCAACGCCTTATCCGCCTTTGATGAGACGCACGACCCGAACGTGGTCGGCCGTGACGGGCTGGTCAGTCGGCACGTGTTCGCCGTCGACGAGAACCGACACCTCGTGGGGGTTCAGGTCGACCGGTGCGAGCAGGTCGCCGTATGTCGCGTCCGCGTCCACCTCAAGTTCGTGGGTGTCTTCGCCGGCAATCTCGACGGTGACGTGCATGCCCGGCCGTACTTGGCCGACACACCTGAGACTGTCGACTCTCGCTACCTTCGAGATTGCCGACCACAATAAGCGCACGGCGCTCTTTCGCTTCCACGAAAGCGCGAGAACTCTCGCGGAGGCGGTCGTTCACTCGGCAGGGCTTAGTTTGTAAGAGTTAAGACCGGGCCACGCCTCGATTCGCCCATGAGTGAGGCCGAGTCCGAGTCGCGGGCGGGACGCGAGGAGGTCTGGATCGAGAAGTACCGCCCGCAGACGCTCGACGACGTGATGGGCCACGAGAACATCGTTGGGCGGCTCAAGAGCTACGTCTCGCGTAACGACCTGAGCCACATGCTGTTTTCCGGGCCGGCAGGGACGGGCAAGACGACGTGTGCGACGGCTATCGCCCGTGAGCTGTACGGCGACGACTGGCGCGAGCACTTCCTCGAACTGAACGCCTCCGACGAGCGCGGTATCGACGTGGTCCGGGACCGCATCAAGAACTTCGCCCGGACGAGCTTCGGCGGCGTCGAGTACCGTATCATTTTTCTCGACGAGGCCGACGCCCTGACAAGCGACGCCCAGTCGGCGCTGCGCCGGACGATGGAGCAGTTCTCGAACAACGTTCGCTTCATTCTCTCGTGTAACTACTCCAGCCAGATCATCGACCCAATTCAGTCGCGATGTGCCGTCTTCCGCTTCTCGCCGCTGGCCGATGACGCCGTGGCTGAGGAAATCCGAAATATCGCCGCCCAAGAGGACATCGAACTGACCGAAGACGGACTCGACGCGCTCGTCTACGCCGCCGACGGGGACATGCGCAAGGCCATCAACGGCCTGCAGGCCGCCTCGGTCAGCGGCGACACGGTCGACGAGTCGGCGGTGTACGCCATCACCTCGACGGCCCGGCCCGAGGAGATCCGGGAGATGGTCCAGTCGGCGCTGGACGGCGACTTCACTGCCTCGCGGGCAACCCTTGATAGACTACTGACAGAGGAGGGTATCGCGGGCGGCGACATCATCGACCAACTGCACCGCTCTATCTGGGAGTTCGACATCGACGACGACGCAGCCGTCCGGGTACTCGAACGCATCGGCGAAACTGATTATCGGATCACCCGCGGCGCGAACGAGCGCGTCCAACTCGAAGCGATGCTGGCCTCGCTTGCGCAGGGCGAGTAAGGGTCTCGTACCGAGAGTCTCCAATTTTTCACACCTGATAACTGGTCGGTGAAGTTTATTATGAAAGCTACATAAGAGTATCAACAACTGAAATGCAACGTTTACGACCATCTACGGAGGGGACGGGCGAGGACCGCGGACAGGTCGGGATCGGCACCCTGATCGTGTTTATCGCGATGGTGCTGGTCGCGGCAATCGCCGCTGGCGTACTCATCAACACTGCCGGGTTCCTGCAGAGTTCCGCGCAGGCGACGGGCCAGCAGTCCAGCGACTCGACGACCAACCGCATCCAGGTCGTCGGCATGACCGGTGACCACTTCACCAGCAACAGTGAGGTCGGCGTGGTGAACATCACGGTCAAGCGGGCACCGGGTGCGGGGAACGTGGACCTGGACAAGACGACCGTTCAGTGGATCGGTCCGAGCGGGTCGTACTACCAGCTCGCGGCCGGCGGTGCACAGGGTGAACCTGATGGCCGGTTTGTCGTCTCGACGGTTCAAGACAACGACGGCTCTCAGCCGGTGTTAAACGACGTTGAGGACCGATTCACGATCTCTCTTGATCTCGGCGAGAGTCAGGAAATCAATGGTGCTACCACGTTCGGCGAACCGCTGCCCGAAGGTGAGACTGCGACGCTACGTATTACTTCGCCGGCGGGCGGGATGACAACCGAGGAAGTAGTCGTGCCGAAGACCTTATCCGGGGAATCCTCAGTCACGCTCTGACAGACTGGGGACACTGCCGGCCCCTTCGGAACAGTTTTAGGCGAACGTGGGCCAACTGAACACCAATGAGCGACCTCGACGAGGCCTACCAACTCGACTACTTCGAGGAGGAGGGCTTCCACCGCCAGGAGTGTGCCTCCTGTGGCGACATGTTCTGGTCCCGCATCGAGCGTGAGACCTGCGGCGAGCCGCCGTGTGCGGAGTACGACTTCATCGACAACCCTGGCTTCGACGAGTCCCACTCGCTGACGGAGATGCGCGAGGCGTTCCTCTCTTTCTTCGAGGAGCGCGACCACGAGCGCATCGACCCGTACCCGGTGGCGGCGAACCGCTGGCGCGACGACGTGCTGTTGACGCAGGCGTCGATTTACGACTTCCAGCCGCTTGTCACCTCCGGGACGACGCCGCCGCCGGCGAACCCGCTGTGTATCAGCCAGCCCTGCATCCGGATGCAGGACATCGACAACGTCGGGAAAACGGGCCGGCACACGATGGCCTTCGAGATGATGGCCCACCACGCGTTCAACGCCCGCGAGGACATTGAGGACCCCGAGCAGTACGCCTACGAGGGCGAGGTGTACTGGAAAGACGAAACGGTCCAGCTCTGTGACGAACTGTTCGAGGAGATGGGCGCGAACCTGGACGAAATCGTCTACATCGAGGACCCATGGGTCGGCGGCGGCAACGCCGGCCCGGCCATCGAGGTCATCTACCGCGGGGCCGAACTCGCCACGCTCGTGTTCATGTCGATGGAGCAGGACCCCGACGGCGAGTACGAGATGAAAGACGGCAACCGCTACTCGCCGATGGACACCTACATCGTCGACACCGGCTACGGGCTGGAGCGGTGGACCTGGATGAGCCAGGGGACACCGACGGTGTACGAGGCGGTCTACCCCGACATGATAGCCTTCCTCAAGGACAACGCCGGCATCAAACTCACCGACGAGGAGGAGCGTATCGTCCACGAGGCCGCGAAGCTCGCAGGCCGGATGGACATCGACGAGGCCGAGGACATCGAGGCAGAGCGCGACACCATCGCCGCCGAGGTCGGCGTCGACGTCGAGGAACTGCGCGAGCTGATGGCCCCGCTTGAGGACATCTACGCCATCGCCGACCACTGCCGGACGCTCGCGTATATGCTCGGCGACGGCATCGTCCCCTCGAACGTCGGGACGGGCTACCTCGCGCGGATGGTGCTGCGCCGGACGAAGCGGCTGGTCGACGGCGTCGGCGTCGACGCGCCACTGGACGAACTCGTCGATATGCAGGCCGAGCGCCTCGACTACGAGAACCGCGACACCATCCGCGACATCGTCCGCACCGAGGTCGAGAAGTACCGCGAGACGCTGGACCGCGGTGGCCGGCGCGTCCGGCAGCTGGCCGAGGAGTACGCCGAGAAGGGCGAGCCGATACCGACCGAAGAGCTGGTCGAACTGTACGACTCCCACGGCATCCAGCCGGACATGGTCGAGGAAATCGCCGCCGAGAAGGGCGTCGCGGTCGACGTGCCCGATGACTTCTACGCGGTCGTCGCCCAGCGCCACGGCGGCGGCGACGCGGCGACCGAGGAATCCGAGACGCCCTACGCGGAGCGACTCGAAGAACTGCCCGAGACCGACCGGCTCTACTACGAGGACCAGCAGCGGACCGAGTTCGAGGCGGTCGTGCTTGAGGTGTTCGACCGCGACGACGACACCTACGACGTGGTGCTCGACCAGACGATGTTCTACCCGGAAGGTGGCGGCCAACCGCCGGACGAGGGGACACTGTCGACCGACGACGTCTCCGCCGAGGTGACCGATGTCCAGCAGTACGGCGACGTCATCGTCCATACCTGCGACGACGACCCCGGAAAGGGCGAGTTCGTCCGCGGGCAGGTCGACGCCACCCGTCGTCAGCGCCTGATGCAACACCACACGGCGACCCACATCGTCATCCACAGCGCCCGGCAAGTGCTCGGCGAACACGTCAGGCAGGCCGGGGCCCAGAAGGGGACCGACTCTGCCCGTATCGACATCCGCCACTACGAGTCGGTGAGCCGCGAGGAGGTCAAGGAGATAGAGCGGCTCGCAAACGACATCGTGCAGGATAATATCGCCGTCAAACAGGAGTGGCCCGACCGCAACGAGGCCGAGGAACGGTACGGCTTCGACCTCTATCAGGGCGGTATCCCGGCCGGCGAGCAGATCCGGCTCATCACCGTCGGCGACGACGTGCAGGCCTGTGGCGGCACCCACGTCGCCCGCACCGGCGACATCGGGGCCGTCAAGCTCCTGAACACCGAGCGAATTCAGGACGGCGTCATCCGGCTGACCTTCGCGGCGGGCAACGCCGCCATCGAGGCCACCCAGCGCACCGAGGACGCGCTCACCGAGGCCGCCGACGTGCTGGACGTCGCGCCCGATGCCGTCCCGGAGACCGCAGAGCGGTTCTTCGACGAGTGGAAGGCCCGCGG